>DATJAK010000075.1:0-97637 GCA_035516375.1 Bryobacteraceae bacterium
GGGCAACCGCGATAGCCCGTCCGATTCCGCGCCCGGCACCTGTAACAATCGCGACACCGTTACTCAAGTCTTCCCGCATCGAACCCTTTCTTGCTTCCCAGGTATTCACATTCTAGCCCGACTGCCCGAAGGCATGTTGGCCGCTCCAGCTTGCCCGTGGCCGCAAATCCAAGGTCCGCGTAGCGAGTGTCTGGGTCGGAGGTCGGGCCAAATCGGCGTCAGTTTTGACGAGAAACGCGAACCGTGGATGTGGTTCCTGCCTGGCTAGCGATTGTGGACGTTAAGTGGCGTTATCGGAAAAGTGAAATCGAGCAGCGATCAATTCGAGAGTTGCCAGCGTCCAGAAGCCATACCCATGGGGCTGACCCCACACCCCTTCGGCGGACAGTGAAGTTTCGATCGTTACCGAACCGTAACGCTTCCGTCACAGCATCGCAATTCACCGCTGGCATGATCAGGGGACAGGTTAGCGGACATGAACAAAATCGCCAGAACAACTCTGCTTCTTACTTGTGTTATCTCTGCGCCGGCGCTGTTCGGCCAGTTTGAAACATCGGAGGTTCTCGGTACGGTGCGCGATAACAGCGGCGGCGGCGTGCCGAGGGCTAGCGTGATCCTGCTGCAGCAGGATACCGGGATCGAGGCCAAAACGCTCACGGACGAGAACGGCAATTACGACTTCTTCAACGTTAAAGTCGGGCAATATACGATCACGGTGGAAGCTACCGGCTTCACGAGATTCACCACCACCGATGTAAGGGTGGACGTGAATGCCCGCCAGCGCGTGGACGTCACGTTGCAGGTAGGGGCCGTGACGGAAACGGTCGAAGTCAACGGTGTGGCTGCGGCCCTGGAGACGGACTCGAGCCAGCACGGACAGGTGATCAACACACAGCAGATCGCGGAGTTGCCGCTCAATGGGCGGAGCTACGCAGACCTGGCTCTGCTTTCCACCAATACGCACCGCTCGCCGATGGCTGCTCTGTTCAGCCCCAGCGGAACTCCGCGCGAGGGCGCGATCAACGTTAACGGCATGCGCAGCACGTATAACAACTTTCTGCTCGATGGCCTGGACAACAATGCTTACTCGCCGAGCAACCAGGGATACGCGAGCGAAGTGGTGCAGCCATCGCCGGACGCGCTTTCCGAATTCAAGGTTCTGACGAGCAACTTCAGCGCGGAATATGGGCGCGTGGGCGGCGGCGTAATCAATGCCGCGCTGCGCTCCGGCACCAATCAGTTCCACGGCACGGCTTGGGAGTTTCTGCGCAACACCGATCTCAATGCAATTGGTTTCTTCCAGCCGACTGGCGGTGTCAAGCCGCAGCTCCACAGGAATCAGTTCGGCGTGTCGATCGGTGGGCCGATCATCAAGAATAAGCTATTCTTTTTCGGCGACTATGAAGGCTACCGCCAGACGCAGAGCTATCTCAATTTCGACACGATCCCAACCGTCAACCAGCGGAGCGGCATTCTGCCCGATGCGGTACGAGACCCGTTGACGGGAGTTACGTACCCGGCCGGAACACAAATCCCGATCTCGGCGCTGAATCCATTCGCAGCCACCGTCTTGAGTAATCTTCCTGCGCCCACGTCGACGGGCTTCTCGAATAATTACCAGGCATTGCTGCCGATCCGCGACTACAGCGATAAATATGATGCCAAGCTGGACGGGCAGATCAACGACCACATGAGCGCGTTCCTGCGCTTCAGCCAGCGCAAGGACCTGCAGTTTTTCGGGCCGGATATTCCAGGACCCTCGGGTGGCGGCGGCAATGGGTACATCCACGCCATCCAGCAACAGGCAGCGATCGGCTATACCTGGACGGTAACGCCGACAGAGTTATTCGACGCGCGCTTCGCGTTTTCCCACGTGCTTGGCGGCAAGGTACCACCGTACCTGGGCGGCCCCAGCATGGAGAATCTTTACGGAATCCCGGGTTTGCCGACGACTCCGAACCTTACCGGCGGGTTGGACACGCAAAGCGTCTCTAACTTTTCGGCATTCGGCCGGCAAGGCACCAACCCGCAATTTCAGAATCCGACCTCGTTCAATCCCAAGTTCAGCTATTCGTGGGTCAAGAGCCGTCACTCGCTCAAAGCGGGCTACGAGTTTGTCGATATCCGCACAGAAGTTCTGGATATCAACCCGCTTTACGGCGCCGACACGTATAGCGGGCAATTCAGCAAACCGGTGGGCGCCGCGTCCAGTTCCACGGCTGCCAGCAGCTACGATCTGGCGGACTTCATGTTCGGGCTACCCAGCACCATTCAGCTGGGCAATAATCTGGTGACCAATACGCGTCAGTACGTGCACTCGTTGTACCTGCAGGACGACTACCGGGTAACGCCGAAACTGACGTTGAACCTCGGCCTGCGCTGGGAATTCGCTACGCCGCTATGGGAGCGCGACAACCTGTGGGCGAACTTCAATCCGGCAACCAACCAACTGGTTCAGGCCACCAATGGCAGCATCTTCAACCGCACGCTGATAAACCCGGATTATCACGATTTCGGGCCGCGCCTCGGCTTCGCCTATACGGTAACGCCGAAGACCGTGGTGCGCGGCGGATATGGGCTTAGCTATTCCTTCTTCAATCGGCCGGGTAGCGGGCAAGAGGGAATCAACGGGCCCGCAGCGATTTACGGGACGATTGTGCAGTCGATTCCTGCCGGCCAGGCTGTGCCCGCCAGCTTTCTCACCACGCAGAATAGCTTCAGCACGGGGCTAACGGCCCCCGGCAACTTCAATCCCATCACGAACAACATCGACTATATCCCCTCAGACACGCGTTGGCCGCGTATTCAGAGCTGGCTGTTCTCGGTGCAGCGCGAGCTTATGAAGAACACCGTGCTGGAAGTAGCGTACAACGGTAACCACGCTTTGCGGCTGCCCATCATTGGCGACTATAACCAGGCCGTTCCCAATCTGCCGGGTGCTTCGCTGGGTGTCCAGGCGCGCCGCCCCGATCCGAGCTTTGGTCCGATCACGTGGATCGACCCTGCCGGATCGAATACCTATAATGGACTCTCGGTTCGTCTCGAACATCGCTTCAGCGCCGGGCTCTACTTCTTGAATTCTTTCACCTGGTCGAAAGCATTAGGCGATTCTGAGCAGGCGCTCGAATCATTCCCCGGTTATTCGGTTGCGAATCCGCAAAACATCCACAACCTCGCGCAAGAGAAAGGTCCCACGAGTTTTGACGTAACCTTCATGAACGTCACCAGCGTGGTGTACGATCTTCCCTTCGGTAAGGGCCGTAAATTCGGGGCAAAATGGAGTCCGTTCCTGGATGCGCTGGCCGGCGGTTGGGAACTCAACACGATCAATACGGCCAACACCGGCAACCCGATCGACGTCTATTACTCGCCGTCGTCAGCCAACGACGTGACGGGGCTGACGCAGGACTGGCGCGGCGAAGCTTTTCTTCGCCCGAACGTGTCGGGCGCGAGCATCAGCCAGAGTAAGGCGCAGCTGATCAATACTTACTTCGCCGGCTATACGTTTACTCCGCCCCCGGCCAGCGCACCATTCGGCGATTTGGGCCGCAATGCGTTTCGGGCGCCGGGCCTGGATCAGTGGGATCTCGGCACAGACAAGACGTTCCATCTGCCTCGTGAGGGCATGGGGCTGCAATTCCGCGCCGAGTTCTTCAACGTAATCAACCACACGAACCTCGGACTACCCGGCCCGGTGAGCACGAGTTCGGCGTTCGGCACGATTCGGACCACGTACGCACCGCGGCAGATCCAGTTCGCGCTGAAACTGATGTTCTAAAAAGCGCTTTTTGTGGCGGGCCATGCGAAAGGAGTGTGTCTCCGGTCGCTGCGAAAGTCGACCCTCAGAATGTTCGTCCGATTGAGAACCGAAACATGAAGCGCCGCTCATAAAGTAGTGTAGGCAGCTCAAACAGATTTTTGGCTTCTTCAAAGGTCGCCAGGTTGGGAAATAAGGATCGATTCAAAACTGGTGGCGGCTGGAGAAATCCCCGATAGGTTAGCGGGTTGTATGCAACGTAGAAACGCAGTGGCACGTTGAATCTCTTTGGCTGGAACTGAAGTTGAATACCAGTTGACATGCGGATCCTGTCTGTCTCCGGTTGAACGATGGGATGATTGCCAAAAGCGGCCTGCGGGAACGCTCCATTCAACGTGTCGATTCTGGCGGCGGCGAGTTGCAGTTGGTCCCGAAACGTCAGCCGGTTCACGCCGAAATCGCTGAACACCGCCAGGGTAAACGGGCCACCGAGCGGGATGCGGTATTCGACATTTGTAACGGCTTTGGTGTCCCCACCGACAGCGACGAGCCGGTAAATGGGAACGGACATCTGAACATTGACCGAGGTGAGATTGCCGTTGGCATCGGCAACTGTCTGAGTCCTAGGAGTCCCGTCGGCGTTTAGGACATTGATCCTTGCGTCACTGGGCAGGTATGCGATCGGACTTATCGACCAACTGTCGAATCCCCGGACATCATCCTCGCCGCCCATGTAATAGCGATCGAAGGGAGGCGCAACGCGGTCGCCATAGCCGGTAAGCATGCGACCTCGGATGTGCATGGCAATCACGTGCCCTCGCTTAAGACCGGAACGAAAATATCTTGCGTCTATTGCCGGCTCAACCGTGTTCACATTGCCGCCCAGGCCGGCAATACCCATGGAGACGGCGATCGCGGCGCCTCGAGTGGGATTGGCCGCGCTGTCCACAGTGCTGTAAGCAAAGGTGGGTGTGAGCTTGCTGGTCCGCATTTCGTCTAAGGTATTGGGCCCGGAAGTACTCTGAAAACTGAGCGCGTTGAAGTATTCGATGGTTGAACCGGTGAGGGCTTTGATATCAGACACATCATAGCCGTAGCGAAGCTCGAATAGCGAATGACTGTGCGGCTTGTATCGCGCGAACGCCGCGCCGCCGTAACTATGTGCAACATAGTTCAGCAGGCTGTCTGGCGTGAATGTGTCAAAGGCTGGAATGTCCCACTGAAACGCAAAAATGGATGCCTCGTGCGCCTGATTGTAGTGGAACCGTTGCCCGTACACGGTAAATCCACTTTCGATTGGCTTACCGAAGAGCGAGTTCTTGGTGAAGGCGAACTGGGCTTTACGGACGCGCACGCCCAGTTCCACGCTGACGCTCAAGACTTCCCCGACAGCGAACAAATTTCGAGTTAATCCTGACAAGCCGACGAGGCTACCAGGCGCATTGGAAAAGCCGCCGCTCAACCAGAGGCAGTCCTTCTGCCGGACGTGGATAGGAATGTCAAGCGCAGAGGTGTCGGAATCGGCGCACGCGAAGTTATCCTTTGGAGTTTGTTGTGATTGAGTGGTCGGGCCACTAGCCGGGCCTGGTTGGGACGGGCCTGTCGATTGGGCACGGGCAGCCGACATGAGTAAACCGAGGAATGCACAGCCGAGCGTCCAACGAAGCGCGCGCACAGACAGATATTATAGGACTCTAAAATCCTAAAATATATAACCGATACGGCTACGCCAAACGCTGGCGGGGTAACCGACGGCACGTGCATGCTAACTTGGTGGTGATCCCGCATCACCACTGGAATGACGATCGACGAGCAACTAACCTATCTGCGCAAAGGCATGGCGGAGATTATCCGCGAAGAGGAATTGCGCGAGCGGCTGATCATGTCCGCAGCGACGCGGCGGCCTCTGCGCGTGAAAGCCGGTTTCGACGCCACCGCCCCCGATCTGCATGTGGGGCACACCGTGCTTTTGCGCAAGATGAAACACTTCCAGGACCTGGGGCACACGGTCATTTTTCTGGTCGGCGACTCGACGGCGCTGATCGGCGATCCCACGGGCCGCAACGTCACGCGGCCGCCCATGACGGCCGAGGCCATCGCGCAGAACGCAGAAACCTATCGGACGCAGGTGTTCAAGATTCTCGATCCGGCCAAGACTGAATTACGCATGAACAGTGAATGGCTGGCGAAGCTTCGCTATGAAGACATCGTGCGGCTGTGCTCCAAGTACACGATTGCGCGGCTGCTCGAGCGGGACGATTTTTCCAAGCGCTACAAAGAAGGAATTCCGATTTCCGTGCACGAACTACTCTATCCGCTGGCGCAGGCATATGATTCGGTGGCGCTGCAGTGCGATGTGGAAATGGGGGGAACGGACCAGAAGTTCAATCTGCTGGTGGGGCGCGAAATTCAAAAAGACTACGGCCAGCCCTCGCAGATCGTGGCCACCACGCCGATTCTCGAAGGTTTGGACGGCGTCAACAAGATGTCGAAATCGCTGGGCAATTACATCGGGATCACCGAGGCTCCCGAGGTAATGTTCCGGAAGGTGATGCAGATCAGCGACGAGCTGATGTACCGCTACTACGAGCTGCTCACGGACAAGAGCCTGGCCGACATCGACGCCATGAAGCGCCAGGTGGCGGAAGGGAAGCTGCATCCGATGGAGGCCAAAATCGCGCTGGGCAAGTTGATCGTGACTGATTTCCACTCGGCGGCGGATGCAGCGCAGGCAGCGGATGTTTTCAACCGCGTGGTGCGCCAGGGTGGGGTACCGGCCGACATTCCCACGATGCCGTTGCCGGACGGCGTTAGCGTAGATGCCGGTTTGCGCGTGGACAAGCTGCTGGCGAAGATCGGGCTGGCGGAATCGGTGAGTGACGGCGTACGCAAGATCAAAGCCGGGGCGGTCGAAATCAATGGCCGGAAGGTGCCCGAGTTGGTGCTGCGCGACGCCGGTCCGGAACTGCTGATTCAGGTTGGGAAGAACTGGCGCAAAGTGGTGGTCTAGTGCGAAAGCTCTTCTACTGGAAGCTGGCGCGGCGCGATATCCAATTGGGCGAGCGGACCGTGTTGATGGCGGTCCTGAACCTGACCCCTGATTCGTTTTCGGATGGCGGCAAATACTCCGAGCCCGATCGCGCCTTCGCCCGCGCATTGGAGCTCGAAGAGCAGGGGGCCGACATACTGGACATCGGCGCGGAATCCACCAAACCGGGGTCGGAGCGGATTTCGGCGGCTGAGGAGATGCGCCGTTTGATTCCGGTGCTCAAGCGGCTGAAGGACCGCCTGGCGATTCCCATTTCCGTAGACACCTACAAAGCCGAAATCGCCGAGCGGGCGCTGGAGTTGGGGGTGGAGATCATCAACGATCCTTCGGGTCTTACGTTCGAACCGCAACTGGCGCGGGTGGTCTCGAACCACAATGCCGGCCTGGTGGTGAACCATATGCGCGGGCGGCCGGAGACCTGGGGCAAGCTGGGGCCGATGCCGGACCCGGTGGGCACGATCGCGCGCGATCTGGATGCCGCCGTCAGCCGGACGCGGCACGTGGGGATCGACAAGTCCCGTCTGGTGATCGACCCCGGGCTAGGGTTCGGAAAGCGTAAGGAACAGAACGCTCTGATCCTGGGACGGTTGAGCCAACTGGCCGCCTTCGATCTACCCTTAATGGTGGGGCCCTCGCGTAAGGCGTTCTTGTCGCATCCTACTGCCGAAGAAACCAAATTCGCCACGGCAGCGGCGGTGGCCGCCAGTGTTTTGGGGGGCGCGCACGTCGTTCGGGTGCACGACGTGGTGGAGATGCGCGCGGCAGCGGATGTGGCCGATGAGATTCTGCACGCCCTTGTGAGCGAAGGAGGCATGAGCCGCTCCGGTCCGCGTCCGCTATAATGTGAAGCCGGGGACTGTTACTAGTCCATGAACGATATTAAGAAGAAGCTGCAGGAAGAAATCGCCACTCTCGAATACGAACTACGTAACGAGCTTCCCCGCGAAATCCTGAAGGCCCGGGCGCACGGAGACCTGAGCGAAAACGCCGAGTATCATGCGGCCAAGGATCGCCAGGGCTTCGTCAACGCGCGTCTCAACCAATTGAAGAAGCGGTTGGCCGAGATGTCGATGGTGGATTTTTCCAAGATCCCGCATGATAAAGTGGGACTCGGATCGACGGTGGTCGTGCTGGACGTGAAGCGCGACGAGGAAATTACGTACAACCTGGTCACCAGCGAGGAGGCGGACGCCGCGAATGGCAAGATTTCCACAACCTCGCCGATCGGCCGCGCGCTCCTGGGGAAAGAAGTGGGCGATGTGGCGCGAGTCACGAGCCCCGGTGGCGCCAAGGAACTCGAAATCCTGAAGCTCACCACCATTCACGACGCAGCAAATTGATATGACCTACACCCGGTTGATCGGGAATGTCTTCGGCGCGATCATCGACCGCATCGTTGGCTGGCTGGCGTTATCTCGCATTCATCCCAACGTACTCACGTTTCTCGGCCTGGTGATCAATGCGTGGGCGGCCTTTTTGTTTGCGCAGGGGAAATTCCGCTGGGGCGCGGCCGTCGTGATTGGCGCGGGCGTGTTCGATATGGTGGATGGGCGCGTGGCTCGCGCGACCGACCGCGTGACGCGTTTCGGCGGTTTCTTCGATTCGGTTCTGGACCGCTATTCCGACTTGGCCCTGTATGTCGGCCTGCTGGTTTATTACGCTTCGATCAATCGCTTCTTCTATATCGTGCTGACGGCCATCGTGATGACCGGCTCGGTGATGGTGAGTTACGTGCGTGCCCGAGCCGAATGCACCATTCCTAAGTGCAAAGTAGGATTTCTGGAGCGGCCCGAGCGCATCGTGCTGATCATCATCGGCGCGCTGTTCGACCGCATGGCCGCGGTGTTGTGGGTGATCGCGGTGCTCTCGAACCTTACGGTGCTGCACCGCATGATCTACACCTGGCAGGAAGCCAGGCGTTTGGAAGACGCGCAACTGCGTGCGGTCCCCGAAGATGCGATGAAGAAGACGGTCACATGAACGAAGAATTGATCGAGCGGCTGAAAATCCGGGAGTTGGTCGAGAATTGGGCGCTCTGGCGCGACGCCAACGATTGGGACCGCTTCCGCACGGTCTGGGCGCCGGAAGGCCGCATGATGGCCACGTGGACCCAGGGGACGTTTGAAGAGTTCATTGGGATGAGCCAGGCCGGGTTCGCCAAGGGTGTTCGCATCCTGCACTTTCTTGGCGGGAGCACCATCGAGGTCAACGGGCCGCGCGCCATCGCGCTCACCAAAATGACCATTTCGCAGCGAGGCAAGGTGCACGACGTGTTGTGCGATGTGGTGTGCACCGGCCGGTTCTGCGATTTCCTGCGCAAGATGGACGATGGCAGCTGGGGACTCTCGCTGCGGCAGCCCATTTATGAGAAGGACCGCATGGATCCGGTGGACCCAGCCGCCAAGCTGGAACTCGATCCGCAGCGCCTGGCGCGGTTTCCGGAAGGGTACCGGCACCTGGCGTATCTACAGTCGCTGATCGGCTACCCGGTGAAGACCGATATGCCCGGGCTGACCGGGCCTGAGGTCGAGGCGCTGTATGCGCGCTGCCGGGCTTGGCTGGCGGGCGAATCGAAGACGATCGACGCGCGCGGGTAACGCTTGCCGCTCTTCGCAGGGCATGGCCGAGAACAGCGCATGTGAGGACAGAATCCCGTGGGACGGGCCATCGTTTTTGTGGCCTGTCGTCTTCGGAGACCACGGCAGACGACAAAAGGCGATCGTCTGCCCCACTTACTCGAGTTCCGCGCCTGAGGTGCTCAGGCTGAGGCGGCCGTGCTTCACCCCCTTCGTGCTGATCAGGACGTCGGCTACCTTGCGCACTTCGGCCGACTTACCCCGCACCACCAGAACTTCCAGGCAGTTATCGTGGTCGAGATGCACATGTAACGTCGACAAAATGGAGCGGTGGAAATCGTGCTGGATGTCGGTAAGCTTCTCATTCAGCATGCGGACGTGGTGGTTGTAGACGAGCGTAATGGTGCCCACCACCTGACTGTCGGGCGATTCCCACATGCGTTCGACCAGTTCGTCCCGTATTAGATCTCGAAAGGCTTCGGAGCGGTTGGTATAGCCGCGTTGGCTGATCAGGCGGTCGAACTTCTTCAGAAGATCGGAGTCGATGGCCACGCCGATACGGCTGAGCACACTCATGGGTCACATCTTACAGCATCGGCCCATTTCCGCCGCTCGTGACACGATTTTCGCGATCGTGCTACTGTGGATAGGTCGTGCACATACCCGATGGGTTTCTCTCAACGCCGGTGTGGGCCACGCTCGATGCGGCGGCCGCTCCAGCCGTCGTGTATCTGACGCGGCGCGCGCAACGGAGCTTGGAAGAGAACAAAGTTCCTCTATTAGGAGTGCTGGGGGCGTTTGTTTTTGCGGCCCAAATGATCAATTTCCCGGTGGGTCCGGGCACGACCGGACACTTGGTTGGAGGCGCTCTGCTGGCGTTCACGCTGGGACCGGCGCCAGCCAGTATGGTGATGGTGGCGATTCTGGCCGTCCAGGCCCTGGTATTCCAGGATGGCGGAATTCTGGCGCTGGGCGCCAACATCACCAACATGGCCGTGATGGGGGTCCTGGCCGGATATCTGCCATTTCACATCTGGGGCGCAACCCGATGGCGCGGATTCTCGGTGTTTGCCGGCGGAGCGCTTTCCGTGCTGGTGAGCGCGTGCCTGGCGCTCGCAGAATTGCTGATCTCGGGCGTCCGCATGCCCGGGTCGGTGTTGAGCGTCTCACTCGCGCTGTTTACGGTCTCGGCAATCCTGGAAGGAGCCATCACGCTGGCAGTGCTGAGGGCATTGGAAAAGGTGCAACCGAAAACCATTCATTATCCGCGGCCCGGCCGGTCTCCCGTTCTGGCTGGCGTAGCGCTGACGGCGGTGCTGTTGGCGACGGTTGGGGTTTTGTTCGCGGCCAGTGGGCCGGATGGCATCGAAAAGGTTTTGAATCTGCATGCCGGCTCGCTGCAGGTTAATCTTCTGCGGCAAGCATCCACGGGCATCCTCGGTCTCGCAATGATCTATGGAGCTTGCCTGGTGATCGGACGAGTTGCCTCCCGGCGCAGGAGCCTGTGAGTTGCGGCACCTGGCCCTGGAGCGCTGGGCGCGTGGTTCGAGCCCGCTACATCATCGCGATCCCAGAGCCAAGATCGTCGCACTGCTCGTATTTCTAATCGCCCTGGCCACGGACTCTCACGGCCTTCCCTGGTTCGCGCTGGGGCTGGTGGTGCTGCTGGTGACTGCCTTGCTCTGGGCCCGCATCCCGGTTTGGGGTGCGCTCGCGCGCGCGGGAATTGTGCTGCCGTTCTCGGCCGTTTTTGCCGCTGTGAGCTGGTTGGCCGGGGATCCGGCACGGGGAGCGCCCCTGGCGATGAAAAGTTACCTTTCGGCCTTGGCCGTGCTCGTGGTCACCTCCACGACGCCGCTGCCGGTACTGTTGCGGGGCCTCGAGGCGATGGGCGCGCCGTCGTTCCTGCTGGATGTCGGTCAGTTTCTCCATCGGTATTTCTTCGTAATTTCGGAAGAAGCACAGCGCATGAATCAGGCGGCGGTGGCGCGCGGTGTTTCCGGCCGCCAATGGGGCTTCGGAGGGCCGGTGTTTCGCGCATCGGCCGGCGCGCTGGCGGTCCTATTTGGACGTTCTTATGGGCGCGCTGGAGACATTCACAGGGCGATGCTGGCGCGCGGGTTTGACGGCAGGTTTCGACCGTTGCGTACGTTGCGCTTTCAGCGTGCCGACTTGCTGTTCACGGCAGTCGCTTCGCTGGCGCCGATCGCGATGCGCCTCGCGGTGGAAAGGGCGCTGGCGTGAGTCCCTTGATCGAAGTCCGCGGTCTCTCTTACCGCTACGAGGATGGCACGCTCGCCCTCAACGGCGTGGATTTCCGCATGGAGCCGGGCGAATCGGTAGCGCTGCTCGGACCAAACGGAAGCGGGAAGACTACGTTCGTACTGCACTTGAACGGCCTGCTTCGCGGCGAGGGCAGCATACAGGTTTGCGGACTGCCGGTCGAGAAGCCGAATCTGCCGGCAATCCGGCGCAAGTTAGGGGTTGTTTTTCAGGATTCGGACAATCAACTGTTTATGCCTACAGTTGTCGAGGATGTGGCGTTCGGGTTACTCAACTTAGGCATGGAAAACGAAGCAGCACTCTCGAAGGCGCGGGCCGCACTCGAGACGGTAGCGATGTCTGCCGCCGAATCCAAGGCGCCTTATCATCTGAGTGCCGGCGAAAAGAAGAGGGTGGCCATCGCTGGAGTGCTCGCTATGGAGCCGGAGATACTCGTGCTCGACGAGCCCACAACGTTTCTCGATCCGCCTGGACATCGATCGCTCGCGGAATTGCTCGCCCAGTTACCACAATCGAAGATAGTGATTACTCACGACAGCCGCTTGGCCGCGGCCCTATGTAAGCGGGCGGTTTTCTTCGAAAGGGGACAAATAGCGGCAGAAGGTCCCGTGGATAGCATTGTTGCCCGCTTCGGTTGGGATGTGAGCTGGGAACGGACTAAGTTGCGATCTTAGGCTTCCTTGCCGGATTGGGCCACGCGTTTGCGATGCTCTGCCCAGCGCTTTTTTTGCGCCGCTGCAATGCGGCGCCGCGCAGCAGGACTGAGCACGCGTTTAACTCCGGCTCTCTTAGTAGCCGCGGCCGGGGAAGCTACCGGCCCTCTCTTCCCTCTTAGTTGAGATTCAATTTCTCTGATCTTGTCATCGATCTTTTGTCTCTCGATCTGATAACCCACCAGAGCCATCTGTAGCGTAGTAACATCTGCAACGGTTCTAGGTCTGGCCATTTTTCACCTCCGCATACTATATCATGAAGGTTCTCCGACGACGCTATGGAATTCTCTTAGTGCCGGAATACCATGAGACTTGTAATTCAGCGTGTAAGCAAGGCACAGGTTATCGTAGCTAATGAAACGGTGGGAGCTATCAACACCGGGCTTCTGGTGTTGGTTGGATTTGGGAGGGGTGATTCCGAGCAGGACGCCAATTACCTATTGGGCAAGCTTCTCGGATTACGTATTTTTCCGGACGAGAACGGTAAGATGAACCGCAACATCGCGGAGGCCGGCGGTTCTCTGCTGATCGTTTCGCAATTCACGCTTTATGGCGACTGCCGGCGCGGCAACCGTCCCAGCTTCGACGGTGCAGCAGCGCCCGATCGAGCGCTGGCATTATACGAACAGTTCGTCGAAGGAGCGCGGCGCGGATCGGTCCCGGTAGAAACGGGAGTTTTTCAAGCCACGATGGAAGTCCATCTGGTGAATGATGGACCAGTCACGATTCTGATGGACTCGGCGGATCGCAGCCGGCCGAACGCGACTCCGGCAGGAAACGATTAGCGCTCTTTTTTTCCACAACCTTTAGGGGGCTGCTGAAAAACCGCTTGCTAACGCGCGCGGCCCGGAAACGCGGCATCGAGTTCACAGGCAGTTATGGCCGGCCGATCACATCGTTACCGAGCGGATGTTTGGGGCTTTTTCAGCGCCTGGTAGGGGAGTAAGTGCGTTCTCAAGCCGTATACTGAGATTTGTCAACCCGAAAGCCAATCCTGTATCGCGATGCCGGTGTCAACATAGACGAAGCCGACCGCGCGGTGTCTTCTATTAAGAAATTCGCGCGGCAGACGTTTACACGCGGCGTACTCACCGACATAGGAGGCTTCGGCGCAGCCTATCAGCTCTCCGGACTGCGCCGGC
Source organism: Bryobacteraceae bacterium (assembly GCA_035516375.1). Lineage (GTDB taxonomy): Bacteria > Acidobacteriota > Terriglobia > Bryobacterales > Bryobacteraceae > PSRJ01. The sequence continues at coordinate 13,521 of DATJAK010000075.1, forward strand.
CGGTATTGATCAGTTCCGCCGACGGTGTAGGCACCAAACTCAAACTCGCGTTCCTTACCGGGAGACACGACACCGTTGGTGAAGACCTGGTGAACCATTGCGTCAATGACATTGCGGTGCAGGGCGCGACGCCGCTCTTCTTCCTGGACTATTTCGCCGTCGGAAAACTGGATGCGGCGGTTGCCGCGGCGGTGGTTTCGGGGATTGCGCGCGGCTGCAAACAGAACGGGTGCGCCCTGATTGGAGGCGAGACGGCTGAAATGCCGGGCCTGTATGCCGAAGGCGAATACGACCTGGCAGGATTCATCGTGGGAGCGGCGGAACGGTCTGGACTCCTGGCGGGAGGGAAGGTGCGGAAAGGCGATGCACTGCTGGCGCTGCCTTCGACCGGACTTCACACCAATGGCTACTCGCTGGCACGGCGCTTGCTTTTCGATCGTGCGGGGTACGGGCCGAAAACTGTTTTGCCGGAGATCGGCGCCAGCGTGGCTGATGCGCTACTGGCTGTCCATCGCAGCTATCTGAAACCGATTCGTGCGCTGATCGGAGCGAACCTTCTGCACGGAGCGGCTCACATCACGGGCGGCGGCATTACGGACAATACGCCCCGCATGCTCCCGAAAGGCCTGGCCGCGAGCATCGACGCCGGGAGTTGGAGGGTTCCGCCCTTGTTCGAAGTAATGCGACGCATCGGAAACATACCGGATGACGACTATCGGCGTACCTTTAATCTAGGGGTGGGCATGATCCTGGCGGTGCCAGCACGGCGGGAATCCAAGGCAGAAACGATACTGCGCCGTCTGGGTGAGTCTCCCTTCCGTATTGGCGAGGTCGTGTTGCACAGGCCGCGGCGGCCGCGTCTGGAGTACCGATGAAACGGCTGGCGATTCTGCTCTCCGGGCGCGGATCGAATTTTGAAGCCATCGCCGACAGCATAGGGCGGGGCGAAATTGCAGCCTCGATCGCCGTCGTAATCAGCAATCGGGCGGAGGCCCGGGGTGCGGCGCTGGCCGAAGAGCGCGGCATCCACTGCGTGGTGATTCCTTCGAAAGGTGTCGACCGGGAAGCTTATGACCGGTCGCTCATCCAGGAGTTACAGAAACACCAGGTGGACCTGGTCTGTCTGGCCGGTTACATGCGAGTGTTGAGCGCCACCTTTGTACGCGCGTTCCCGAATCGCATCCTCAACATCCACCCGTCCCTGCTGCCCGCGTTTCCCGGTCTCGACCCCCAGCACCAGGCGTTGGCGTACGGAGTGAAGGTGAGCGGGTGCACGGTGCATTTTGTGGACGAATACCTGGACGCCGGACCCATCATCTTGCAATCGGCGGTTCCGGTCGAAGGTGAGGACACGGAAGAGAGTCTGGCGCAGCGGATTCTACAGCAGGAGCACCGGATTTATTCCGAGGCGATTCGGATCGTTCTCGAAGGCAATTACCACATTGAAGGACGGCGCGTGATCCTTACGTAGGATTCTCTTCGCGTTTGGCGGCGCGCATTTGCAGATACTCGGATAACTTCATGGGAGGGCCGCCGCCCATTTCCATCTGGCGCTCGACAGCCTTTTGGTATTGCCGCAGAATATCGGACTTCCGCTTTCGTTCCAATTGGCAGGTCTCGAAATCCAGGAGCAGTTCGATCTCCCATGGCTGGAAATCGTTGCGCGTAATCGAGCCGCGCTGGAGCTCGCCGATCAGGCGTCGAAACCGGTTGAGCATCAGCTCAACCAGCACTAAATCGTCTGCTGCTGACATCCAAAACCAGGATCGTCATTTTCCGGCAAAAACATTAGTGGTTCTTCCCTCGGTTCTGGTACGGGATGAGTGACCCAAACCTCCGGTACGGTACTTGCAAACTGCGGGGGGGCTCGCGAGCTAACATAAGAGGAACCTGAGGGTAAGTTGCATGCGATCTGTCTGTTTCCTGGTAGCGGCGCTTTGTCCGGCGGTTTTCGGCGCCAGCGTCCCTAGAAATTGCGTCGAGTCGGTTCCTTTGGCGACCTTCTTAATTAAGGTGGCTCCCGCGAACGGCGCCGCGCCGCTCCCCATTCGGGCTGTGAATACTATTGGCAAGGGCTACAAGCTGTCTGCGACGCCCGTGAAGGTACCGCCAGATATCAAAAAGAATGCGCGGATCGCCTTGGTGGTGGTGCCCGCGGGCTCGGCTTCAAATGAGGGAGTGACGGTTCTAGAGCAGCATGAGCTCGACGGCACCGCGGAATGGACGATGCCGTTTACGGTGGGATCGGTTTTGCTGGTTTTTGGTCCGCAGGGTCTGGACGAGAAGCGAGTCACACGGCTGGTCTCGAAAGATGATGATCTGGTGTCGGAACTCGCCACCTACGCGGACCAAACCGAGAACCTGGAAGACACCATCGAAGCGCTGGCCGCGATCGAGGACAACAGCGACGAGGACGTGGATGCCACACCGACCCGCATGAGTGCCTCCGACCAGGTCTTGTTCGCCCTGACGCGCGCGCTCAATCCCGTGATGGTGGCTTACAATCCGCTCGGGGTGGGCAAGCGCGCCGGATCCGCGACACGAATGGGCCAAGCCACCGAAGCGTTCTTCGAAAACGCCGGTGGATTCGTGCCCGGGGGCGGCGCGCTGCCGGTAGTCAAATCATGGCTGATGCCAGACACGGAATTTCGCACGGTCTATACGGAGCCGGCTGCCGATAACGGCCTCACACTGTGCGCGCAGCGCAAGACGACGGGCACCCGTAATCGTTTCGTATACCTTTGGGCGCACCGGGAGGTGAACAGCGGACCGCCGCCAATTTCGATCGCGCAGCCGGCCTGGCTGCCGATCGGCGCGCGGTCGACCATACCCGTCAGGGTGAAATCAGAGGACTGGCCTTTAGTGGACCGGGTCCGCGATTGGGCGTTTTTGGGCGGCGGCGCGCCAGTCGACGTAAGAATTCGTTCCGATCAGCGCCGCCTGCTGGAACTCGATCTCCGCAAAAGCGCCGCTCTGGCGGGAACGTATCGTCTGGAAGGCAAGTGGGACTGGGGGACAACCGCGGTGACCGGGGAGTTTCACTTGGCGCCTTTGGTGGATGCCGCGGCGGTGACGATCGCCGATGAGTCCCGCGGCGCACTGGTAGATGGCGCAGGGGTGGTGCCGTTGCACCTGGAAGGCGGCGATTTCCAGTTCGTCGAGCGCGTTTCCATCCGCAGAGCAGGCCGGCTCGGCAGCACGCCTGCCGATCTCGATTATGTCCTTCCCGTGGGCTTGCGCGCCGGGCCTCAGCAGTCCATGGAAGTGGAGATCGACACCAACCATTTCCGCGCCGGCGCATACGTGCTGGCTCTGGCGCAGACCGGAGGGTCAACCCAGAACCTGCCCGTGCGCGTGCTTCCGGTGGCGCCGAAAATCGAGAACCTGCCGTTGCGAGTGAATGTCGGGGCGAAAGAGCTCAGGTTGGAATTGCAGGGCACAAACCTGGATCGGCTGGAGGGCCTGAGTGCGGAGCACGCCACGCTGCGGCTCGGCGATGTCACTGGCGATCGGCGCGAAGTTTTCGTGTCGCTCGACAGCGCGGCTCGGAAGGGTGACCGCCTGGCATTGCAAATCGCAACCGGCGGAGTGCCTGATGCCGCGCGCATCGCGGGCGGGATCACGGTGATGGGAGAGCGGCCGCGCATCGTAAGCGTGAAGCTGTCGCCTCCGGCCGAGTTGGCCGGTTGGCTGCGCGAAGGTGAAGTGCCTGCCGGTTCGTTTGTGGGGATGACCCTTCAGGTGCAAAATGCAGACGCCCAACCGGCATTGCGCTTCGATTGCGCGGAAACTGCACGAACGCTCGAGCCGGTTCGGGTTCGTGCCGGTGAACGGCGTGCCGCAGCGAAGCTCGATTACCTGGGCGAAGGATTGCTTTTCGCCTCGGCTGACCCGGGCGTGGTGGGAACCCCCGGTTGCACGCTTCAGGCCGCAGTGGAAACGGAATCGGCTGGCACGTCGGAAGCGGTCGTGGTGGGCCGTGTGATCCGGCTGCCGCGCATCGAGAGTATTGCTCTGACCAACGAGACCGCGGATCAGGGCTATGTGGCCGTGTTGCGCGGGCGCGACCTGGAAGCGATCGAGAAAACCGGCTGGACCGCGACGAACGGCTTCCCGGTACCTGGCCCCCCGTTGAGCGTGGCTGGAGAAGGGGACCGCCAGACGCTCCGCGTGGTCCTGCCTTGGCCTTCGCCGACGCCGATGGCGCCTGTCTTTATCTGGCTGCGAGGCGACCAAGAAGGGCGCGCGGTGCCGCGCCGATAAGCGCGGTTCGGCGTCAAGCCCCCGGCGAAACGGCAGCTACTTCGCGCAAGCGGCGCTCGAGGAACCGGCGCTCGCGATCGTTCGTTACCAGTTCCAGCGCTCGCGAATAGCTCTTGGCTGCGTCCTCGCGGGAGCCCATGCGCCGCAGCAGATCGGCTCGCGCGGCGTGAAACAGATGATAGTTGTCCAGATCGCCGCTGGTCGCAAGTGCATCCACCATCGTCAACCCTGCCCCCGCCCCTTGCGCCATGGCCACGGCAACCGCGCGGTTCAAGGAAACGACGGGCGAGGGTTCGAGGCGCTCCAGTTCACTGTATAGCCTGACGATTTCCCGCCAGTTGGTATCTTCCGCGCGTGCCGCTTTCGAGTGCTCGGCCACGATGGCCGCCTGCAAGGCATAGGGACCGGGTCTCGACCGCATGGCCTCTGCGACCAGTGGCAGCGCTTCGGCAATCTGCGCTTTGTTCCAGCGGCTACGGTCCTGCTCTTCGAGCACGACCAGATCGCCGGCTTCGTCCACGCGGGATTCACGGCGAGAATCGTGGAGCAACATCAGCCCGAGCAGACCGGTCGCCTCGGCTGGCGGCGCGCCCGCGGGGCTGGACGACATCAGCGACCTCACGAGCCGGCCCAGTCGAATCGCTTCGGCGGCCAAATCGGTGCGGATGAGCCGCTCGCCGCGAGTGGCCGTGTAAGCCTCATTAAAAACGAGGTAGATCACGGTCAATACCGCCGCCAGCCGCTCGGCAATCTGGCTGGCTTCGGGAACCACATAGGGAATCCGCGCCTCGCGGATTTTGCGCTTGGCCCGCACCAGCCTCTGCGCCATGGTAGGGGTCGGCACCAGAAACGCGCGGGCGATTTCGTCGGTATCGAGCCCGCAAAGGGTGCGCAGTGTCAATGCCACCTGGGCCTCCGGCGCTAGCGCAGGGTGGCAACAGGTGAAGATGAGGCGAAGACGCTCGTCGGCGATCTCACCGCTGGCCGGAAGTTCTGTGGTGGCCGATGCCAATTCGTGGACCAGTTGCGATTGGATTTTCTCGGTAAACAGGGTCTCGCGGCGCAGCCGGTCGATGGCTTTGTGGCGCGCGGTTTGCACGATCCAGGCGCGTGGAAACTCCGGGACGCCGTCCGTTGGCCATTGGTCAAGAGCAGCCGCAAATGCCTCCTGTGCATATTCTTCCGCCAGATCGAAGTCTCCCAGCAGCCGGATCAGGGTGGCTACAATACGGCCCCAGTCCGAGCGGTACAATGCTTCGACAGCGGTTACGGCGTCCACGGGCATACCCGATCTTAGAATTTTTTTCGGGGTGGGTGTCGATTTGGGCCGCTGTGAATCGATGCAACCAGGGAGGGGAGCTCGAATGAAATACATGTTGCTGATTTATCTGGACGAGAACTCACTGAGCGAAGCCGAGCGCGCGCAGTGCTATCAGGATTCCGCGGGTTACGCGCGAAAGCTCCACGTGGAGGGCCGCTATTTGGAAGCCGCACCGCTCTATCCGACGTCGACCGCCACGAGCGTGCGCATTCGAGACGGCAAGCGGCTCATCACCGATGGCCCTTTTGCCGAGACTCGCGAGCAACTGGGTGGGTACTTCCTGATCGAAGCGGAAAATCTGGATCAAGCGATCCAGATCGCGGGCGAAATCCCGGCTGGAAAGTGGGGGACCGTAGAAATCCGGCCAGTGCTGGAAATCACCGGATTGCCGGCTGAAAGGGGCGCCGATCTGGCAGCATCCCGTTCGACTCAATAAGGAGACGGCGTATGCATTCGACGACGCCAATGGTTTCGCCGTCCAAGAAAATGCTGTGGACAGGCCGCATCCTCTCCGGCGCGGTGGTTGTGTTCATGCTGATGGACGGTGTCATGCATTTGACCAGAATCGATCCGGTGGTGCAGGCATTCGCGCAGCTTGGTTTTCCGTTGACTCTGGCAGTCGGCCTCGCCATTGTAGAACTGGTTTCCACGCTGCTTTACCTGTACCCGCGCACATCCATTCTCGGCGCAATTCTGCTCACGGCGTACCTGGGTGGCGCGGTGGCAACACACCTGCGCGTGGGGAGCCCGCTTTTCGGAGAGACGCTCTTTCCCGTATACGTGGGCATTCTTCTGTGGGGAGGGATTTATTTGCGCGAGCCGCGGCTGCATGTCCTTCTGCCATTAACGGGAACTCCGGTCCGGCGCGGGCAAGCTTCCAACCTCTCGGCCGGCCAAGCCGCTGTGGCTCCACAACACTAGAAAGGAATTGATTATGTCGAAGAAAAGGCTGTGGACCGGGCGAGTGCTGACTGGGCTGGCTGCGCTCCTGATCGTGTTCGCCGCCGTTCCGAAATTGCTCATGGTAGCGCCCATGGTGGAGGGATTCCAGCGCGCTGGATTCCCGGAACACCTGGTTCCTACAATCGGGGTCATCGAACTGGTGTGTGCGTTGGTTTACTTGATTCCGCGTACGCGCGTGCTGGGCGCGATCCTCATGACCGGCCTGATGGGCGGCGCGACGGCGACCAATGTGCGGATCGGCGATCCGTCGATGATTGTCACTGTGGTTCTGGGCGTGCTGGCCTGGGGAGGGCTTTTCTTTAGCGACGAGCGAGTGCGCGCGCTGCTTCCGCTACGGAGCCAGCCGGAGAAAAGCTAATGCAAAAGATCACTCCATTTTTGTGGTTCGATCACCAGGCCGAGGAAGCCGCCAAATTCTATACATCAATTTTCAAGAACTCACGCATGGGAGAGATTCGCCGCTGCGGAGATGCGGGGCCCGGACCGAAAGGAAGTGTTCTGACCGTGGCGTTCGAAATCGAGGGCCAATCCTTCGTGGCATTGAACGGCGGCCCCACCTACCAATTCACGCCGGCCATCTCGTTCTTCGTCGATTGCCAGACGCAGGAAGAGGTGGATGCGCTGTGGGAAAAGCTCTCGGCGGGAGGACGGCAAGACCGATGCGGCTGGCTAAAGGATCAGTTTGGCGTATCGTGGCAAATCATTCCAGCCGCCTTAGGCAAGCTGATGGGCGATCCGGATCCGGAAAAATCCGCTCGCGTCATGCAGGCGATGCTTCAGATGCAGAAGATCGACGTGAACCGTCTGGAGCAGGCATACCAGCAGCAATAAACCGACGATCTCTCGGGGATGTCAGCGCGCCGGGTCCTGCGACCTGTCGCAAATGTTTTTTGGGGCATTTTCTTCGGTTTGTCGATTTTGCATGTACCAGTTCGACATACCAATGAGGGTTCGGAGATGCCTGACTCAGACAGTCGTGATGGAGACCGGCAGTGAGTGGGCAATCGCTTGCGATGTGCAGCAGCGTTTCATGCAATACAACGCCCCGTCGATCGACACGTTGGATTACTGTGCGCGCTGCCGGCAGGTGCATGATTTGGGCGGCGATTGTTATGATTTCCTCCACCTGGGAGACAATCGGCTGGCGTTTGCGGTCGGCGATGCATCCGGGAAAGGCCTGGCAGCGGCGTTGATGATCGCGAACGTGCAGTCATCCCTCCGAACGGCGGCATTGTTTTCCGGCAGTGATACGGAGGCGGTGCTCGAGGCAGTGAATCGTCAGGTCCATGCCTCATCCTCGGCCGATCGGTATGCCACCCTTTTCTATGGTGTGTTTGAAGCGGCTACGCGCACGTTGCGCTATGTGAACGCAGGTCACAACCCGCCGATCGTCATGCGCCGCGACGGCTCGGCCGATTGGCTAGAAGCCGGCGGCGCACCGGTGGGAATGTTTGCGGACTGGCCCTATGAAGAAGGAAGTGTCCAACTGAACAAAAGTGACGTCATCCTTGCCTACACCGACGGAGTCGTGGAGGCCGTAAGTCCTTGCGGTGAAGAATGGGGATTGGAGGGCATGCGGAGGGCAGCGGCCCAGAGCCGCGCACGGTCCGCCGAGGATCTGGTCAGCGCCATTTTCGCTGCCATGGATGAATTCTCCGGGGGACGCCAAACCGACGATGCGACGGCGGTGGTATTGCAAGTGTCGTGAACGCGGGGCGCCGAAAGCGATAGAATCTCGTTGATATGAAGAAGAGCTCTCACCGCCCCGCGCTGGTTGTCTGGGGTGCTGTCGCCATCACGGTTGCCGCCGCGCTTGCGGCTTACTTCGCCCCGGGCGCCCATGCGTCCACGGGACCGATTCCGCTCAATTGCAACCGGGCCTGCCTGGAGGACCTGGTCAACCAGTACCTCGCCGCTCTGGTGGCGCACGACCCCAAGCGCCTGCCGCTCTCCGCGGATGCGAGATACACCGAAAACGATCAGGTGATGGACCTCGGCGATGGCTTCTGGAAAACGGTGGAAGGCATCGGCAATTACAAGCACATTTTCGCCGACCCGGAATTCGGACAAGTGGCTTTCATGGGCACGATGCGCGAGGCCGGTGCGCCGCTGCTGATGAGCCTCCGCCTGCGGGTCCAACTCGGACGCATCACGGAGATCGAGAGCATCTATTACCGGCAGGGGAATGGAGGACCCGCGGGCATCGCCGATCTGGACAAACCCGGCTACAAACCCGAGGACCTGTGGTTTAAATCGATTCCTCCCGCTCAGCGGCTGCCGCGCCAGGAGATGATCGCGATCGCCGACGGCTACTTCACCGGTTTGCAGAAAAACGACGGCAAGGGAATCAACGGCACCGGCAGCTACCCGTTCGCCACCGATTGCGACCGCATGGAGAATGGGTACCACACTACCAACCGGCCGCGCTCGCCCAATTTATCGCCCGACGATGTAGACGGTTTTTCCATGGACTGCCTGTCGCAGTTCAAGCTCGGCTACTACTTCGTCGTGCAGAATATCCACCACCGCCGCTACCCGCTGGTCGATGCGGAGCGCGGTGTGGTCTGGGCGCACGTAGTGTTCGACCAGGGCACGGTGAATTCGGGCACGCTATCTGATGGCCGCAAGTACACCTTCAAGGGGTTCAACCGGCCGGGCAGCCTGTTGGTGACCGAGGCGTTCCTGATTGAGAGCGGCAAAATCCGGCGCGTGGAGATGATCGGCCCATCGGCGACGTATCATTTGAGCTCGCCCTGGGGCGGGTTGAGCGGACGGTGAAAGCTAGCGGCGAGCGCGAGCTTGTGCCAGCCTCTCCCGAAGAGCATCCGATAGCTCAGTTTCGATTTCAGGAGTGATGAGGCCGGCCTCGTCCAGGTCCACAATGTGGGCCTCATCCTTGGCACGGAAGCTGGTAAGCTTCATGCGGATCAGATCCGCCAGTGGAATAAGCCGGATTCCGCGAATGCGGCGCTCGGCTCCCAGGTCCGGAGTAGCTGCCGGGTACTCCGGTCGCACTTTTTCACCGGTGAAAACCAGATGAACCGCGCGTCGCGCTGACGGTTGCCCCGTCTGAACCAGCATGTCGACGCCCGCGGCATGGCGGTATTCCAACCCAACCGGCTTTACCGCCTCCGCAATGGCCGATAGATCCTCGCGCCGTACGGCAATGTCGATGTCCTTGGTCAGGCGCCCGGCATCGGGCTCCGCCTCCTCGACGTACAAATAAGTAGCCAGTCCACCGACGACGCGGTATTCGAGCCCGGCAGCGGAGAACGCTGTCTCCACCCGTTGCGCCAAATTGAACAGGTCTTCCAAACGCTTCTCGAAAAAGGTGTTGACGAAGGGCTGCACCGTCATCCCTCCGGCTCGTCCGCCAGCTCGAATCCGTTTTCGGCGATGTTCGTCACCAGCACTTCCGAATCGCGTCCGTTCAACCGGAAGATCTGCCGCACCAGGTCGCACACGCTCTCATAGCCGCGCTCGAAGAACACGACGATGGATGGGCCCGCGCCGCTCAGCGCGCACCCGAGCAAGCCCGGAGCGCGCAGCTTGAGGACTTCGTCCAGGCCGGGCACCAACGGGATGCGATACGGCTGGTGGAAGCGGTCTTCGAGCGCGGTCGGAAAGGCTGCGATGGATCCGGTGGCCAACGCCGCTACCAGCAATGCCGCCCGCTGAATGTTGAAGACCGCGTCCTCCTTGCTATAGCATGTCGGCAGAACGGAACGCGCTTTCGACGTCGGCAGATCGTAATCCGGCACCACAATACCGACCCCAAAGTTTCGCGGCAGATCCAGCCGCACCGCGCGTGCCACGCCGCCCGAGTCGATGGCGCTGGCGACGATCGAACCCAGGATGCAGGCGGCCACATTATCTGGATGTCCTTCGAGCCGGGCTGCTTCATCCAGCACGCGCAGTGGTTTCCAATTGAGGCCCAGCAACCGATCGGCAATCACCACGCCCGCCGTCAGCGCCGCGGCGCTCGATCCCATGCCTTTGCCGAGCGGAATCTCGTTGTGGATTTCCAGCTCAATCGGAGGCATTTCGGTGCGGTGACTCGCCGCCACGGCGACTGCCGTCTGCCAGATGAAATTATCTGGGCCAACGGAAATGCGCTCGGTGTCCCGCCCCGACGCGCAGATGCGAAGTTTCTGGCTTGCCCGGAAACGGCATGTCAGGTACACGCCCAAGGCTAGCCCCAGTGCGTCGAAACCAGGCCCCAGATTGGCGCTCGAGGCCGGCACTCGGACGGTGAACCATGGCATTGAATGAGATTCTACCGTACCGCCACGCCTAACTTCAGTTAAGGCCCGGCTACTTGATCTCGAGGATCTCTTTCTCTTTGGTCTTGGCGGCCTGGTCGATCTTGCCCATGTAGCCGTCGGTTACCCGTTGGATGTCGTCGTGCGCTTTCTTGTCGTCATCCTCGGTGATCTTTTTGTCTTTGAGCAGCTTTTTGACGGCTTCGTTGCCATCGCGCCGGATGTTTCGCACCGATACCCGATGGTGTTCGGCGGCGGCGTGCAGCTTCTTCACCAGTTCCTTGCGGCGCTCTTCGGTCAGCGGCGGAATCGGAAGCCGGATGATCTTTCCATCGTTGGCGGGGTTCAGGCCGAGATCGGAGACACGTATCGCCTTTTCGATGGGCCCAATCTGCGAGACATCCCAGGGCTGGATGGTAATCAGCGACGGCTCGGGAACGTGCAGGTTGGCGAGTTGGTTCAACGGGGTGGGCGTCCCGTAGGAGTCCACGCGGATGTGGTCCAGGATTCCCAGTGATGCGCGGCCGGTACGGATGGAAGCCATCTCGTGTTGCAGATCGCTGAGCGCTTTGTCCATGCGCGTCTTCACGTTCCCTTCAACTTCCTTTACCGAGTTGAACGTCGGCCCGCTCGGTGCGGCCTGTGGTTCCGTTTTCATAAACGATGTCTCCGAAAATCCGGCTAGTGAATCAACGTGCCGACGGGCTCGCCCATCGACATACGCATTATATTGCCAGTCGTGTTCAGATTAAAGACGATAATCGGCAGCCGGTTATCGCGGCACATGGCGATCGAGGTCGCGTCCATTACTCCTAGCGCCTGCGAGAGCACCTCCAGGTACGTGATCTCCTGGTATTTGCGCGCGTCTGGAAATTTCAGAGGGTCCTTGTCGTACACGCCATCCACGCGCGTTCCCTTGGCGATCACATCGGCTTTGATCTCGAGCGCCCGCAGCGTGGCCGCGGTATCCGTCGAAAAATAGGGGTTGGAAGTCCCGGCCGCAAAAATCACAATGCGGCCCTTTTCCAGATGGCGAATGGCCCGCCGCCGGATGTAGGGTTCGGCTACCTGGTGCATTTCGATGGCGCTCATCACGCGGGTGGGGATGCCCATCTGCTCGAGCGCGTCTGAAAGCGCCAGCGAATTGATCACGGTAGCGAGCATACCCATGTGATCGGCCGTCACCCGATCCATCTTCTGGGCCGCCGCGGCTACGCCTCGGAAAATGTTCCCGCCGCCGACCACTACGCCAACCTGGACCCCGGCGGCCGCCACCTCGGAGACTTCCTGCGCCATTTCCTTCACGCGCTCGGCGTCGATGCCGAACGACGAGCCTCCAGCCAAAGCCTCCCCGCTCACTTTCAGCAGGATGCGCTTGTAGCCGGCCATTTACGAAGACGAGCCGTCGCCCGCGCCTTCTGCTTCCACCGCCGCGACGTCGCCCACCTTGAAGCGCACAAACCGGGCAATGCCGATGTTCTCCTGGAGCTTGGCGATCTTGGTCTTCACCAGCTGGCCGACGCTCAAAGTGGCTTCCTTCACGAAGGGCTGCTCCAGCAGGCAGACCTCTTCGTAGAATTTCTGCAGGCGGCCCTCGACGATCTTGTCGACCACTTTCTCAGGCTTGCCTTCCGCGAGAGCCCTACTACGCGCGATGTCTTTCTCTTGAGCGAGAACCTCGGGCGGCACATCTTCTTTGCGGATGTAGCGCGGATCGGCCGCGGCGATGTGCATAGCGACGTCGTGCACCAGTTCGATGAAATCGGCGGTGCGCGCTACGAAATCGGATTCGCAGTTAATTTCCACCAGCACGCCCAGTTGCCCGCCGTGGTGGATATAGCTGCCGATCAGCCCCTGGCGAGTGGTGCGGGAAGCCTTCTTGCCGGCGGAGGCAATGCCCCATTTGCGCAAGAGCACTTCCGCATCGCCGATATCGCCCTTCGACTCGACCAGGGCCTTCTTGCATTCCATCATGCCCGCGCCCGTCCGTTCGCGCAGGTCTTTCACGAGTTGTGCGGTTACTTCCGCCATAATGCTGTCTTGATCCTTTTTTTGAGGCGCCTGGCCGCTCCCTTTGGTTGCGGCTCGGTATTGTGCCTGAGAGGTTCTTACCGAGCTGCGGCCGAAGGGAGCGGTCCCGATCCCTAGTGTCCGGTCTCGCTCGTCACCGCCGGCTCAGAAGCAGGGTCGCCTGTTTCCGATGCCGGGCCCTTGCGATGCGAGCCAGCCGATGGTTCCTCTTCCAGGCTCAGGCTTTCCGCCATGATCTCGTTGAGGACCTTGGCATCCACATACTCCGTGTACTCCTCCATGCTCTGCTCCGCCGGAGTTTCGTCGGTCACGATCTTGTCCACCGTGAAATCTTGCTCGGAAGCCAGCGCACGCCCTTCCACTACCGCGTCGGCAATCTTGCTGGCAAACAACCGGATGGCGCGGAGCGCATCGTCGTTGCCCGGAATAACGTAATCCACTTCGTCCGGGTCGCAGTTGGTGTCCACGATGGCTACCACCGGAATGCCCAGCCTGCGCGCTTCCTTCACCGCGATGGCTTCTTTGTTGGAATCGATCACGAACAGAATGTCGGGAAGTCCCGGCATGTCTTTAATACCCGCCAGGTTCGAATCCAGGTGTTTGCGCTCCCGCTCCAGCCGAATGATCTCCTTCTTAGGCCGGCCCGCGTAGCCGCCCTCGACCGACGCCATGCCTTCCAGCTCTTTCAGCCGTTTGATCGATTTCTGCACGGTGAGCATATTGGTGAGCAGCCCACCCAGCCAGCGCTGGTTCACGTAGTACATGCTGCATCGGTTGGCCTCTTCGGCAATGGCCTCCTGCGCCTGCCGTTTGGTCCCGACGAAAAGTACGGTCTTGCCCTGCGCCGCCATCTCACCTACATAACGCGCCGCATCCTTGAACATCTTGAGCGTCTTCTGCAGGTCGATGATATAGATTCCGTTGCGTTCGCCGAAGATGTATTCCTTCATCTTCGGATTCCAGCGCTTGGTCTGGTGCCCGAAATGAACGCCTGCTTCGAGCAATTCCTTCATGCTGATTGCCGGCAAACTACCTCCTGTTTCTTTCAGAGCGCGCCCAAAGCGGAATTTGCGCCCCGAATGCTTCTCTGGTCAAGGGGATCGTCTCCCCTATCAAGTACGTTAAAATCGCCCCCGGGACCAACTGCTGCGTCCTGCGGGAAACCCATGGAAAACCTACCGCTTGGAGAACTGGAACCGCTTGCGAGCGCCCTTTTGGCCGTACTTCTTGCGCTCATGTGCACGCGGGTCGCGGGTGAGAAAACCCAGCTTTTTTAGCCGTGGCCGCAGTTCCGTATTGAATTCTACCAGTGCCCGTGCGATTCCCAAGCGAGCCGCACCGGCCTGTCCAGCCACCCCGCCGCCGTCGGCGAGAATCAGGACGTCGAACTTGTCCATGGTCTCGGTCGCCAGCAACGGCTGCCGCACTACTGCGCGCGAGCTCTCGGTCGGGAAAAAATTGTCGAATGCCCGGTTGTTGACTGTAATCTCGCCCTTACCAGGACGCAAAAAAACGCGCGCCACCGAGCTCTTCCGGCGGCCCGTACCTAAATACTGAACTGTCGTTGCAGCCACTAACGTCCCTTCCGCTATTTCACGGCCAGCGCGGCGGGTTTCTGTGCCGCGTGCGGATGGCGATCACCCGCGTAGACCTTCAATTTCCGATACATCTGTTTGCCGAGTTTAGTCTTGGGAAGCATCCCCTGGATGGCCTCCTCCACGATGCGCACGGGCCTTTCCGCCCGCACTCGCTTGAAGCTTTTCTCCACCAGCCCGCCTGGGTATCCGGTGAAGTGGCGATACACCTTGTCTTCTTCTTTCCGGCCGGTGAGCCGGACTTTTTCGGCATTGATCACGATCACGTGATCGCCCGTGTCCAGGAACGGCGTGTAGATGGTTTTGGTTTTTCCCATCAGGATCATGGCCGCCTTGCTGGCCAGCTTGCCCAAAACCACCCCCTGGGCGTCGATGACATGCCAGCTGCGCGCGACGCCATTCTTGGAGGGGAACTCGGTACTCATTGACACACGTCTCCAGTGCTCTATTGCGATCTCCTCAGCGTACCGGTAGTTCGGGGTCGATGTCAAATCCCGGATTGCTACCATGGGACATCGGCGACGACGATCGTTCCAATCTGCGCGTGGTGATGGTGGCCACCCGCAATCCGCTTAACCTGGGTGCGTCCGCGCGGGCCATGGCAAATTTCGGTTTCACACGCCTGCGGGTGGTGAGCCCGTACGACGTCGCGTTCCGGGAGGCGCGTTCGGCGGTAGGGGCGGCGCCTCTGCTGCGGGCCGCCGAGGAGTTCGGTTCCGTCGCGGATGCAGTCGGCGATTGCCGCCTGGTGGTGGGCACCACCTCCGTCCGAAATCGCGAACTGCAGCACTCTGTCCGCCGCCTGGAGTACGGGGCGCGGCTCATCCGGCGCGCCCTGGCAAGCGGCCCGGTGGCCCTGCTGTTCGGCTCCGAGAAGTACGGGTTATCCAACGATGACTTGAGCCACTGCCATTGGTTAATGCGCATCCCGACCGTCAGCGCCGATCTTTCCATGAATCTCGGCCAGGCGGTGGCCCTCTGCCTCTACGAGCTGGCGCGCGACGCGAAAGCCGCGGCGGCCCGCCCGGAGAAGGTCCGTGCGGCTTCGGCTGCGGAAACGGAGCAGGTGACGGCGCTGTTGCTGGACGCTTTGCAGCGCAGCGGGTATGTCAACCCGCGGATCGCGACTTCCACTGAAGAGAAGGTTCGCCGCCTGGTGCGGCGGCTTAACCTCTCCGCACGGGATGCGCCGGTGCTGCTCGGGATGCTACGGCAGATTCTGTGGAAGCTGGAGTGATTTGTGGTCACCATCGTTGTTTGTGGTCTGCCTTCTTTACCGGTCGAGCCCGGCAGACGACACAAACCGATCGTCTGCCCTACTCACCTCCCCGCATTCGGATTCGGTGCCATGAACACCAGCAGCATCAGCCGCGTTTCGGCGGTATTGCGTACGCCATGCGGCACGCCCGAGGGAGCCAACACCACCGTCTCCGGGCCGAGTTGATGCTCTTCAGAACCGATCAGGAACGTGCCAAAGCCTTCCACCACGAAGTAGATTTTGTCCGCGCCCTCGTGCGCATGCACCTTCTGCTCCTGGCCGGGATCGAGGCCGTACACATCGCAGAACATACGGTCCGACTCGAACAGGTTCACCTTCGTCATCTTCTCCCGAGAGAAGCGCACCGCATCGCGAATGTTTTTGAACGTCATGCCAGAATGCGCCGCATCCAGGGATCTACCACCAGGTGGCCGCGGGAAGGCATGTGGTGGCCGCCATCGAGCAGGTGGAATTCGACATCGGCGGCGCGCAATCGCAGCCGTGCCGCATATTGGCCGGTGACCTCCGGAGGATAGAATTCGTCGTCACGCCGCGCAATGTGCAGTAGCGCTGCTTTGACGGGCCGGTATTGGCCATTGTCCCAGTCTCCGGGGAGGCCCCCGCAGACGGCGATGACGCCGCGCGCCGCATCCGGGCAGGTCGCGGCGAGCCGGTAGTTCAAGCTCACCGGTTGGGAAAAGCCAACTAGCAGACGCCGCTCCGCAGGGATGCCGAATTCGCGGCCAGCTTCCTCGAGTACGTGCAACACCATGTCGTGATGAAGACGGATGGCCTCGGCGGGGTGACGGTTCGTGTTCCAACCGTAGCCAACTTCCCGGGTGTTCTGCCCCAGGAAGAACTGGTTGGGGCCCTGCACAGCGGCGATCACAGATGGCGCTCCAAAAAGCTTCGCCGTCAGCTCCAGCATGGTTTCGGGATTCGCGCTGAACCCATGCAGAGCCACTACCAGCGTGGAGCCGGAATCTATGACCTCAGGCGCTCGCACCAGGTAGTGGCAATCCAGCCGTGCGGAAAAATTGCGGTGTACAACGTCGCTCACTTCTGCAGTTGTACCACGTGCCGCCGGCGCCGATTTGCATCTGCAGAAACACGGTTGGTGCGGGGGACGTACGTTATTATGATGTTGGTGCGCACGCTGCTCGCCATATCCCTCGTGCTATTGGCCGGGGCAGGGGCGCCGCCGGCTCTCGAAGCTCAGGCGCAGAAATTCGAGGGTCTCACGGTCGTCAACATTCAGTTTGACCCTGTGAATCAGCCGCTCGAAGCCAGCGAACTGTTCGCGATCCTTCCGCTCAAGCGCGGTCAGCTACTGCACGCGGCAGACGTGCGCGCCAGCATCCAACGCCTCTTCGCTACCGGGCGCTATTCGGATATACAGGTCGATGCTGAACCGTACAACGGCGGCGTCATCGTTCGTTTCCTCACCAAGAACAACTGGTTCATCGGCAATGTCACGGTGTCCGGCAAGCTGTCGGATCCCCCCAACACCGGCCAGCTCGAAAACGCTACGCAACTCGACTTGGGGCAGCCCTACACGGAGGCCAAACTACAGCAAGCCCTCGAAGGACAGCGCAAGCTGCTCGAGAGCAACGGATTCTACCGGGCCACCATTCATCCCGTCTTCAATTACGACTCCCAATACCAGCAAGTCCATATCCGTTTCGAAGTGGATAACGGCCCCCGCGCGAGTTTCAGCGCGCCGACGCTTCACGGCGATCTTCAGATGGACCCCACCCGCATTATCACCGCTACCAAATGGCGCCGATGGCTCATTCACACCTGGAAGCCTGTGACGCAAACCCGCGTGCGCGCGGGGACCAACGGAGTCCAGGCGCTCTATCAAAAGGAGAACCGCCTGGAGGCCAAGGTCGAACTGGAGCAAATGCCCTATGATCCGGAGACGCGATCGGCCTTACCTACGCTGCGTATCGATGCCGGACCCCGCATCGAGGTGAATGCCATTGGAGCCAAAATTTCGCAGAAGAAGCTGCGGCAGTACGTGCCGGTCTTTGAAGAACACGCGGTGGACCACGATTTGTTGGTGGAAGGGGAGCGCAACCTGCGCGACTATCTGCAGTCGGAAGGATACTTTGAGGCCGACGTCGAATTCAAGGAGCAACGCGTCGTGAATGACCAGGCGTCGCTCGATTACCTGGTCAATCGCGGCGAACGCCACAAACTGGTAGCCGTGGAGATCCAGGGCAACCGGTACTTTACTACGGATACGATTCGCGAGCGGATGTTCCTGCAGACTTCCTCGATCCTGCAATACCGCCATGGCCGTTACAGTGAAGCGTTGCTGAAGCACGATGAGGACGCAATCAGCAGTCTTTACCAATCCAACGGTTTTCGCGATGTGAAAGTGACTCATCGGGTGGAAGACGATTATCGGGGACGCAAGTACCAGCTCGGAGTTTTTATCCAGATTGACGAGGGGCCGCAGTACTTCGTCAATGACCTTACGGTGGAAGGTATCCAAAAATTGGATAAAACCGCGATCCTGGCGACTCTCAGCTCTACCGCGGGGCAGCCCTTCAGCGAATTCAACGTTGCCGTGGATCGCGACACCATTCTGGCCCGCTATTTCCGGGATGGATTTCCGCAAGTGACGTTTGAGTGGAGCTCCAGTCCGGCCGAACAACCGCATCGCGTTAACCTGCGATTCGTGATCGATGAAGGGCCGCAGCAAACCATCCGCCAGGTGCTGGTGGGAGGACTCCAAACCACGCGGCCGGGGCTGGTGTTCCGCGCATTGCGCATGAATCCCGGCGGTCCGCTGTCGCCAACGGCAATTGCCGATACACAGCGCCGCCTCTATGACCTGGGCGTGTTCGAGCGCATCGATGCCGCCATTCAGGATCCCGACGGCGATACGCCGTCGAAATATGTTCTGTACCAGTTCGATGAAGCGCACCGTTACTCGGCGGCGGTCGGACTCGGCGCGGAGTTGGCGCGAATCGGAGGATGCCAGACGTGCCTGGATGCTCCGGCCGGGGCGACCGGTTTTGCTCCGCGCGTTTCTTTCGACATCTCGCGCAATGACATTTGGGGTCTCGCCCATAGCCTGAGCCTGCGGACACGCGTATCCACACTGGAACAGCAGGCGCTGCTCAACTATTCCTGGCCGCGTTTCCGAAACAACGACAAGTTGAATCTTTCGTTTACCGCGTTGTGGGAGGATTCGCGCGATGTTCGCACCTTCACCTACAGACGGGAAGAAGTCTCGACGCAACTTTCCGAGCGCCTTTCGAAAGCCACTACTCTGTTGTACCGCTACACCTACCGCCGAGTGAGCGTGGATGAAGCGACACTAAAAATCGACCCGCTATTGATTCCCTTGCTGTCGCAACCCGTACTCCTGGGCCTGATTTCGGGCAACCTGATTCAAGATCGCCGTGACGATCCGCTCGATCCGCACCGGGGTATCTACAATACCTTGGATATCGGCCTGGCCGAACACTTCCTCGGTGGGGACGTAGACTTTATGCGGTTCCTGGCGCGCAATTCCACCTACCATCCCCTGGGCAAGAAGTTGGTTTTGGCGCGAAGCACCGAATTCGGCGACATCTACCCTTTTCACTACCAGGGAAACGCTCTCGACGCTATTCCTTTGCCAGAGCGGTTTTTTGCCGGCGGCGCCAACTCCGATCGCGGGTTCCCGGATTTTCAGGCCGGCCCGCGCGACACGGAAACCGGGTTCCCGCTGGGTGGCGGCGCCCTGTTCTTTAACCAGACCGAACTGCGCTTTCCCTTGATCGGCGACAATGTGGGAGGCGTGCTGTTTCACGATTTCGGCAACGTGTTTTCCAGCGTAGGCAATTTTTCGTTTCGCGTGGATCAGCACAATCTCCAGGATTTCGACTATATGGTGCATGCCGTCGGTTTCGGGTTGCGCTACCGGACTCCAATCGGGCCGGTGCGGTTGGACCTCGCGTATAGCATCAATCCGCCGAAGTTCTTCGGTTTTCAGGGAAGTGAGCAGGACCTGGTCAACGCGGGCGTTAGTCCCTGTGCGCCGACTTCGGCTTATGCCAGCCAATGCGTGCAGCAGAGCGTCAACCATTTTCAGTTCTTCTTTTCGATAGGGCAGACATTTTGATGCGGCAAGGCACCATCGGTGGGGTCAGCCTTTCAGGCTGCCGCCGGGCTTCGGCCCGGCGTTGCGCGCACGCCGAGACCCGGGAGCGCCGGGCGGCCCGGGACGGGTTCGCAGACCGGAAAGCCCGGCGGCAGACCCGAAGGCCTGGCCCCATGATCGTCTGCCTGTTAGCGATCTCCTCGCTGGCCCGAGCCGAGATCATCGACCGGGTCGCGGTATCGGTTGGGAACAGCGTCATCACTACCGGCGACATCGACCGCGAGATTCGCGTGACTGCCTTTCTCAACGGGTCCAAACCCGATTTCAGCTCCGCTACAAAACGCGCCACCGCCCAGCGGCTCATCGAGCAGAACCTGATCCGGCGCGAACTGGAGCTCACCCGTTTTGTGACTCCCGAAGCATCGGCGGCGATGCCGATGTTTCTCGAATTCCGCAAAAACCAATTCCCGAACGAGGAAGCTTTCCAACAGGCCCTCAAAGAAGCCGGCATCACTGAGCAGGACTTGCAGGACGAATTGCTGTGGCAGCTGACGCTGCTGAATTTCGTCGATGTGCGATTTCGCCCGGGAGTGCAGGTCACCGACCAGGAGCTTCACGACTACTTTGAAAAAGTGGTTCGGCCCGTTGCACAAGCAGCCCACCCGGGAGAACCGGTCCAATTCGAAGACTACCGCAGCCAGATGCAAGAGACGCTCAATGGCAGTCGGGCTGATCAGGAAATGGACCAGTGGCTTCGAGACGCGCGCAAGCGCACCGATATCGTCATCCATGAGGAGGCGCTCCAGTGAGCCGCCGTCGCGTCGTTTGGATTGTTTTCGGTTCGCTGCTGGCCGTGGTGGTGGCGGGCTTTGCCGCGGCCGTGCTGGTGTTGCGAAGCGACTGGTTTCACGAAAAGGTCCGCGCGCGCATCGTTGATACCATCGAAACCGCTACTGGCGGCCGAGCCGAAGTCAGAAGCTTCCAGTTCGATTGGAGGCAACTCCGGGCGGAAGTCGATGGGTTCACGTTACACGGGAACGAGCCGGCGGACCGGCCGCCCCTATTGCGCGCTCGATCCATCGCGGTGGGTCTGAAAATCGTTTCGGCACTCCGGCGCGATATCGACATTCAGTCTCTGGAGGTGCGGGAGCCGCATATCTACCTCATCGTTTACCCCGATGGCCGCACCAACATTCCGGAGCCGAAAATCAAATCGCCCAACGCGCGCACAGCCATCGAAACGCTGCTGAACCTGGCCGTGGGCCAGTTCCAAATCGAGAACGGCATCTTCGAAATGGAAGCGCGCGGCAAGACTCCTTTCGATGCCAACGGCCGCAACCTCAAAGCGAAATTCCTATACGATCCGGCCAGCCCGCTCTATCGCGGCGATCTTTCGATCGATCCGCTCGATGTGCGGTGGAACGGTGTTGAGCCTGTACCGCTCACCATCGGAATCGAGCTTACGCTGGAACGCAACCGTATCGCGATTTCTTCGGCTAGTTGGACAACTGGCAATTCGCGCGTCGAGTTTTCCGGAGCCATTGAGAATCTGGCCTCGCCCCGCGCCGATTTTCGCTTCCAAGCCGCTGCGTCGATGCCGGAAATGGCGCGGATTTTTCACGTGCCCGGTCTGGAACGCGGAACCGCGCAACTGGAAGGCAGCGCCACCTGGGCCGGGGCTTCGAATTATGCGGTCCTCGGCAAACTGCACGCTGCGAGCGTCGGTTTCCGCCAGGATGAAGTGCAGATCCGGAATTTTCGAGCCGAGGGCGATCTGCGGGCCGGGGCCGGCAAACTCGACCTCAGCGGCATTCGTCTGAGTGGGGAAACCGCGTACAACGCCGACTGGTTTCCCATCCAGGGTACTGTCGCCAACCTTTCGCTGCGGGATCAGAACATCGGCTTCCGCGGCGCCTCGCTGGCTCTTTTGGGAGGAAACTTCCAGGGAGACGGATCGCTTGAGTCGTTCCGCGAATTCCGTGTTACCGGCGCCATCAAAGGCTTTCAGGCGCGGCGAGTGGTGGCTGTATATAACCGACGCCAGATGTTGCCGTGGGACAGTCTGATCGCAGGGCCCATAAACCTCGAAGGGTCGCTCGGCCGGAGCAAGGATATCCGAGCTTCCGCGAACCTGACCTTGGCGCCTGTACCGGGAGGGCCCGCCGTATGGGGAGAAGTCAACGCCACTTTTGATGCGCGTAACGGCGTGCTGGATCTAGGCACCTCGATCGTGAACCTGCCCTCTTCGCGCGCCGTTATTTCCGGCTCCATCGGAAAGCAGATGCGCGTCCACCTGGAATCGCGTGACCTCGGAGACTTCCTCCCGGTTTTGGGGGAAAGCTCTGCGTCGCTGCCGGTGAAACTGGAAAGTGGCTCCGTTCTATTTGATGGAACCGTGACCGGCAATATGGAGAATCCGCAAGTGGCGGGCCGCCTCAGTTTGAGCCGCTTTGCGTATGACGGCAAACTTTTCGATTCGCTCCAGGCCGCGGTTCGCGCATCACCAGAAACCGTCCAACTGGAGCACGCGACACTGATCCGCGGCCGCCTGCGGGCCGAATTCCAGGCGGGTCTCGGCTTGCGGAACTGGAAGGCTGACGAAACCAGTTCCATCGCCGCGACGGGCGGGGTGCACAACGCGGCGCTGAGTGATCTCGCGGGTTTGGTGGATCAGACCAAGCTGCCCGCCTCCGGAACTGTTTCGATAACCGGACAAGTTGCCGGGACGCTCGGGGATCCGCACGGAACGGGCGACATCGAGGTGATCAAAGGGGCGTTCCAATCGGAGCCATTTGACCGGTTCGAAGCGCACGTGAGCTATACGGGCCGCACTCTCCAGGTTTTCGCAGGTGAAGTAGCGGCGGGCGCCAAACACATTCGATTCGAGGGCGCTTTCGATCATGCGGCCGAAAGTTTCCGCACCGGCCGCTTGCGCTTCGACCTGCAAAGCGATGCGATGCCACTCGATCAGATTGAGACGATCCGCAACTCGCGTTCGGGCGTGGCGGGGACGGTGCAATTCACCGCCCGCGGCGCCGCCGATCTCTCGCCGGCGGGCTATCGCCTGGTCGATCTCAATGCCGATTTCACCGGCCGCGGCCTTCGATTGACGGGCCAGCCATTAGGCGACGCGCACGTGACCGCGCGCTCGCAGGGTGCATCATTGCGAGTCTCACTCGATTCCGATGTGGCCGATTCCATGGTCAAAGGACAAGGTGAATGGCGCCTCGATGGTGACTACCCGGGAAGCGCGGAGCTTACGTTTTCCAGACTGGACTTAACCGAATTGCACGCCTGGCTGGCGCCTGCGAAATCGGGTGTGCTTGACAAGATTGGCGGCTTCGCGGAAGGGCAATTGCAGATGGCGGGCCCGCTACTCAAGCCCGAGTTGCTCAAAGCGAAATTGACCATTCCCAGTTTTGAGCTGGCGCCCGCGTCCCAAACCGGCACGGCGTCCAAGAATGTTTTCACGTTGCGCAACTCCGGTCCCATTGTGGCCGAAATCGCAAATTCCGCAGTTACGATTCAAAACGCACACTTGGTTGGCCGCTCGACCGACGTGACCGTGGCCGCCAAAGTGATGCTACAGCAGAAGCAACCCCTCGATCTTCGAGTCAACGGGCAAGCGGACCTGGCGCTCCTACACGACTTCGATAGCGGTATCACTTCTTCGGGCAGGGTCAACCTGGACGCCGGAGTGCGCGGCACATTGGATGCACCCCAAGTCACCGGCCGATTGGAAGTGGAAAACGCCGCCTTAAACTATGCGGACGTACCCAATGGGCTATCCAATGCAAGCGGAGTAATTCTCTTCTCGGGTGACCGCGCGACGATTCAGAACATGGCCGGTGAAACCGGCGGCGGTAAGTTACAGTTTTCGGGTTTTGCCGCTTACGGCGGCGGCAACCCGGCGTTTCGGGTGCACGCTGATGCGATGGGAGTACGCGTCCGCTATCCCGAAGGTGTCAGCACAGTGGCCAACGCGAGCCTGGACATAACGGGCACCGCCAAACGAAGCCTCCTTACGGGAAACATCAGCATTCTGCGTTCCGGGTTCAACGTGCAATCCGATTTCAGTTCTCTGCTCGCGAAATCCGCCGAACCGGTGCGCACACCGTCCTCCCAGGCGGGCTTTCTCGACGGGCTGAATTTCGATGTCACCATCGATACCGCGCCGGATGTTCAGTTCGAGAGTTCCCTCGCGCAGGGGATTGTCGCCGATGCAAGCCTTCGTTTGCGCGGCACACCAGCCAACCCGGCCATGCTGGGGCGCATTCACATCAGCCAAGGGCAGATCTTGTTTTTTGGAACCAAGTACACCATCGACCAGGGTTCGATCTCCTTTTTTAATGCCGTCCGGATCGAGCCGGTCCTCGATATAGACCTCGAAACCAAGGCCCGCGGCATCGATATCACCCTGTCGGTGACCGGGCCGCTCAACCGCCTCAACGTGACGCCTCGATCCGACCCGCCGCTCCAATTCAGTGAAATTGTGTCGCTCCTGGCCACGGGCGTAAGTCCTTCGACTGATCCGAATCTCACCGCGGTGCAAAATGTTACCCCGCAGCCGTTCCAGCAGTCCGCCTCGGCACTATTGGGTCAGGTGATCTCCAGTCCGGTCTCGGGCCGTTTGCAGCGCTTCTTCGGTATCAGCAAGGTGCGGATCGATCCGACCCTGCCGGGAATCACCAACAACCCTTTAGCCCGGCTGACTCTGGAACAGCAGGTGACACCGGAAATTACCTTCACCTACATAACCAATGTGTCTAACGCAAATCCCCAGGTGGTGAGCGTCGAGTGGGCGGTGAGCAAGCAATTCTCGGTGCTGGCGCAGCGCGAGGAAAATGGCCTGTTCGGTCTAGATTTCTTCTACAAAAAGCAGTTTAAGTAGCGGTACTATCGAACGAATAACGCCAAAAGTAGTACTTTTGGGCCTGTTGTGGCTGGGATTTGCTCTGGCAGAATAGAACTGCGGTCCCCATGGGGCTTAGGGCATGTCAAATCCTCCCAGAATCTCTTAATCCGGAGAAGGGGCCGCACATCCTTACCCTAACAGCGTTGTTCCTCGATAACTGAGGTTGCGATTTCCGCACTCACTATCGGGAGGCTTGTCTCCCCGCCGGAAGATTCCCTACTCTGATGTCAAACCGATGGCTGGACGAAGCAAACCACGACGCCGCATCAGTGCCAACTACTTAGTGAGTTGGAAGGATGCGCTAGGCAAGTCGCAAGCGATATTGATGAAAGGCCGGGACTCTTCGAAGTCCGGAATGGGTCTCGAGTCCAACACCCCGATCGACGCAGGCACTCGTGTGAGCATCGAAACTGAGGGGCACGAACCGGTCGACTCAGGCGTGGTCCGATATTGCCTGCGCCGCGGCTCGGCTTTCGGTATCGGCGTTGAGTTCGTGGTGGAGGAGATTGGAGGCTCGAAGCCCGTCGCGATCGACGACCATTATGAGGTCTTGCAAATCAGCCGGCGGGCAGATGCGGAGACGATTCGACGTGTCTATCGCATTATGGCCTCGCGCTTTCATCCGGACAACACGCAGACTGGGGATCTCGACAGATTCATCAAACTTAAGAAAGCATTTGAGGTGCTATCCGATCCGGAGAAACGCGCCCAGTATGACATCAGTCTCGAACCGCAACAAGACGCGGCGATGCCCATTTTCGAATCGCGAGATTTCGTGGATGGAATTGAAGGCGAAATGAATCGCCGGCTAGGCGTGCTCTCGTTGCTTTACCAACAAAGGCGGGTCGACGAAGCGCACCCGGGCATATCCGTCCTGGAGATGGAGAAGCGCATGAGCTTCCCCCGCGAATATCTAAATTTCACCACCTGGTATCTCCGATCGAAGGGTTACATCACGGTAGAAGACAACTCCGATTTCATTCTGACGGCCGCGGGCGTGGATTATGTGGAAGAACACACTCCCCAGAACACTTTGTTGCAGCGGCTCCTGCTTTCGGCCGGCGCGCCTGTAGCCAATCCAGCCGGAACCGAAGCCGCCGCCGCATCCGAGGCCCCGGCTGCCGCTAGCACCGTATGCACGAACTAGTAAGCCACCCCACACTCCAGCAGCGGGTGCGTAGACTCCATACCTGCCACTAATGTGCCAAGAAATCCCCGGCGATACTTCCAGAAACGGTCATATTCGCCCCGCCGCGAAGCGGCACGGCGGAAACGGTAAGCGTGCCATTCACTTTTCCGGTGGGATACGCAGGGTTGGCTTGAGTCTGGTCGTAGGCCAGCGTCAAAGTGAGGATCGCGCCGGTCACCTGCAGAAGACTGCCGTTCACCAAGAAACTATCCTCACCGGCCAGAACCGGCGAATTGAATATGACAGTTTGATTGGACACCAGGCCGTTTGGAAGGGGGAGAGTGCTGAGTTGAGCGGCGGCGGCACCGTAAGCCGGCAACCTGAGAACCAGCGGGATTTGACTCGAAGGAAGCCCCTTTGGCTGAAACGTCAACAGAGATGTCACCACACTTACGGGAGGTTTCGGCGCAGACAAAGCACCGATGATCGGCGTTCCGTCATCCTGGTAAACGGGAGACGCGGTAAAGGCGCCGCCCGGGTTGAAACGAAGCGCGGAAGCCGAAATGGCGCCCGTAGGTGCGTAAAACTCCAGCAGTCCGCCCTTTGCGGAAGTTGACGGGAATTGTTGTGGGAGGGCGAAAGTCATCTGTCCTAAAGCCGGGATGGAGATCGGGGGCAAATGGGAAACCGCGCCATCAGTGGATTGGAACGTCACGTAGATCGCGGCGGAGCTCAACGAAGAGTTGGCTACTGCCAGGCTCGTCACCAAGCCGCCGGTGTTGTCGAAGGGTACAAGGAGATGGCTGTAGCTCGACACGCCTTCGGCGGTTCCATTTTGATCGGGCCGTCCTGAAACACGCTGCGTGAAAATGGCGTAGCAGGAAATTGTCCAAAACGACAAGACCTGGCCCCAGCCCACAGTGGTTGTTGGCCCCGTGCCAGGCGTGTGGAGAAAGAGCGTTCCGCCCGGCGGCAAAGTAAGTTCCTGCTTAGTGCTGGTTTCTAGAAGCGGGAGATTCCAACTCTGGGTGGCGCCGCCACCGGTACTCTGATAGAACTCCAAACTGACCAAGGCTGCCTCAGTATTCGGATTTGTTAGGACGAGCGTGGTCTGCCACGCACCGCCATCGGCAACCTGTGGAATAACTGCCACGGGGCCAGGGGTCGGAGGTACCGAAACCTGCGCCGCCAGCGGCCCGACCAAACCAAAACCCAACGCGCACAGCCGCAAATAGAGAGCCTTCATGGAAAAAGTCCTCAAGTTTTTGCGGGAGATGGCGAGTTAATTATACACCCCGCTGCGTCTTTCATCCGCACGGTTACAATAGAAAGTTCCATGGACCGCCAGCGCCAGTTCCGCCTCGAGACGGCATCGGGCACTGGTGTCCTTGGGGCGTCCGCGTTCCTCGCCTGAGCCGTGCGCAGACGCGCTTCGCAAGTTTCGGCCCGTCGGTCTAGGGGTGGCTCGCCGGACCGGCGCGTCGTCGCGCTCACCCTTGACGATGGCCCCAGCGAGAGTACCTGGCTAATCCTGGCTCGAGCCTGCCGCCCAGCAACTCATCTCGTAAGCTAGAAGAGACAACCATGAAAATCGGGATCGATCTCGGCACCACCAATTCCGCCCTCGCTTATATCGACGAACGTGAGGCTGAAGATCGAGACTTCCCTCCCGTCCACATCTTCGAAACGCCCCAATTGGTGGCCGCCGGCCGGGTCGAGCACCGCCGCACGCTGCCCTCGTTTCTGTTTCTCGAGGAAGGGCAGCCGGTGGGTTTTTACGCGCGGGAACAGGGTGCCTTGGTGCCGACGCGCCTGGTCCACTCCGCCAAATCCTGGCTCTCCAATCCCGATGTAGACCGCACCGCCAAGATCCTCCCCTGGGATTCCCAGGATAGCGGCCGCGTGCTTTCGCCGGTCGAAGTCTCGGCGCGGTTCATCGGCAAATTCCGCGAAGAGTGGGACCGCGCAAGAGGCGTTCCCCTGGCCGAGCAGGATATCGTTCTCACGGTACCTGCCTCTTTCGATGAAGAGGCTCGCGAGCTGACCGTGATGGCGGCGCGTGATGCCGGCCTCGATCGCTTGACGCTGCTCGAAGAACCGGCCGCGGCTTTCTATTCCTGGATCGCGAATAACCTGGCGCAATCGCGCAAGCAGCTGTTCGATGGACAGATCGTGCTCGTGTGCGACGTGGGCGGAGGCACCAGCGACTTCAGCCTGATCCGTGTTTCGCGGGAAGGCGACCTGGTGAACTTCACGCGCACGGCCGTCGGCAAGCACTTGCTGCTGGGCGGCGACAATCTGGACCTCACGCTCGCCTGGCTGGTCGAAACCAAACTGGGCGTGCCGCTTTCGATCCGGCAACGCAGCGGATTGCGCCGCCAGTGCTCAGCCGCGAAAGAGAAGCTGCTCAACGACCCCGACCTGAAAAGCGTCGACATCACGGTCCTCGGCTCGGGTTCCGCGGTCATTGGCAAAGCATTGAAGACCGAGATTCTGCGCGAAGAGGCGCTGGAGCTGGCGCTCGAGGGATTCCTGCCGGTGACCGAACGCGGCGAAGCGCCCAAGGAAGACAAGCGCAGTCTGTTTCGAGAGCTCGGTTTGCCCTACGTCTCCGATGCGGCGATTACACGGCACTTGAATGCATTCCTCGAGACCGCGGGACAGGCGCCCGATGGCGTGCTCTTCAACGGCGGCTTCTTCATTCCCGCGATTCTGCAGGAACGCGTCGCGGACGTGGTGGCCCACTGGTACGGCCGACGGCCCGAGATCCTCGAAAATATCGACCTCGACCTCGCGGTCGCCCGCGGCGCCGCCTACTACTCGTACGTACGCTCCACCGGCAGCGGCGTTTTGGTGCGCGGCGGCTTGCCACGAACCTACTACATCGGCCTGGGAGAACCGCGCGAGGAGCAATTCACAGCGGTCTGCCTGGTGCCGCGCGGAGCCGAAGAAGGCGTATCGCTCGAAATCGATAACGATGCCCTGCAACTGGTGGCCAACCGTCCCGTTTCGTTCCGTCTCTATAGCTCGCTCACCCGCGCGGAAGACAAACTCGGAGACGTGGTGGAATTCCAGTCTGGTTCAACCGAACTGCACCAGCACGCGCCGCTTCACGCGGTGATTCGTTTTGGCAAGAAAGCGGAGGAGCGCTTGATTCCGGTGAAGCTGGGCGCGCGTCTCACCGAAATCGGCACGCTCGAAACCTGGTGCGAATCGAAAATCAGCGACAACCGCTGGCGCCTTCAATTCGAGCTGCGAAGAGCCGCCGCGTCGAGTGGGCACTCGCCCACGGAGCGCAAGGCCGCCGCGGTCGTAAGCGAGCACGCGGTAAAGGCTTCGCTCGAGTTGCTCACGGCGGTATTCTCTCCTTCCGCCAAGTCCCCCATTGCTCCGGAAGAACTGCCTTCCAAACTGGAACAGGCCATGGGTCTGGGCAAGAATTCCTGGCCGCTGTCATCGATTCGCCAGATGGCCGACGCGCTCATGGCCGTGTCCGACGGACGCAAGAAAAGCCCGGCGTACGAAATCCGCTGGTTCAACCTGTGCGGTTTCTCGCTGCGCCCGGGCTTCGGATATCCCGGCGACGATTTCCGCGTCGAGCAGGTGCGGCGCCTCTTCGCTTCCGGGATCACATACGGCAACCAGGTGCAGTGCGAGATCGATTGGTGGATTTTTTGGGGGCGCGTTGCCGGGGGATTGAATCGTAACCAGCAGACCGACATTTACCAGCGCCTGGCCGCGTTCCTCCTGCCCCGCGGAAGTAAGAAACCACAGCGCATCAATGCCGCTTTGCTGCGCGAAATGTGGCGCACCGCGGCGAGCCTGGAGTTGTTGCCGATCGGAACCAAAACCGAAATGGGCGACGCATTAGTCAAGCGCGTGAAAGCGGGAGATTTCAAAGAGAGCGAGCTCTGGTGCCTGTCCCGCTTGGGCGCGCGCCATCTATTCTACGGGCCCATCAATCTGGCCGTTGCGCCATCCGTCGCGACGCGCTGGGTGGAAGCGCTGCTGAATGTGCCGGCTGCCGGTGACGCGCTGGCGGCGATGGCGCGCCGCACCGGAGACCCCACGCGCGATGTTGCCGGGGCGACGCGGGAAGCGGTAAAGGGCAAACTGGAAAAGCTGCCGCGCGCCGATCGGCTAGTGGCTGTGTTGGAGGGCGAGGAGGACGACGACGCGACACTCGGGAGGATTTTCGGAGAAGAGCTGCCCTCGGGTCTGGTGCTGGTGACGCAAGGTTGAGACACTGTCCCCTGGGACAGGTCGATTGAGCGGAGTCGAACTCCGTGCGGGAAGCCGCGTTCTCCAACTTGCTACACTTGTCTCGTTCCGCATGATAGCCCAGCGTGCAGCTCCAGTCTCGCATTTCCGCTACCTGGAACTCCTGGTTTTGCTCGGCATGCTGCAGGCCTTTGCCCCGCTGTCGATCGATATGTACCTGCCGGCCATGCCGGTAATGGAGAAAGTTTTCCACGCCTCGACGGCCGCGGTGCAGCTCACCATGGTCACGTTCCTCATGGGCTTCGCGCTCGGCCAGGCGCTATACGGGCCGCTTACCGACCGCTTTGGCCGCAAGCCGCCGCTATACGCGAGCCTGCTGGTGTTCATCGTGTCTTCGCTCTGCTGCGCCGTAGTGCCGTCAATCCGCGCGATGGCGATGTTCCGGTTGCTTCAAGCTGTGGGCGCGTGCGGAGGGTCGGTGATGTCGCGTGCCATGGTGCGCGACCTGTTCCCGCCCGAGGATCTGCGCAAGATCTTTTCCATGCTGATCCTGGTGCTGGGCGTTTCACCGGTGATCGCGCCGCTGATCGGAAGTTATCTGTTGTTGTGGTTCGGCTGGAACGCCGCGTTCTTCGCGCAGGCAACTATCGGATTGGCGTGCATGATCGGGATGCACTTCCGCCTGCCCGAGTCCCTGTCACACGATGACAAGCGCCCTTTGCATTTCGACGTCATCACTTCGGCATACCGGCAGCTTCTCGAAGACCGCACCTTTCTAGGCGCGTCGGTCGTGTGCGGTTTTAGTTCGGCCGGCCTGTTCGCGTATATCACCAGCGCGCCGTTCGTCTTTATCAACCTCTACAAAGTTCCTACCGAGCATTTCGGCTGGCTGTTCGGAGCCATCGCGGCTGGCATGATCGTCGCCTCGCAAATCAACGGGCGCATGCCGCATCGCATTCCGATCTGGCAGGTGCTAAGGATCGCCAACCTGGTTCAGCTGGCGGCGGGCCTGTTCCTGCTGGTCAACGTACTGACGGGCGCGGCCGGCCTGCCGGGCGTCTTCGCGGGAGTCTTTGTGTACGTTGCCGCACAGGGCTTCGTATTTCCCAACGGTTCCGCCATCGCCATGATGCGTCACGGCAAGATCGCGGGAACGGCATCGGCGCTGCTAGGCACCAACCAGTTTCTGATCGCCGCCATCACTACCACGTTCCTGGGCTTCCTGGATAATCCGGTAGTGCCGATGGCCTACGTCATTGCCGGATGTGCCGTAGCCTCTACAGCTCTCAACTTCCTCACGCTGGGCGCAAGGCTGGAAGTGGCGCCGCGGTCCGCGTAGCAACATCCGGCCCGTAGGGCAGACGATCGATGTTTGTCGTCTGCCAGGACGCTCGACAGACCGCAAAGGGCGACGGTCTGTCCCACATGCCCTTCACTTCTCTTCGGCTGGCGTCGAAGTCGCCGGGCCCATGCCTACGATCTCCAACACCACCTCTTCGCTTCGCCCCGTCCCAGTGGATCTGCTTGCCGAAATGCGTCACCACGCTGCCGGCCTTCATCGGCACTGATGTGCCGTAGCCTCTACAGCTCTCAACTTCCTCACGCTGGGCGCAAGGCTGGAAGTGGCGCCGCGGTCCGCGTAGCAACATCCGGCCCGTAGGGCAGACGATCGATGTTTGTCGTCTGCCTGGGCGCTCGACAGACCGCAAAGGGCGACGGTCTGTCCCACATGCCTTCACTTCTGTTCGGCTGGTGTCGAAGTCGCCGGACCCATGCCTACGATCTCCAGTACCACTTCTTCGTCCTTCGCGCCGTCCCAGTGAATCTGCTTGCCGAAGTGCGTAACCACGGTGCCTGCCTTCATCGGCGCGGCGGTTTCGGGATCCCATTTGGGTCCCCAGCCCACCCACCAGGTACCCGAGAGCACCGTGATGTAGCGGTCATTCTGGTGGAAATGCGGATGGCTCATGTGATGCGGGTGCCACTTGGTCAAAACCGCATACAGGCCCGGCTTGGATGGATCGCCTGCGATCACCGCATTCGCCGAACCGGCGGGGCTTTCGACCCACTTGATCTGATCCGGAGTCTGGAACGACATCACCTTGGGGTCGGGATTGGTGGCGTGGATCTTGGCGACCGTCACGAACAAAGCGATCGCAACCGTAACTTGCAACACGCGCCGCAGCGCTGAAGCGTTGGACATGCTTCCCTCCTCGTCTTGTTGACTATACCGTGGTTCGCGCCGTTTTGCTGAGACGCACGGCGTTTTCCATGAGCTTCAACCCGTGGTTGTCGCCCGCGGTCAAGATGGATTCGGGATGGAACTGTACAGCTTCGATCGGGAGCTGTCTGTGGCGCACACCCATGATGACGCCGTCATCGCTCTCCGCGGTCACTTCCAGGCAAGCCGGGAACGTCTCGCGGCGCGCGAAAAGCGAATGGTAGCGTCCCACTTGAAACTCGGCCGGCAGCCCTTCGAAGACGCCAGCCCCGTGGTGGCGCACTGTGGAGGGTTTGCCGTGCATCGGATAACCGAGCACATCGAGTTCGCCGCCGAAGGCTTCCACGATGCCCTGCAGTCCGAGGCACACGCCGAAAACCGGAACGCCCAGGCGCACAGCGGTCTTCACAAGATCGGGCACGCCAAAATCGGCGGGACGGCCGGGGCCGGGTGAAATCAACAACAGGCTAGGCGCGATCTTCGCGATCAACTCCGCGGGGAAGCCGGCGCGGTACGTCACCACCTCCGCACCCGTTTGGCGCGCGTAATTGGCGAGCGTGTGGATGAAGCAATCGTCGTTATCCACCAGCAGGAGCTTAGCTCCCGCGCCGGCGGATTCGCGTTCCACCGAGGCGGTCGGAGGCGCCTTTGGAGTTGTGTCCAATGTGCGGAAGAAACCGGTGGCCTTGAGCCGTGTTTCTTGCTCCTCCATCGCCGGAATGGAATCGTAGAGCAGCGTCGCACCCACCGGATAAGAGGCGATACCGTCACGCAGATAAGTGGTGCGGATCAGGATGCCGGTGTTAATGTCGCCGTTGAGCGAGATCATTCCCACCGCGCCCCCGTACCAACCGCGCGCGTTTTTCTCCAGGGTTTCGATGGTCTGGGCTGCCGCCTTTTTGGGCGCTCCGATCACCGTGACGGCCCACATGTGGCTGAGGAACGCATCCAAAGCGTCGAAACCCTCTTCGAGCATGCCCTCCACATGATCCACGGTGTGAAACAGACCGGCGTACGATTCGATCAGTCGGCGCCCGATCACCTTCACAGTGCCCGGCTCGCAGATCCGCGACTTGTCGTTGCGATCGACATCCGTGACCATGGTCAGCTCGGATTCTTCTTTGGTGGACTTGAGGAGTTCGCGGATGTTCTCGGCATCCTGTAAGGGGTCGCCGGTGCGCTTCGCCGTGCCGGAAATGGGACAAGTCTCTACGCGCTGGCCTTCGACCCTTACGAACATTTCGGGCGATGCGCCGACCAGTTGCTCATCTCCCAATTGCAGGAGGAATTCGTATGGGCTGGGGCTGGCGCGCTGCACGCGCTCGAATAATTCGGACGCCTTGCCGGAGTATGGCGTCTGAAACGTCTGGCGCAGCACGACCTCGTAGTAGTCGCCGCGCCGCATGCCCTCGCGCACCGTTTCCACGTTGGCCATGTACTCTTCGGGAGTGTGGTCGGAGACGATCGGACCGGCGGCGCGCTTCTTGGGCGGCGCCACTTTTTCGCCGTCGCGCCCCAAACCCGCAGTCGAAATGCCATCGCGCTCGAACTCGTACCGGTAGCGCTCGATCTGCTCCTTCTTGCGGTCCATGTACCAGATGTCGTCGCAGAGAAACAGGTGCAGATCCTTGTGACCTTCGCGGGGCAGTTTCTTCTCTACGGGCTCGAATTGAAATAGCAGATCGAAGCCGAATGCGCCTACCAGCCCCAGCCGTGAATTTTCTTCGCCCCGGAACTCCTCGGTGAGCGCCCGCAGCAGCGAGAACACCGAAGGCTGCTTGCTGCGCTGTTCTTCGGGGAACAGCGCCGGCAGGGGTTTCAGCCGTCCACGCATGAGCTTCGGCTGGAATTCGAATTCGTCCCAGTGCGGGTGTCCGGACAAGACTGGTTGTAGAATTTCCAGAACCTTCTCACCGCGCGTGTTCAGCGGCCGGAATTGCACCTCGCGATCGTACGAGACGATCTCGAGCGGCGGGCAAGTGGAGGCGATGTCCCAGCGCGAATACCTACCGGGATACTCGTATCCCGAGGAAAGGTAAATCCCACGGTGGCGGTCCAAATCGCGCAGCACATGTCGCAGGCCCTTTGCAAAGTTGGCCTTGGAGGCTGTGCGAGTGACAGCGATCCCGTGAGGAGTTCGATAGGAATATTCGCTCATGATGGAACCCTCTGGGAGTTAGTAATCAGAATAACATGCGCCCGGAAAGGCGACAGTTAACGTGTGGCTGCGCACGTTTCGAGACGCGCGATTACTTCATTGGCCAGATCGGCGGCGCGCTTCAGGTCATGCCCCGCGCTTTCCACCGCCAGCAGATCCGTATGCGCTGGAATAAGAGCCATGGCGTCGCGCAACTCCTCGAGCGAAGCGAAGGGGTCGTTGGTCCCATGCACGAAAAGGGCGGGGATTCGCAGCTCTGGAAAGAAGGCCGTGCGTCTGTTCTCCGGTTGTTTGGGCGGATGCAGCGGGTAGGAGAGCAACAACAGGGCGTCGGCTAGTTGCGGCGAGGTCGCAGCCAGCACTGCCGACTGGCGTCCTCCGTACGAATGACCACCCACGATGAGGCGGCCGTGCGCCAGCTTGCGGACGAGTTCCGCAGCGCTCGCGATGCCCTCCCGATCGCGTGCTGCTCCCACTGGAAACGGCGGCCCGGACGGCCGCTGCTGGCGGAAGGGCAGATCGTAGCGCAGCACCAGATAACCGGCCGACTCAAAAGCTCGCGAGAGCCGCGCCAGCAATGGCGCCTGGCAATTGGAACCAGCCCCGTGCGTCAGAACCAGGGCATGGCCGTTGCCGGCATCGGGGCGATGCAGAACGCCGCGAACGCCGGGCCCCTCAAATGGCTCTTCCATTAGCGTTCGGCGACGTCCTGCTACTCCTTCCGCTTCAGTTGTGTGTCGTTGTCCTGAATGAACTGGCGGATTTCATCCGACATCCCCAAGAGCTTTTCCCACTGCTCCCGGTAGAGGGTCACGGGAAAGCGGCCCAGGCCGTAAACGGAGAGCGCGCCTTTTTCGCTCACCTTCAGCCCCATCTGTCCGCGGGGCCGTTTCAGCCTTTCGTTTTCCGCTCGGAGGCGCTCCAGCTCGGCTTGCATTTCTTCATCAGTTGGCATGGCGATTAGTTCAGTGATACCACAACACGAGACGAATGTTACGTTGGTAAACTTCACTTCATGCGAGGCTTCGATGCCATCTTGTTCGACTTCGACGGCGTGCTGATCGATAGCGAACCGTTGCACTGCGCCAGTTGGGCCGAGGTGCTAGCACCCTTCGGTGTTCAGTTAGCATGGGAGATCTATCGTGACCGCTACCGCGGAATCGATGATCGCGTTATGCTCCAAAGCCTCGCCGCGGCAGCGAACCCGCCCCTCGACTGGGAGGAGTTGTGGAAGCAGTATCCGGCCAAGCTAAAGCTGTTCTGTCAGAAGATGGAGCGGGCGCAATTTCCGCCGGAATTGCCGGAATTATTGAAGAGACTCTATGCGGACTACAAGCTGGCTGTGGTGAGCAGCAGCTCGCGAATCGAAATCGAGCCGCCGCTCGCAGCTGGCAAGCTGCGCGGCTATCTGGGTGCGCTCGTATTTGGCGAAGATGTGGAGCGCATTAAACCCGCGCCTGACCCGTATTTGCTGGCAGCCCGGCTGCTCGGGGCTGAGCGGCCTCTGGTGGTCGAGGACTCGCCAGCCGGAATCGCTAGCGGAAGGGCCGCGGGTTTCGAAGTGCTGCCGGTAACGAGCGTGTCCGAGATGCCGGCCGCCCTCATTGGCCGCCTTTCAGGCAACCCTCTTCCTGCTGGATGAACGCTTTCGCCGTGCCGCCGCGCTGCGCGCCTGCTTCGAAAGCGCCTGGTGCGATGCCGCGCTACGTCCTTCCCGCTTGAGAGCTGTCGAAGTGGCGCGCGACCGTTTCACAGCGGGCTTTTTCCGTCCTTCGCCGCTTTGCCCCTTTTCATAGTCGCGCTCGGCCCGCTTGCGGGTCCGATCCGAAGTGCGCCCCGCTTTCGGCGGCGGCAGCGCGACTCCTGCCCGGCGCGCTTTCGACAATCCGATCGCGATGGCCTGTTGGGGTGAACGCGCTCCGTGCTTGCCCTCGCGGATGTGGTCCATCTCTTCTTTAACGAATTCTCCCGCTTGGGTGCTTGGCGCTTTGCCTTCCCGGGCATCTTCGCCCGCTCGTTGGATAGTTTCTTTTTCTGGCATGGCACGTTCTAACACTGCAAACGCTATGCCAGCGTGAAGATCCCCGCAACTGTTACTCTGAAAGGACCGTGTCGCCCGCCAAGTCCAAGAAATCGACCGGCGAACAGCTCCGCAGTGCCCTCCCGCTGCTGATGGAATTGGTCCGGCCGCGCCGCGGCTTGCTGCTGTTCGGCATGGGGCTGATGGTCATCAACCGCGCGGCGGGCCTGGTGTTACCCATCTCCACCAAATTCCTGGTCGACACCATCATCGGCAAACAGCGGATCGACCTTCTCACGCCGCTGGTGCTCCTGGTCTTGACCACTACGCTGATTCAAGGCGGCACGTCATTCACCCTCACCCAGCTACTTTCGAAAGAGGCGCAGCGGTTGATCGCCCAGTTGCGGCGAAAAGTGCAGGAGCACATTGGCCGGCTGCCGGTTGCCTATTACGATTCGAACAAGGCCGGCGTGCTGGTTTCGCGCATCATGACCGACGTCGAGGGTGTTCGCAACCTGGTGGGCACAGGGTTGGTGGAATTCGTGGGCGGGCTTTTGACCGCGCTGTTCTCCCTGATCTTTCTCGTACGAATTAGCGCGCTTCTCACGGGCACCGCGCTCCTGTTCATCGTGGCCTTCAGTCTGGCGCTGCAGGTGGCTTTCAAACGCATCCGGCCGATTTTCCGCGAGCGCGGCAAGATCAACGCCGAAGTCACGGGACGGCTCACCGAATCCCTGGCCGGTGTGCGCGTGGTGAAGGGCTACCACGCCGAGGCGCAGGAGGCCGAAGTCTTCTCGGGCGGCGTGCAGCGCCTGCTGGATAACGTGCTGAAATCGCTTACCGCCATCTCCATGATGAGCTTCTCCGCCACGGTGCTGATGGGCTTTGTGGGGGCCATTGTGATGTATGTGGGCGCACGAGAGATTTTCGCCCACACCCTTACGCTGGGCGATCTGATGAGCTTCACAGCTCTTCTGGCGTTCCTGGTAGCGCCTATGTTCCAGGTGGTGGGCATCGGTACACAGATCACCGAAGCCCTCGCCGGTCTCGACCGCACGCAGGAAGTCCTGCACGAAAAGCCGGAAGACGAAGACGAACGCCGCCTGGCGGCGATGGGGCCGATCCAAGGCTACATCACTTTTGAAGATGTGACCTTCGCTTATGATCCCGGCAAACCGGTTCTGCACAACGTCAGCTTCGAAGCTACACCGGGCACGGCGACGGCGCTGGTGGGGCCTTCAGGTTCCGGGAAATCGACGATCATCAGCCTGATCGCCGCCTTCCACGAACCCACCGAGGGCACCATCCGAGTCGACAGCGCCGACCTCGCCAATGCGCGTCTCGATTCCTACCGCACCCAACTCGGCGTGGTTTTGCAGGATACCTTCCTGTTCGACGGCACGATTCGCGAAAACGTAGCGTTCGCGCGGCCGGGAGCCACCGAGGAAGAGATCCTGGAAGCCTGCCGCATTGCCCACGTCAGCGAATTCGCCGAGCGATTCGAGAAGAAGTACGACACCATCGTGGGCGAGCGCGGTGTCAAGCTTTCCGGCGGCCAGCGGCAACGCGTCTCGATTGCCCGCGCCATCCTGGCCAATCCGCGGATTCTGATTCTGGACGAAGCCACCTCCAGCCTCGATTCCGAATCCGAGCAAGCGATTCAGGCCGGGCTGTCGTACCTCATGGAAGGCCGCACGACGTTCGTGATCGCACACCGGCTTTCGACCATCCGGCGCGCCGAGCAGATCCTGGTGGTGGAAAACGGACGCATTGCCGAGCGCGGCACGCACGATTCGCTCTACGCACTGGGCGGACGCTATTACGACCTATACACGCGCCAGCACGGTATCGATGCCAACTTGTTCCTGGCGCCCGGTGAAGGCGATGCGATACCGGAAACGCAGCAGGGCCCAAAACTGATGGGAGCAGCCGCGCCCACTCCCGCATCGTTCCTACGCGGCGGCGTCGCGTAAGTAGTACAAGCCTCCCGGCCTTTGTGGCGCAGATCGTCGCCTTTCAGCCGTCTGCGATCGGACAGACGACGCAAAGCAAAGGCACCGCTCCCTATGGTCGCGGCTCGGTATGCGTTCCGTTTCCGAGCCGCGACCGTAGGGAGCAGTGCTTTGTCCACTAACGCTCCGAACCCTCCGTCCACCCGTTTCCCAACCCATACGGCAGCGTGACGAACGGAAACACCTCCACCTCGTGAATCATTCCCCCGCGGATACCAAACGTTTCCATCGTCACCGGGTTCTGCAACGCATCCGGCGGAGCGCCCCGACGAGTGCCGTCGTGAACGAAGAGCGGGAAGGTGGCCACCAACCCCCGCTGTTCATCGATCACCAGCGCGCGCCGCGGGCGAATTCTTTTCATGTAGGCGAAGATCTTGCTGTCGACCTTAGCGCACGCAGTCATCCGCGAAGGCGGCGATCTTGCCGTCGTCACCCTCGAGCGCGTCGAAATACGAATTCGCCGCGCGGAGCAGCACTTCGCGCGAGTCGCGTTGCGAGACCGGAAGGTCGGTGGTCAGCGTGGCGCGAGGCATGGTCAGCAGCGGAATCGGAGCCGCATTGATGTTGCCCGCCCAAAGCTGTTCGATTTCCTGAATCTGCCCACGGTCCACCTTTAAGCGGATGGCGATCAGCGTGTCTCGGCCCTGAACTTTCACTCGCGCCTGGAGTGCCACCTGGCCGGACACCGGGTCCACAACGTACAAATGGAAGCTGGTCGGTTCCACCTTCGATCGCCAAAGCATCCCCTCGCCGACGTCCATGTGCCCGGTGTTTTCGGTCATGCGCACGTCGGCCGCCAGCGCCGGCACAGCTTTCGGATCGTGCTTGTAGATGGCGGCCATATAGCCGTCCATGATTGCGACGAGACAGGCGCGGTCGCATGCTTTGATATTCGCGGCATTCCATTCGGGCTCCGCGGCGAACAGCAGCCCGGCCACGCCCCACGACAACACCACCGCAGCAATCCACTTCTTACTCATTCCGTCATCCTCTATCTCAAAACATTACTACTGGTGCGGGGCTAATTGTATATCGGGGTTCGAGCCTAGCGCGGTTTCGGGCGGGGGCTATCGCGCAGGCCGTACACAAACAACGCGTGCCGCATGCCCACATACACGCGCCCGTCTGCCACCGTCGGAACAGTGAAGCGCAGCACCATGCCAGGCGAGTCCCGGCCTCCCGCGTCGGTGGTGTAAAGCAGTTGGCTTACATCATGGGCATCATAAGCCTGCAGGACTCCGTAGGTGTTACCTTGCTCCCAACCCTTTGTGCGCAGGACCCACACGATTCCGTCCTTCGTGCCATTGGCGGAAATCGATGGGATGGCGCCGGGTTCTTGGATTACGACACCGCCCTGATGTATTGGCACTGTCGACAGCCGGCCTTGGTTGACCGCAAAATCCTTCAGCGGGGCGTTGCTGCCGGAATAGTACAAGTGCCCGTTCCAATAGGCGGGCGCGCCGAAGGCCGCGGTGCGGGGACCAGGGGCGGGTATGGTCTGGATCGCGTGGCTATCGGAGCCAGCGTGGAATTGACCCATGCGGTCGCGATCGATCACGTAGAGCACGCCGCCCTTGCCCGCGGTCACCAGCAGATGCGGATGCGGCCCCGGCTGATCGGGAAGCAGAACCGGCCCGCCGGAGCCAAGATCGGCGTCGTGCGCATTCAGTTCGCTTTGATTGGATGGAGTGAAATAATCGCGGACTGCCAGCGCGCCGTTCGCGAACCCCATCTTCAAAACCGAATCGCCGTAGTCGCGTCCGCCCGACGCCCCGTTAAACGTGCCGTTGCCGGTAACGGCGTACACATCGCCATGCTCATCGGCCGCAATTCCGGTGTCGGCTTGCCAGATTCCACTCTCGCCAGCGCTGGGCGATGCGTTGAATACACCGGTCTGTTGCAGCGTGCGGCTGTCATACGCCAGCACCCAGCCGTAATATGGGCCTACATCGCAGGACGAGCCCCAAGCCATGTAGACATTGCCGTTCGTCAGCAACATGCCCGCCCTCGGATTCTCGCGCAGCGCGTGGAAGCTCACTTCGCTTTGCCAAAGCCCAAACAGGCCTGGAACCCTCACCGAAGCGCGGATGAGCACCGGGCTGCCAGGCCGTTCTGCGCCGTCCGCGATATCGAGCGCGTGGAGACGTTGATAGTAGCGCGGCCTGGCATCGCTTCCCGGCTCGCTGGTTCGCACCAGCACATACATCGTGCGCGAAGCCGCGTCGATCACCGGCGTTGACGTGATCCCGATTTCCGGTTCGATGAATTGGCAGCCCACGGCAGCTTGCGGCACTGTCGTGACGCCCTTGCCTCGCAGAAAACTCACGTGCCAGAGTGGCGTGTCAGGCCGGCCTGCGGCATCAAAGGCGTACACGCTGTCGTGTTCGGTCGCGACGAAGACGACATTGTGCACTCCCTTGCCCGGTATTTCGAGCCGCGGGACGAACAGCGGCTGTGCGTAAGTGTCGCCGTCCACCGGCAGCACGAAGAGTTTTCCGAAAGTCGCTGGATGGACGTTTCGCGGCGTGAGGAGGGCCTCGTGCCAATTGGCGCCCGTCCGCTGGTTGTCATACTGCGCGGTGGGCACGACGGTCTGCGCCAGCCCAGCCGCCGCCAGCGCCATCAGCAGAATTGGTCTCACTCTCCCGTCTTGGACACCACGACAGCGCCCGAAGTTCCGCCGTGCTAGGATGACGCCAGATGGCTCTCGGTGACATTACCAAGCAGGTCGTCCAGCAGGCGCTGAAAGCCCCGGTGAAGGACGTGCTCGATTCGCTACGCCCCGCCGACGCCGCCCAGGTCTCCGAGTCCGTCAAAAGCTCACGTACCGCGGCGGGTTCGGGGGATAACGTTTGCGCGGTGGTCCTCGGACAGATTCAAGCCATGCAGAAGGCTTTGAAGGACGACGAGGAACTCGTGGTGCTGCTCCACAACGGCCTCGAGACCATGCGCCTGATGGAAATCTATGTGCCTTCGTGGAGCGTCGCGGTGTTGACCGGCATCGATGCCGAACGCAATCTCACGCGTGTGATTGCGCCCGCCGAGCGCCTGGAACTCATCTGCAAGGTGATGAAGGTGCAGCCGGGCG
This sequence comes from Bryobacteraceae bacterium, assembly GCA_035516375.1. Classification (GTDB taxonomy): domain Bacteria; phylum Acidobacteriota; class Terriglobia; order Bryobacterales; family Bryobacteraceae; genus PSRJ01. The sequence continues at coordinate 55,077 of DATJAK010000075.1, forward strand.
GAAAGGCGGTCAAGGTCGCACTGATTGCGCCCAAGCCGCCTGGCGCGGGATAGGCTTACGCGTTGCTGTTGAACGAATCCGCCACCGCGCGATAAGAGCCGTTCGCCTGCCGCCGGTATACCACGACGTACTTGCCGTTTTGCCGGACGCCCGAAGCCGTATATCCATACTTGCCGACACCGTAGGCGAGGTCCCCCGAAGAAATGACATTGCCCGTTTCCAGTACGACATCCGATACGCCTTGCGCCAAAAACGCTTTCCAAAAATCGCGTATGGCGGCCTTACCATTTACTTGCGGCGCGTTGGGCGGCAGCAATTGGGCATCCTCGGTATAGAACGCCTCGGCTAGCCCGGCGGCGTCGTTGGCGTTGGCGAGCCGTTGGAATTCCGCTTCGAGCGTACGCACCGCACACGCCGCATCGTTTGGTCCCGGTGTAGCTGTTGACATTTTTGAACCCTCCAAGGTTCTGGTTACTATACGGCTCCACGAAGCCAAGTGGATTGGTGGAAGGTTGAAATACCCGCCAGCGACTCGATATCATGAGGGACCCGACCGTTCTGCCGGGCATGGAGGAAGTTTCGCTATGGCCTTCGCCGAAGTGTCCTGGGAAAGGCGCCGTTTTGGCCAGACCCTGCGACGCGATCGATGGTGGCAAACGCCGCTGCTGGTTTTCTTGGGCTTCTCTGCCTTCGTAGTCTACGTCACCTGGGCCGCTTTCCAAGGCAAGAATTACACCTACGGCCCCTACCTTTCGCCGTTCTATTCCCCGGAAATTTTCGGCGATTCGCCGCACGCCCTGCTCGGGCCCATGCCCGCGTGGTGGCCGGCCTGGTTACCCTGGTCGCCCGCATTGCTCATCCTTCCGTTTCCGGGTCTGTTTCGCTTCACCTGTTATTACTACCGCGGCGCCTATTACAAAGCGTTTTGGGGCGACCCGCCCTCCTGCACCGTGGGCGAGCCGCGCAAGTCCTATCTCGGCGAACGCCACTTCCCCTTGATCCTCCAAAACGTCCATCGCTACTTCATGTACATTGCGCTCATCTTCCTGGTCTTCCTCGCGCATGACGTATGGAAAGCGCTGTGGTTCACCGATGCAGCCGGTCAGGTATCGTTCGGAATCGGCCTGGGCACGCTGATCCTGGCCGCCAATGTCTTCCTCCTCGGAAGCTATGCGCTCGGCTGCCACTCGCTCCGTCACCTGGTTGGGGGCCGTTTCGAACTGCTTTCGCCGTTCCGCGCTAAGAGTTATCAATGCGTGAGCTGCCTGAATAGCCGCCACCAACTCTGGGCCTGGTGCAGCCTGTTTTCGGTGGCATTCTCAGACATCTACATCCGCCTCTGCGCCATCGGCGCGATTCGTGACTGGAGAATTTTTTGATGCCCGAATACCGGACGCACCCCTACGACGTGCTGGTAATCGGCGCGGGTGGTTCAGGTTTGCGCGCCGCCATTGAAGCTTCCGCCGATGGCGCGCGCGTTGGCGTCATTACGAAATCGCTTCTCGGCAAGGCGCACACCGTCATGGCCGAAGGCGGCGTGGCGGCGGCGCTCGCCAACGTGGACGAGCGCGATAGCTGGAAGGTCCACTTCGCCGACACCATGCGCGGCGGCCAATATCTGAATAGTTGGCGCATGGCGGAACTGCACGCCAAGGAAGCTCCCGATCGTGTCCGCGAGTTGGAAAAGTGGGGCGCCGTTTTCGACCGCACCAAAGACGGACGCATTTTGCAGCGCAACTTCGGCGGCCACCGGTACCCTCGCCTCGCGCACGTGGGCGACCGCACCGGCCTGGAAATGATCCGCACGCTGCAGGACCACGGCATCCACCAGGGCATGGAAGTCCACATGGAGTGCACGGTCCTGACGTTGCTGCTCGATGGCGGCCGCGTCGCAGGCGCCTTCGGATATGACCGCGAGCGCGGGCACTTTTTGTTATTCCCCGCAAAGTCCGTCGTGCTTGCCACCGGCGGCATCGGCCGCGCCTATCGCATCACCAGCAACAGCTGGGAGTACACCGGAGATGGCCTGGCCCTCGCTTATCACGCCGGAGCGGACCTCAAGGACATGGAGTTCGTCCAGTTCCATCCCACCGGGATGGTCTGGCCGCCCAGCGTGCAAGGCCTGCTGGTCACCGAAGGCGTGCGTGGAGAAGGCGGCGTTCTGCGAAACAAAGACGGCCGCCGCTTCATGTTCGACGATATCCCCGAGAACTACCGCACTCAGACGGCCGACAATCCCGAAGAGGGCTGGCGCTACACCCAAGGCGATCGGGACGCCCGGCGGCCTCCCGAACTGCTCACCCGCGACCACGTGGCGCGCTGCATCGTCCGCGAAATCAAGGCCGGCCGCGGCAGCCCGCACGGCGGCGTCTATCTCGATATCTCCTGGATTAAGGAAAAGCTGCCGAATTCGGCGGAGCACATCAAACGCAAGCTGCCCAGCATGTATCACCAGTTCAAACAACTGGCAGATATCGACATCACCAAAGAGCCCATGGAGATCGGCCCCACCACGCATTACATGATGGGTGGCATCAAGGTAGACCCGGACACGCAAATGTCCACCATTCCAGGCCTGTTTGCCGCCGGCGAGTGCGCGGCGGGACTGCACGGGGCCAACCGCCTGGGCGGCAACTCGCTCTCCGACCTGCTCGTATTCGGGAAGAGGGCCGGCCATTACGCCGCCTGCTTCGCCAAAGAGCACGGTGAGGCAAGCGTGGATGCGCAACAAATCGATCGCGCCGCGCGCGAGTCGCTGCTACCCTTCGAGCGCGGCCAGAAGCTGAACTTTGAAGGCCCCTACCAGATTCAGTACGACCTCCAGAATATGATGCAGAACCTGGTGGGAATCGTGCGCCACAAAGAAGAGATGGAAGAGGCTCTGGAGAAACTCGCTCTTCTGCGCGAGCGGGCTGCCCGCACCGGCATCACGGGAAATCGCGAGTTCAACAATGGCTGGCACACGGCCATGGACCTGCCCAATCTACTCACCGTCTCAGAAGCCGTCACCCTGGCGGCCCTCGAGCGGAAAGAAAGCCGCGGCGGCCATTTCCGCGAGGACTATCCCGAAAAAGACCCCCAATACGGCCATTTCAATATCGTGATCCGGCAGGGCGCCGGCGGTGAAATGCAGATCGCGCGCGAAGCGATTGCGGAAATGCCCGCGGAACTGAAGCAAGTAATCGAGGAGATGAAATAGGTGGCGAGCGCAACTTTCCGAATCTGGCGGGGCAATGAAAAGGGCGGCAAATTCCAGGACTACGCCACCGAGGTTTCCGAGGGTATGGTGGTCCTCGACGCCGTTCTCAAGGTCCAAGCCGAGCAAGCCAACGATATGGCGGTGCGCTGGAATTGCAAGGCCGGCAAGTGCGGGTCGTGTTCGGCCGAGATCAATGGCAATCCCAAGCTGATGTGCATGACGCGGCTCAACACCCTGCCGCTCGATAAGCCGGTAACCGTGGAGCCGATGCGCACTTTCCCATTAATTAAGGACTTGGCAACCGACGTCTCCTGGAATTTCCGCGTGAAGAAGTCGATCAAGAAGTTTGCGCCGCGCAAGCCGGATTTCGCGGACGGCACCTGGAAGATGGACCAGAACGACGTCAACCGCATCCAGGAATTTCGCAAGTGTATCGAATGCTTCCTGTGCCAGGATGTCTGCCATGTGCTGCGCGAGCACCGGAAATTCGACGAATTCGCCGGCCCGCGCTTCTTCGTGCACACCGCCGCGCTCGAAATGCATCCGCTCGATACCGATAGCCGCACCCTGGATTTGAAAGACAAGCACAACGTCGGCTACTGCAATATCACCACGTGTTGCCGCAAGGTTTGTCCCGAAGAAATCGTCATCACGGAAAACGCCATCATCCCCCTCAAAGAGCGCGTGGTGGACGAATACTACGATCCGCTGCGAAAATTGGTGATGAAGATATTCGGCAGCTAGCATCGTTTTCTTGTTGCCGAGCCGCGACCAAAGGGAGCGGTCCAGGAGGCCGGCATGGAACTGAAATCGCTACACAAGGACGCCATCCCCGGCGCGCTCGCCAAAGCCGAGCGTTACCGGTTGCTTCATGAGCCGTGGCAAAGCGAAAGCATCTGTCAGGACGTGTTGCGCATCGATCCCGACAACGAATCCGCCTTGATCACCCTGATCCTGGCGCTTACCGACCAGTTCGAACACGGCCATCCGGTGCAGGAGGCCAAGGATCTGATCCCGCGCCTGCGCGACGAATACGATCGAGCCTACTATTCCGGCATCATCGCCGAGCGGCGCGCCAAAGCGCTCTTGCAGCAGGCGCGCCACGGCAGCGGCCCCATCATCTACGAATGGCTTCACGAAGCCATGCTCTGGTACGAGAAGGCCGAGGCCATCCGCCCGCCCGCCAACGACGATGCGCTATTGCGCTGGAATACCTGTGCGCGCCTGCTGGCCCGCAACCCGCAAGTCCAACCGGCGCCCAATGAACGCGCCGAGCCGATCATGTCGGAGTAAAGTGCCAGGCGCTGACCCGAACGGCCGTCTAAAGCGGCTCTTGGAAAATTCCAAACGACGGGGTTACGTCCCCTACGCCGACCTCGAGCAGCTTCTGCTCGAAGATTTCGAGAGCGAAAGCGAGTTCGCCGATCTTCTGGTAGAGCTCGCGAACGCAGCTATACGCGACGAACCGAAAATCAGATTCGACGAGGATATTGCCCAAGAGCTTGACCACCCTGACCCAGCCATTGACGATCCTGTAAGAGTGTACCTGCGCGAGGTCTGCGCTGTAACTGGCGCGGCTACGCATTTTCGACCTATGCCGCTTGGTGGGTACGGCGAGCAATCCTGCGGGCCATTTCGCAGAGTAACGCCCACTGAACGCACCGGGCTTATTATGTCGGAGTAAGTAGGGCAGGCCATCGTATTTCGTGGCCTGCCAAGCTTGACCCGCAGAAGAATCCCCTATAATTAGCGAAGAAGGAGGGTTCCGCGTTGCGCAATACCATCGCCAAATTTGTTTCCTTAACGGCCATCCTGATATTGGCCGCCACATTCCTTACCGCCCAGCCGAAGGGCAAGAAGAGCTACGTCTTCAAGGGCACGGTGACCTCAGTAGACGCCGGCACCAACAATCTGATGGTCGCCAACGAAAAAATCGAAGGCTGGATGGACGCGATGACGATGAAGTACGACGTCGACGATCCCACCGTCCTGAAGCAACTGAAGAAGGGCGACCACATCCAAGCCACCGTCTACGATGGCGACCTCAAACTCTACAAGGTGAAGGTCGTACCGCCAGGGACGAAATAGGCATGCCTCTGGTTGACACGAATGCCCTGCGCGTCATCGAGCGTTTGCCGGGCTGGCGCGGTCGCTACTTTCATTCGGCGAACGTGACGTTCGCGCACTACGATTTTACGCGCGGCTCTCCATTCACGAACACTTCCACACGCAAGAAGAAGTCTACAAGGTGATCGAAGGCGAGCTCGAACTTACCATCGAGGGAGTGGCGCAGATCGCCAGGCCGGGGCTCGTTGCGATCGTACCGGGTGGCGCCCGCCATTCCGTCAAAGCCCTCACCGACGGCCGGGCCATCATCGTCGACTACCCATCGCGTCGCGAATTCGGGTAGGACCGACGGTCGTCTCTTGCCGTTTCTCGCCTTAGCCCCCGAGCAAACAGGCCACGAAAACCGATGGCCTGTCCCACTGGTCCTAAAGTCCCATAACCAAAGGCAGCCTGGAAATAACCATATTTTCAGACCTATTATTCCTTTAGAGGTGGAACGCGATGTACGTGATCATTGGTTTTCCCAACGGTGAAACGCGGGAAGCTATTGTGATGGCTGCCGCCCACGACCGTATGCGAGTTGCTCTCCGCGACGCGGATGACGCCGTCGAGCTGAGAAAGACCCGCGGTGGTTGGAAAGCGGAGGACGGCCGCGCGGTCGAGCTGGAATCCGTACTCTACGATGCTGGCCTGTGCCGAGTCCTGCTGAGCTCCAGCTACTCCCATGCCCCCTTCCGGGCTGCCTAAACGCTACTCGGACGCCGCGGCGGTCGGCCTACCGCGCTTGCCGGGCGGCCTTGTTCGGGGTGCTCGCGGCTAGCGAGGCGTCCAGGCTGATCGTGCTGCCCGGTTGCACCTGCACCGTGCACTTCCACGTCGCAGAGCCTTTCTTTACCGTAATATCGTGAGGCCCGGGCGCGATCTGTAGCGTGGCGGGAGTGCTGCCCACAAACGCGCCATCGAGTTCGATGTCGGCCCCATCGGGGTTGGGCGGATGCTCACGGCCGCAGCAGCTCCGGGAGCGCTACCCCGCGCAGACGCCACTGGCCCCGGCGTGGTCACGGGCTGGGCCGGAAACACGGTGGTTGCGCCAGCCGGTGCAATGGTGACCGCTTTGGGGGAAAGTGTGAACCGTTGGTCCGGGAACACCTCAAACTCAACGCCTCTGTTTACGCTGACATCTTTGCCTCTGATCAGCAGGAACACGGGGGCGGCCGGCCAGAACAGCACCGCAGCACCGGCGGTCAACGCTCCCGTGGCCACGGTGTGGCTGCCTCCCTCTTTCTTCGTGGGGCTATAGCGCAGGGGAATTGAGGAACCATCGACCGCTACCACCCGCTCGATCGCAAAGTCCAGCTTACCGCTCCGGCCTAAGCGGCGCTTGGCGACCGCTTGAGTCACCGTTCCCGCGCAGGTGGAACCCTGCGGGACCACGATGGTGTCGCCAATCTTGACGTCGTCGGCTACGCTCATGTTGACCGATTGCCCTCCTCCGCGGTGGCCGAGGAGAGCGCCTGCTCCAGCCGAACTCGCACGCGAGTGCCTTCAGGAAGAATCACTTGCGCGAAAGCGCCCGAAGACGCCGCGCCCAGAATGGTAAGCAGTAGTAGTCTGCGATTGCTCATACAACGAGACTCTTCGGCCGGCGCCGGCAAGAATTTAGCGGGCTTGCCCAAAGGGCCTATTGAACGTAGCTTTTCCAGGCGTATAATAGCTTAAGGTCTGAAAAAGACTTATGCCGCGCTGGCGGATTCTTGTGGCGGGAGATGCGGACTTACGCGAGCCTCTCGCGGCCAGCCTCGTCGCGGGCGGCTATGCAGTCGATACAGCTTGTTGTGTGCGTGAAGGTGTGGAACTCATGCGCCAACAGGATTACGCTGTTTCCGTTTTGGACCTCGCCCACGGAGACGGCTTCGAAACCCTGACCGAAATCCAGCGCCTGCGGCCGCAGTGCTCCCTGCTGGTCTTGGCCGCGCCCAGTTCTCACCAACCCTCAATCGGAGGTACGACACCGGACGCGCTGGAAGTTGCCGTCAAGCCGTGCAGTTCCGATGACATTTCCGCCCGGGTGAGCCGGATGATCGAGATCCAGACTCTGCGGCGGGAGAACGCGGCGCTCCGAGAGCAGTTGGCCCGGAGCTTCGGGCCTGGCGCGGGCACCATTGCCCCGGGCATGAAGCTTTGCGAAATGGAAAAGCTTCTGGTTGCGGCGACCATTCAATACACTCACGGCAACATTAAAGAAGCCGCATCGGTGCTGGGAATCGACCGTTCCACGCTATACGAAAAAATCAAGCGGTACGAGATACCGCGTCGTTAGCGCGGAAAGAATGGCAGGCCCAAAATACGAACCGGCGTCCACCTTGTGGGTGGAGCGCCGGTTTGTGGGATGGAAGTTTTTTCCTTAGCGATAGAGTTACCGAGAGCTGGCCACCAGCATATCGAACGCGGCTTCGGTCACGGCCGTCGCAGTCTTCGGGGCACTCTGGATGCGGGCGGGTTGCGGCGTCGCGGCCGCTTCGTGCTTCACGATATCGATGCTGCCCTTGAAATAAGCGCCATCCTCGATGATGATGCGAGCCGCTTTGATGTCTCCCACCAATCTCGCATCCTTGCGAATCTCGACGCGATCGGAGGCTTCCACATTGCCCTGGACATTTCCCATCACTTCCAGTTCGCGGACCTGCACGCTGGCGTGCAGCGTACCATTCGTTCCAACCGTCAGCTTCTGGGCCAACGCTTCCACGGTTCCTTCCACAAAGCCCTCGATCAGCAGATCTTCGTTGCTATAGATCTCGCCGACAATCTTGACGGCCTTGCCAATTACAGCCGAGCCACGTGCGGGCTCGTTCCCCGTTTGGGTATTTGTCATCGGTGTATTCTCCTTTTTAGCTTCAATGGGGCTCGGCGTTACGCGCGTCGGGGTTCCCGCTGCAGTGGGCGGGTTGAAAGACTTTGGGAGCTCTTCTTCGGGTCGTTTATTCCACATACTAGTCATCCTCCTGATCTTTTCGACCCTGCCTGATACTGGGAACCTGACTCAGAACCTCGGGCCGTGACTCCATAATGGAATGGGTCGAATCAGAAGCAAAGTCCCAGGGGTTCCGGCCAGAGTATTAGTACCCAGCGGCGGCGGCCGGGGTCTTTCCAAAACGCTGACTTATCGGGCTGTTTTTCAATGAATTTCGGAGCTATAATTCTGATGGAGGGCGCTATGTTAACCTTCGATATCCCCGCCCTGCTCATCGCAGGCTTGCTTTTCGGCATGCTTCTCTGGGCGCTATATAACTACACTCACCCGGCACCCCGCCCGAAATAGGCGCCACGGCCCTCTGGGCAGAAATGGCCCATGAGGCGATTCCCCACACAGGGTTTGGAGTGAGCCACCAGGCTGCTGAAAAGGCCCAAGAACCGCTTGCTGCGCGCGCGGCTCGGAAACGCGGCATCGAGTTCGCAGGCAGTGACCGAGCCGCGACCACAGGGAGCGGAGGCTTGGTGGGCTTTTGAGAGCGAGCTAGAGCTTCTTGAACAGCTTGTCGAACGCGTTGCGCGCATCTTCCGGATTGCGCGGCGTCGGAGGACCGGGATTGGCGGGAGGCGTGACGGCCGGGCCGTTGTTGGCCGTACCTTCCCGCGCCACCGTGACCCGCGGGTTAAACAGGGCGCATTCGTTGGCTTTATCCTTCAGTGCAATGCGTACCGGGATCGGTTTGAGGCATTGAAACCGCGTGGACGGCTCGAAATGGGAACACTGTTTACAGCAATGTAACTCGGCATTGCATTTGGGACACGTGCCACTGAATTCGGTGCCCGGAGGAAGGGCTGTGGCGCAGTTGAAGCAGCGGGATGCGGCTACGTGCTGCACCAGCCGTGGCAGGCGAGGTCCGGTGATATCAATGGGAGGTTTGGGGCCTTGCGGCTTGGGACGGTCCTCGCGATAGCCCTTGGCATCGCGGTCGGAATCCATGTACCCCTGTTGCCGGTACTTGCGGTCGCTGTCCATGGGAAAGGTTGCTCCGTATCTTGCGGGGCGAAAGTAACTTTTATAATGCCGACAATCAGATAAGGCGTCCCTGGGCTTTTGGTAGCTTCCGATTCCCCTGCCGGAGCGCGAGTGGCACAGGGGCGACAGCTGCCGGGTATCGAGGAGTTACCGAAGGGATGAGCGAGAACCGCCCTACTACTACAAATCTATGTGTACCACATGTTGATGGTGTATTGCACGTCCAATTTGTGCTTTTATACCGAAGCACTCCACTTAAGCAGACTGGCGCAAGGTCGAGTGAGGGGGTCCTCGAAATGGTCCGGGCTAATGCGCAGGGCATAACCCAGGCGTCCCGTACGTTCCGGGACGACATCCTTTCCGAAGATGGCCACCGAACCCTGCTGCTCCACAGCGGGCAGCACCATCACCTCCGTCTCCTCCAGGTTGCCCTCGCTATCTACTCTGCCCACAACGACTTCCACACGCACATCGGCCGGGGTCAGCCCGGCCAACTCGATGGCCGCACGCACCGGCAAGGCCCTTCCACTGGTCACCGTAACCGCCGGGACGGGCCCCGATTCGACAAAACGAACCCGATCCCAGGCTTCCCGGACGCGGCTGTTCCAGTGGTTCATGTCGTGAATCTCACGGAACTCGCCTTTGAGCAAACGAACGTGCCGGGAATGCGCCGGCTCATATAACTGCGTCATGTATTCGCGCACCATGCGCCGGCAGTCGAAGTTGGGGTTGATGTACATGAGCGACTGCTTCACGCGCCGGATCCATTCCCGTGGCATCTGCTCCTTGCGCTCGTAAAACATGGGAACGATTTCGTTCTCGAGCAGATAGTAAATGGCGCTGGCGTGCAGCGCATCCTGATCCTCGGAATAGGCTTCGCGCTCGCCGATGGCCCAGCCACCCAAATGTTCGTAGGCCTCGTCGAACCAGCCATCGAGAATGCTCAGATTGAGAACACCGTTGATGGCGGCCTTCATGCCGCTGGTGCCGCAGGCCTCTTCTCCGCGGCGTGGCGTATTCAGCCAGAGATCGACGGCTTGCACCAACTCGCGCGCCACCTTCATGTCGTAGTCTTCCAAAAAGACCAGGTGCTTCCACAGATCGGGATCGCGCGAGAGCTGCACGATTTCGCGGATGTAGGTCTTTCCCGGCTGGTCCTTGGGATGCGCTTTTCCGGCGATCACTACCTGCACCGGCATGTCTTTATCGAGAAGGATCCGTTTGAGGCGTTCCACATCGCGGAACAGCAGCGTGGCGCGCTTGTAGGTGGCGAAGCGGCGCGCAAACCCAATGGTGAAGGCGTTGGGATCGAGCACTTCTCCGGCGCGCCGCACCTCGGCTGTGGAAGCGTGGCGCCGCATGGCGGAAGCGTTGGCGCGCGCGCGCACGAAGCTTACCAGCCGCCGCTTGCGCCGGCGATGCACTTCCACCAGTTCTTCATCGGGAATATCGGCGACCTGCTGCCAGATGCTCGCGTCGTTCATGCGCTCCCGCCAGTCCGGCTCCAGGTATTGATCGTAGAGCGTCGCCAGATCGCCGTTCAGCCAGCTGGGCAAATGCACGCCGTTAGTGACTGAGGTGATGGGAACCTCCCAAACCGGCAACTGCGGCCACAGGTCGTGGAACATTTCCTGCGAAACCTGGCGGTGCAGCCGGCTCACCGCGTTGCGATAAGCCGAAGTGTTCAACGCCAGCACGGCCATCGAGAAGCGCTCTTCACGATCGTGCGGATTGCGGCGTCCAAGGGCCATGAGCTGCTGAAAGTCGATGCCGATCTCGCCGCAGTACTCCGAAAAATAGTGGTACATCAGGCCGGCATCGAACAGGTCGATGCCCGCCGGAACGGGCGTGTGAGTGGTAAAGACGTTGCTGGTGCGCGCGGCTTCCCACGCCTCTTCGAAGGTGAGTCCCTGTTCGTGCCGGTAGCGGCGGATCTGTTCGAGCGCCAGAAACGCCGAGTGGCCCTCGTTCATATGGAAAACAGTAGGGCTCAGCCCCATCGCCTTCAGCGCTCGCATCCCGCCGATTCCCAGTACGATCTCCTGGCGGATACGCGTATCGGTGTCGCCGCCGTAGAGTGAATCGGTAATGTCGCGGTCTTGCGGCAGCACGTTTTCGGGGAGGTTGGTGTCGAGAAGGTACAGCGTGATCCGGCCGACTTCCAATTTCCAGACCTGGATGAATATGTTGCCGGTGGGCAGCTTGACGGTTACTTTCAGATCCTGGCCCGCGGCATCGGTCACCGGCGTGATCGGTAGCGTATAGAAATCGTTTACCGGATAACGCTCCTGCTGCCAACCGTCGGGATTCAGGAACTGGCGGAAGTAGCCTTGTTGATAGAGCAGCCCGAGGGCGATCAGAGGATAGTCCTGGTCGCTCGAGGATTTCAAATGGTCGCCGGACAAAACACCCAAGCCGCCCGAATACACAGGCAGGCATTCGGTGAGCCCGTATTCGGCGGAAAAGTAGGCAATCAGCTTTCCGTCGCTGGGCGGCGCGGCGCGGCGGACGCGCGTGTCGTAGGTGTCGCACGCCTGTTTATAAAGAGCCAGATAGCGGGGGTCGGCAGCGGCTTTGCGAAGTGTGGATTGGGAGACGCGGCCGAGCATCAGGACGGGGTTATACCCGCAGTCCCGCCAAAGCAGAGGATCCAGCCGGCGAAACAGCGCACGGATAATCGGCTCCCAACTCCACAGGATGTTGTAAGCCAGTTCATTCAGGCGGGACAAGGCGGGAGGGAGAGCCGGACGGACCAGGAATTCCCGGATCGGATGAATATGAAAGGGCATACCTAGCGGCTATCTCCAAGAATATCAGATCGGAATTGGCTGCCCGGAGCCAGAAGCCCTCGACCTCTCAGTACTTTCTTGCGAACCGCACTACACGGTGAGCGTATGGAATCCGTCACAATATAGTACAGGTCTTGAATGCGTTCGCTGCTCTCCCTTTTGTTATGGACCGCTGGTATGGCATTCGCCGGCGAATATGCGGTTTTGGAGAACGGGGCCCTGCTGCATATCGACCACCACGAAGCGGAGGGGGCTAAGATCCGTCTTTTCAATGGCAGCGGCAGCATCGAACTGGATGCGGCGCAGGTTCGCGGTTTCGAAGTGGATGAGGCCATCCCTGCGGCTGTTTCCATTCCTTCCCGGCCGGATGCGCCGCCGGCCCTCTCTCCGGAACGACTGGCCGATCGCGCGGCGGAGAAATACGGGTTGCCGCCAGCGCTGGTGCGCAGCGTGATGAAGGTGGAATCGGGCTTCGACCCGCAAGCGCTTTCTCCCAGGGGAGCGATCGGGTTGATGCAGTTGATGCCGGCAACCGCCGAGACGTTAGGGGCGGACCCGCACGACCCCGCGTCCAACGTCGACGCCGGCGCCCGGTACTTGCGGGAGCTTCTCGAAAAGTACAATGGCGGCTTGCGCCACGCGCTGGCGGCTTATAATGCCGGTTCCGCGGCCGTGGAGAAGTACCGGGGAGTGCCGCCCTACGCCGAGACGGTGGATTACATTCGCCGGGTCGAGCGGGACCTCAAAAAAGGGGACTGACGGTTCCGGCTGGCGATAGCCGCCGGCGCCTGGCGGGCTGAAAGAGTCCAAGACCCGCTTGCTAGCGCGCGCGGAAAACGCGGCATCGAGTTTACAGGCAGCTACCGCGACCGTAGGGAGCGGAGGTTTGGGGTTTTTCAGCAGCCGCCTAGCGGCTCAAGAAATCAAACAGTGTGGTCCGCGGAATATTGGCCTCCATTTGAAACGCGGCTTGAATGTGGGTGGTTCCTTGGGATAGCTCGAGTGCCGCTGCGGTCACATCTGCGTCCTCGACCTGGCTGATCTGGGTTTGCAGTTGGATGTTGTAGTTGGCGGCGAAGCTGCTGGCGGCCTGAATGCGGTCCTGCACGGTGCCGTAGAACGCAAGGCATTGATTCAGGTGATCGGAAGCCGTACGCAACGAGGCAGCCGCGGCCGTGATTCCGTTCTGATTGTTGTTCACCAGCGCCGTCCGCAGATTATCAATAGCTTGGAAGACGTTGTCGGCAGCCGGCGTACCGTCCGGGTTGCGATCATCGAAGATCTGCTGCGCCGTCATCGACACCGCGAACGTGCCTCCCGCCGGATCCTCCACCAAACGAGTGTTGGACGGTGTGATGAGTTGGTCGACACCATAACCAGTCCCGTTCAGCGTTCCATTCGGAGGGACATTGGTGTTGGCGAGATCGAGCTGGTAGGTGGGTTGGGTATCGGAATCGCCGCTAAATACATAGCGGCCTCCGGATTGTGTCTGGCTGTTGGCGAGCATTTGCTCTTCCACGGCTTCGACTTCGCCGGCGATATTCTGGCGGTCGCTGGCATTCATGGTCCCGGTGGCTCCTTGCGCGGCAAGGGAAATGGCTTGGTCGATGAGCTGGGTGGCCGAGTCCAGAGTACTCTCCGCCACATTCGCATCGGTCTGCGCAGTTCCGAGGTTGGTTGTGATCTGGTTGTTTTTCTGCAGGTCCGAGCGCAGTTGCAGCAATTGACTGATCACATCGGGTTCGTCGGAAGGGGCATTCACTTTCAAGCCGGACGAGACCTGCTGGTTGGCCTGCGAAACAGTCTGCTGAACGCGATCGATATTGGCCAAAAAACTCTGAGATTCAGGGCTGAGATTCGTGATCATGATACGGTACCGAGGATATTGATGGTGTCCAGCGTCAACTGATCGAGGACTGTAATGAATTGCGCATTCGCCTGATAGGCTCTTTGAAACTCCACCAACATCATGGCTTGCTCGTTGAGATCGACACCGGATAACTGCTGCCGCTGATTCTGCGCCTGGGAAAGTAGCGACTGGTCGACATTGACGTTGTCCTGGGCATCCTGCAGCTGAGTGCCCACGTTGGCCGCCAGGTTCCCGTAATACTGGCTAAAGCTAAACCCGTTGATCTCGTCGGCGGGATCAGTCGGATTGGCCAGCTGCGACAACGCGAGCGGCACGCCATTGGCTACCTCCGGCGGTCCCGGACTGATCGCCGCCAACTGACCCGGTGTTACCGATGGATCCACGGCCAAGCTGGCAGCTACGTTGGTGGGATTGGTGGTGTCGTAAGTGAATAGCGGCACACCAGGCACTGGCGGAGGCCCGTCGGAGCTGTTTCCGGACGTGAGCAGTTGATTCACGCGGTCGGCGAACTGCTGGGCCATGGTATTGAGATCGCCGGCTTGCGTGGAATCGCCAATATAGGAAGCTAAGACCCGATTGCGGAAGTCCAGTATGGCGCCCAGTTGGCCCCCGGTGGATTGGGATGTGACATCGACGCCATCGACCAGCAGTTGTTCCGAGCCGGGAGCATTCGGAATGGTGGCGTTAGCGCCCCCCCCGGTGGTCGATGCTTCCAGCATGGATTGCTGATCCGCGACCAGTAACGGCGTAGTCCCGTTCAGCAGGATGGTGGTGGTGCCGTCAGGCTGTGTGGTGGCAGTGAAATTGACGAGTTGGGAGAGACTCTCGAGCGCAGCGTGCACTTGCGCGTCGACGCCGGGGTCCTGGTTGGACGTGCCCGTGTTCATCGCCGTTTGGTTGTAGGTCTGGATTTCGCCGACGATCTGGTTAACCTGGTTGACCGTGCTTTGGGACTGGGAATCCGTTTGTTGCGCCAGTTTCTGGATGGAGCTGGCAGCATCCTGGAAACTCTGCGCGACTTCGGTAGCGCTGTTGATCACGGATTGCCGCGCCGTGGCATCAGTAGGCGTTTGTCCCCAGGCGGAGGCGCTCTGATAGAAATCGTTCAACGCTTTGTCAATCCCGCTGTTGCCGGAAATGTCGAACACCGTTTGCAGCGAGGTGAGGTTGGTAACGGCCTGCTGCTGGAAGCCCAAAGTGGTTTGTTGGGTGCGGACGGCCTGCTCGGCGAATTCATTGCGGGAACTTTGCATCTGTCCGGTCGTCACCCCGCCGCTGGTTCCGCCTTCCAAATCCATCTGGGTAGCTTCGAGCGGAAGGCTCTGCTTCGCGAAACCCGGGGTGGACGCGTTCGCCACATTGTTCTGGGTTACATCCAATACCTTCGTGTAGGCATCCAGTGTATTGGCGGCGGTAAAAAGAGTGGAAAGAATGCTGGACATGAACTACCCCCGGAGGATCAGTCTACGGCCATGCGGAATCGCGGCAGGTTCTCCGCGGTTGTCGTATCCGGCGCTCATGGTTCCCGCTCTCCGCAGCCAGTTGTGGTGATACGCCGCTGCAGACTCGAGAAGGCGGCGCGTTTTCCGCACGGCCATGCGCAGCCGGCGCCCTTCCTCTGGCGCGCCCGGGTCGGTCCGCGGAGGCGCCGCGATAATAGACCGGCACGCAGCAAGGCGGTGAATAGCCGCCTCTAATAAGGGCGCACATCGATCGAGCGCTTCGGGCGACGGTGCCAGGAGCAGCTCGCACGCCCGGTCCAGCTTCTCCCGGGCATCTGCCAGTTGCTCGACAACCGTGATGGCGTGGCTACTCATGGCCCGCGGCGATGGCCTCGGCGATCATGCCTCGGCTGGTGGCCTGGGAATCGGGACGATATTGTCCCGCTTGATAACTTGCCGCGAGGGCCTGCACGCGGCCGGCGCGCGTCGCGCTGTCCGTGGCAATGGCCTGCGCCAGTTGGCCCAGGCTGGAGGAGAACTCGACTCGGTCGCCACCGGAGTCTGCTGCTCCCGTACGGCTTGTACCCGCCCGATCGGGTTTTTGTGTATCCTGCAAACGCCCGGTCTCGGACGCCGCCGGTCCCATCGTATTGCGATCGTTGACTCTCATAATTGCCCAACTCTAGCTGTAAGACTTATCGGCAAACGGAGGCGCGGTCTTTAGTCATTCGCGAGGGCAAATCGGGAGATTCCTGCTAAAGTTTCGCGGCAGCCGGCCGATGGCTGTTTGGACAGTAATGGAAGCGCAACGGTTGCTTTGGATCAATGCCGCGGGTTCGGCCGGGCTAAGTGCAGTGACGAATCGCTGGCCGACCGCCTACCGAACGCCGTCCGCCGCTCTCAATGAATTGCAATCTCAGTGGTTCGACGCCATCGTGCTCGATTTTCCCCTGCCGCCGTGGACACCGGCGGAATTATTGGAGCACATCCGAAGATTAGCCCCTGAGTCGCGCGTATTGATCCGTCACCCCGAAGCCGCGCTCTCCGAAGCCGTCCGCTGGGCGCAGGAAGGGGCCTACCAGGTTTTGGGTGGCAATGAGGACCCATCGGCGTTTCTCGAACAGGCACTCGGAGCCAGAACACCCGCCAACTCGGGATCGCCGCCCGCAGGGCCTGAGGAGTGGGCCTCGCTGCTCATCGGCAACAGCCCGCCGATGCGAAGGGTTTACCACGTGATTCGCATGGTCGGCAACCGGCGATCTACCGTGTTGATCACGGGAGAGACCGGGACCGGCAAAGAAGTTGCGGCCCGGGCGCTGCATCTAGCCGGCCCCCGCAGCCGCGGTCCGTGGGTGGCGCTCAATTGTAGCGCCTTGCCGGAGACCTTGCTCGAGGCCGAGCTGTTCGGACACGTACGCGGCGCCTTCACGGGAGCCGTACAAAACCGTGCCGGCCGGTTCGAACAGGCACATGGAGGAACACTGTTCCTGGACGAGATCGGGGAAATGCCGGCCGACCTGCAGGCGAAACTCCTGCGGGTCTTGCAAGAGAGGGAGCTCGAACGGCTGGGAAGCTCGGAAACGATTCGCGTGGACATCCGCGTGGTAGCGGCCACTAATAGCGATCTGACGCGGAAAATCGAAGAGGGAAGCTTTCGGGAAGACCTGTATTACCGGCTCAACGTGGTTCCTCTCCACCTCCCGCCGCTGCGCCAGCGGCGCGAGGATATCGCCTTGCTGTCGGAGCACTTCGCAGCCAAAATCTGCGGCCTGGAAGGGCTGCCCTTGAAAACCATCGCCCGTGAAGCGCTGGACTCGCTCCAAGGCTACGCTTGGCCCGGCAACGTGCGCCAATTGGAGAATGCGGTGGAAGTGGCCATCGCCATGAGCGGTGACCGCAAGGTGTTGGTCCCCTCCGATTTTCCGCTCGCTTCCCCGCCCCGGTTTCATCGAGAGGAATCGAATCCGCCTGTGGTTACCCTGCCCGAAAGCGGCCTGGACTACGAGAGGACATTGGCGAGGATCGAGCGCAGCATTCTGGAACAGGCGCTGGAAAAGACCGGCGGCAACAAGAAAGCGGCGGCCGACATGCTTGGTCTCAAGCGGACTACCCTTTCCGCCAAGGTACGCAGCCTGGCGCCGGCGGCATGCGGGTGAGCCTCTACCGCAGATAGTCTTTGGCGATCTCGCGCTTGCCGTAGCCATCCAGCACGTGAACGTGGCGGATCTTCTTGAGCGAGATGGGCGACAACTGGCCCAGCGGCAGGTAAATGATGGTCCGGCCCATGCGGGAGGCGATGGTCTTGAAAATCGATCGCGGCGGCTTGGCGGCCACGTACACGACGTAGCGGCTGGTCGAGTAGTCGAGACCCGCCAGCAGCAGTCGCTCCGGCTTGGTCTCGGCGAACTCATAATCGGCGTCCTGCCACACGTCATACATACGCCGCGGCGGCAGGCTCATGAGCAACCCCCCGTATTCGGCCCGGCCGATGCCCGGCCCAACCAGGTGGTCAAAGGGAAACGTGGCATAGAACGCCATGTCGGATTCGTTCTGGTTCTCGCCCAGCCAGGTGGTCATGTAGGAATAGCGGTTGGCGCGGTCTTCATCGAAGATTACGATTACCGATCCCACCTCACCCTGTATCTTTTGAAACTGGCGCACATAAATGCGGCCCTCGTGCCAGCGGCGGATGGTCTCCCGCATGTCGATGCCGTCGAGGATGGAGGTGGTGAAGGGCTCGACGCGGGCGCGTTCCTCGGAGAGGATACTCTTGCCCTTTTTCTTCAGAAACCTCCCATAGTCTTCAATCACCAGATCCTCGGGCGGATAGGAACAGATGCTGGTGCCGTGCAACTGGCTGGCCCACTCCCCCGGGAATTTCTCTTTCTTGCGCGGCTTGAGTCCATAAGGGCGCAGTCGCCGCTTGGTGCTGGGCAGGCGCCGTCGTAGCCGCAGGTGGCGCGTTTGGAGCCACACCTCCTCCCCGCGGATTTGCGCGGTAGGCACGTCCGAGGCGTCTTTTTGCGGAGGGTAGCGGCCCGCCGCCTCCCACACTTCCCACGCATAGTTGTCGTCGGCGATGGCACGCGCTGCGGTGGTGAGGTCGAAAATCCCGGCCGAGAGATCCTGGGAGGCCAGCGCCAGGTTGCGCGTGTAGCGGGCCAGCAGGCGCCTTTGCCAGTGCGCGATGTGTTCGCCCGTTTGGACTTCGTATTCTTTCTCGGCCTCGCGCAGTACAGCCAGTTGCGCGTGACGGCGGTCGATCAGGTGCGTGTCGGTCCCGAGCTGGCGGAAGTTCTCGTACCGCCATTGAAGCGCGGGATATTCCACGGTGATTTCGGCCAGAGATTCCGGATGCGGATTCAAGATCTGAATATGTTCCCGCCGCGTGGGGGCCATCGGTTGTGCCTGCGGCTCTTCCATCGCGTCGAGCACCGGATCGAGCAGATTGAGGGCCACCACCACCAGCACGCGCGCGTCGGGATTGGTGCCCTGCAGCTTCCACGCGATTCCGCCGGCGTGGCGCGCCAGTTCCTCCGACCGCGGCTGCGGATAGACACGGTAGGCCTCAACGTACCGGTCGAGGCCGATGTGCCGGATGGCGTAGGGATCGGGGAAATTGTCCTTGAGGTGCGGCCGCGTGCCGGTATCCGGGTCGGCAAACAAAATTTCCGCTCCGATCTCAAGGCCGGTGCGGACCGCTTCGGTAAACGGGTCGGCGGGCTCGATGGGTACGTAGATCGCCTGGTCCTCTCCATCCGTTTCGGCGGGATAGACAATCACGGAGATCTGGGGCAGGCGCTCGACGGCGCGTATCCAGGCCGGCTGCAGCGTGGCTGGCAATTCGAGCGCAATCACCTGCGGCTTCTCGCGCAGTATGGCCTGGCGCACTTCTATGGCGAATTCGAGGCGGCCGGGGGCGACCGGGAAGTACAGGAAGCGGCCGCGCCCGAGACTGGCGGCGTCAGGAATCGGCGGATCGATTTCTCCGGGCATAGCGCAAGCCCTCCTCTCCGAGCACCTCGACGATGGCGGTTTCGAGCGCTTCCGCTTCGTGCGTCTTGTTCGTAGCCAGGCTTTTCAGCTTGATGGCGAAGCGCGCCACGTTGATGCCGTCGCGCACGGTATAGCGCTCGTCGGCGGCATGCGCCATTTGCAGGAAGTCGGTCACGTAATGGAGAATGCGCTCCTCGGCAAACGGCAGATTTTCGCGCAGGATATGAAACTCCTCGTCGCGCTCGGGAAAATCGATGAAGATCTGCGGCTGCAGGCGCGAATGAATGTACTCGGGCAGCTCGAACGTGGAAGCGTCGTCGTTCATCGTGGCCACCAGGCGGAATTGAGCATGCGCCCGGATCTTAATGCCGGCGACGATCGATTCGACATAGCGGCGGTTGTCGAGCAGAGGCGCGAGGCTGGCCCAGCTTTTTTCGCTCATCCGGTTGCCTTCGTCGAGGATGGCGACGCCGCCACGAATCATGGCGGTGACCAACGGCGACGCCACGTAGCGCAGGCGTCCATCGCCTTCGATGACGGGAGTGACCAGCAGGTCTTCGGGGCGGGTATCGAGTGTCGCCTGCAAAATGTACACATCGCGCCCCATGCGGCGGCCGCCGGCATAGGCCAGAGTGGTTTTGCCGACGCCCGGTTTTCCCAGCAGGCGGGGATGCATGGGCAGATCCTGCTCATGCACGACCATCCAGGCAGCTAGCAGTTGCCGCATGAGCTCTTCCTGCCCGACCCACTGGATGGTGAGCTCATCGGGATGAGCCAGGTGCAGGGTTACGCCCTCAATTTCTGCAGTCATATGCGTTCAGTACTCATTATGGGACAGCAGAGGGACAAAACGAAGAGCGCAGGTGGGGGGCGATTGGAGGCGGCTAACGAATGCTGCGCAGCCGGTCTTGGCGGCTGGAGATCTGCTGAATGCGGATTCCGTAGTTGCCTTCGACCACTACCACTTCGCCGCGCGCTACCAGGCAGTGGTTGACCAGCACTTCTACGGGCTCATTGACGCCGCGGTTCAACTCCACGATCGAGCCGGTAGTCAGTTTGAGGACATCTTTGAGCGCCAGATGGGTCTTGCCGAACGAAATACTCACCGGCAGTTCCACATCCAAAAGAAGGTCGATGTTGCGCACGGCGCCGGGAAGCTTTTCCGGTGTCTGCGCGTCGCAGGCATGCTGCTGTGGTACAGCTTCCGCAGTTTCGTCGTCAGCGGCAGGCGCTGCCGTGAGCACCGCGGCCAACGGCGCGCTGAAAGCGACTACGACCGGTGGAAGGGCCGTGTCTGCGAAGGTCAACGAGACCGTGATCCACTCGTGTGTGCTATCGGGGGGCCGTTTTTCGACGCCAGTTCCGCAGCTGACCTCACGGCCCAGGTGAAAACCCAGTGTGCGCGCCAAAGCGGAAGTCCACTGGCCGACGATCTCCAGCCACGTGCTCTGAGTTTCGCCGGGGCCGGAGGTTTCGAGGCCCGCAGCTTTCAGCGTGAGGGTGCTGGCGTGCTCCCACGTCTGGCGCGGCGCGCCCAGCCAGATTTCGGCATCGGGAGACAACTGGCACGGCTGTTCCCACCACAGAACGTCGGCGTCCGCGCCGACATTGAGGTCTGCGGGGGTGCCGCTGGCGCTCTGCCAGGTGATGGCAGGCCGGACATCGGTCATCGACTCGAGGACCTGTGCGAGGTTTTCCACCCACCCGTTCAGCAGAAGGCGGGTGCTTTCGTTGCTCTCCAGGGCGCTCATGCCGTGAGCACTCCACGACCGACGGGCCACTGCTCTGCCAGGCGGCCGCGCAAGCGGAGAATGGCCTGCGACTTCAACTGAGAAATTCTCGACTCATGCAGCTTGACTACCTCTGCAATCTCACGGAGCGTCAGCTCCTCGTGATAGTAGAGGGCTAGAATGGTTCGTTCGATTTCGGGTATCTGATCGATACCCCGGGCGAGAAGCCGCTGTAACTCGGCGCGCTCGAGCAGGGTCGAGGGAAGGCTTTCCTCTTTGTCGGGCAGGTAGTGGAGCAGGTCGCGGCTCTGATCGTTGGCGGCGTGTTCGAGGCTGGCGATATTCAAGCCACATACCTCCACCAGCCACCCGTGATACTCCGCCAACGGAATACCGAGTTCGGCGGCGATTTCGTCTTCGCTAGGGGCCCGCTGCAACCGCTGCTCGGCCACCGCAATAGCCGCCTCAATCTGCTTGGTCTTGCGGCGCTTCTGACGAGGCGCCCAATCGAGCCCGCGCAGGCTGTCCAGAATGGCGCCGCGGATCTTGTACTCGGCGTACGTTTTCAGCTTGACGTTGTGACGGGGGTCGAAATGGTCGATGGCGGAGATCAGGCCGAGAACTCCGGTCGAGATCAAGTCCTCGAGACTTACGTTTTTGGGAAGCCGTTCCTGGATTCTCCGGGCAATCAGGCGCACCTGGGGAAGGTGCTCCAGAATGAGCCGTTCCCGCTCTTCGGGGCTAATCACGTGAGACTCCGCGTAGGGGTACATAGGGTTGCCACCTGGCTTCTAGGCCGCGGAGAGCGCCTCCGGGGGCTGGCTGCCGAGAATCGTTTCAATCAGCCGCCGCTGGCTCGCCGTTTCCAAGTCCTCGGGAATTCGTTGGCCGGCGGTGAAAAAAGACAGAGGCTTGCGAGTGCGCACGGCTTCGTTGAAGATGGGCCCCAGCGAACTCGTCTCGTCGAGTTTGGTGAACAACAACCGGCGGGGCCGGAAGATTTCATAGGCGTCGATCACACGCGTTAGATCGGCGGGTTTCATGGAAGACGATAGGACCAACTGCCGATCGATGTCTTTGCGCGTCGAGAGCAGGCGCGCCAGAGCGGCCGAGCTCTCGAGATCGCTGAGCGCCAGACCCGCCGTATCGATCAGGATCAATTCCTTACCGCGGTTCTCCTCTATCGTCTGAGCCAATGACGAAACGGTCTCGAGAACCTGAAAGCCGATTCCTAAGATGGCGGCGTACGAACGCAACTGGTCGGCCGCGCCGATCCGGTAGGTATCGGTAGACAGCATCAGCACGGGCCGGCGAGCGGCCAACCCGTAATGCACCGCCAGCTTGACGAGTGTGGTGGTCTTTCCGGCTCCCGGCGGGCCGACCAGGGCGGTGATACGCGGCAGGGTTTCTCCGGCGCCGAGCGCTGCTTCGACCTGGATGCGCGACTGCACTTCCTCGGCAACAGCGCGATACCAGTGCGAGTCCTGATTTTGCGGCTCGCGGGAGTCGGGATTGCCGCTCCTGGCGGCGGCCGCCTGTACCACCTCCAGCGCCAGTTGGGGCGCCACCTCGTTCGCAGTCAGCAGAGAATAAGCCTCCGACAAACCGGGAGACTTGCCCAGCCATTGTGCCGGCGTAAAGGCCGATTTATTGAGCGCGCGGCGCATACTATCGAGCTGCTTCTTCAATTCCGCGATCTCACGTCCCAACCGTTCGCCAGATCCGGATGACTCTGGCGGCGTTTCGACAGGGCTGGGAGCCCCGAGATGCGATTCCGGCGTGACGGCAAACACCACCTCGTATTCGCCCAGGTGGCGCGCTTCGATGGGGGCGGGGCGGCTGGTGACCAACATCGCGTCCGGTCCCAATTCCTGACGGGCCATGGCGATGGCGCCGCTAATCGTACTCGCATAGTAGGACTTGATCTTCATCGGATCGCTCCTCAACCGCTATCCACCTACTGGATCGTCCGGTGAGCGCCGTTCCTGTAGAGCGAGCCTTACGAAATGTTCCCCAGCGTATGTACTTTTTGACCGGGAGGCACTTCATTGTGCGACACAAAGAATAAGTTCGGCATTGTGGGCTCCACGAGCTGGCGCAAGAAATAGCGGCCGCCCGAGGATGTCACCGCGATCACCGGCGTATCGAGCGCCGTGACACGGCTTCCGATACGGTTCAGGATGTCGCGAATGGCCTGCGGCGCGAGATTGAGGTGGCTGCTCTGCTCGCCGTGCTCGACCGAGCCTTCCACGGCGTGTTCGATCGAAGGATCCAGGAACCAGGCGGGAAGATCGCCGTTGCGGTTCAGGTACGGCTTGACCACCGTTCGCCGGATGGCTTGGCGCACGTACTCGGTCAGCAGGATGGGATTGTGCGTGGCTGCGGCCGCTTCGCCCAAGGCTTCCAGAATGGAAACGGCATCGCGTATGGAAACGCGTTCCCGCAGCAGATTCTGCAGCACCTTCTGCACCGTTGCCAGCGGCAACAGCTTGGGCACCAGATCTTCCACCACTTTGGGGTGTTCCAAACTGACGCGATCCAGCAGTTTCTTGGCATCCTGGCGCGAGAACAGCTCGTGAGCGTGCCGGCGGATGAGCTCGGCCAAATGCGTGCCTAACACACTGACCGAATCGACCACGGTATAACCCGACTGGCGTGCGCGCTCGGCGTGTTCGGCGGGGACCCACAGAGCCGCCATTCCGAATGCCGGCTCCCGGGTGGCTTGGCCTTCCATCGATGTATTTCCCCTTCCCGTGGGAATCGCCAATTCGCAGCCCTGCGGAAGTTCATAGCGGGAAATCTCGACGCCCTTGAGAAGGATCACATACTCGCGGCTCTTCAGACTGAGGTTGTCCGCCACACGCACCGCCGGCAGCATGTACCCGAGGTCCGTGGCCAGTTGACGGCGAATGGCGGCGATGCGGCGCAGGAGCGGCGACTCTTGCGCTCCCTCGACCAGTCCCACCAGTCCGAGGCCGACCTCGAGAGCGAGCGGCTCCACTCGCAACAGGGCCTCCAGGTTTTCCTTGGCGGGCGCGGCCTTGTCGCCGGGCGCAGCCGGGGCAGCCGCCTGTAATTCCTTTTTTCGTATCCTCCATGCTGCCGCGCCGGCTCCGCCGCCGAGCAGGAGGAAGGGTAGTTTGGGCATCGAAGGAATCGCCGCGATGGTCAGCAGAACTCCAGATGCCAGCAACAAGGGCTGGGCGTTGCCGAGAATCTGGTGGCGAAATTCCACGCCCAGTCGCGCGTCCGAGCCGGCGCGCGTGACAATCAGACCGCCCGAGATGGAAATCATCAGCGCCGGGATGACCGTCACCAGGCCATCGCCGATGGTCAGCACGGTGTAAGTCTCGACCGCGCGGCGAAGCTCCATGCCGTGCTGCAGTACGCCGATCAGGAATCCGGCGATGATATTGATGGCCGTGATGAGGATGCTGGCCACCGCGTCCCTCTGGGTGAAGCGCGAGGCGCCATCCATGGCGCCGTAGAATTCCGCCTCCGTCGCCAGTAGTTTCCGGCGGCGCTTGGCCTCGGCCTCGTCGATCAAGCCGGCATTCAAGTCCGAATCGATCGACATCTGTTTGCCGGGCAGCGCGTCTAAAGTAAAGCGCGCCGTGACCTCCGAGATGCGCACCGCGCCATGGTTGATGACGACATACTGAATGGCGATGAGCACCAGGAAGATCACGGCGCCTATGATGTAGTTGCCGCCCACCACGAAACTGCCGAACGCCCCAATCACCTCGCCGGCGGCCGTGGTGCCGGTATTGCCGTTGAGCAGGATCAGGCGCGAGGAAGAAATGTTCAGCGCCAGGCGAAACAGCGTGAGCAGAAGCAAGGTGGTCGGAAACGACGTGAATTCGACCGGCCGCACCAGATATAGCGCCACCATCATCACCGTGACCGACAACAGCAGATCGGAGACAATCAGCAGGTCCAGAACAAAACTGGGCAATGGCGTGATCAGCGCCATCACGATCGCCAGAACGGCTAAGGGCACGGCCATTTCGCCGAGGCTCGCGAGCGGGATGGCTCCAAACAGGCGCGAAGGAGCGCTAAGAGTTTTTGAGGGCGTCATGGTTTCATCCCGGCAGCCGTCCGTTCATGAGCTTGAAAATGTATGCCAGAATCTCGGCGACCGCACGGTACAAATGGGGCGGGATTTCCTGGCCGACATCCACGGATTTGTACAGCGCCTGCGCCAGCGGAGGATTCTCGATGATCGGCACCTGGTGCTCGATGGCCCGCTGGCGGATGCGCTGAGCCAGGTAATTCTTGCCCTTGGCCACCACTACAGGCGCCACCATGGAGTCCATCTGGTAGCGTATGGCCACGGCGAAGTGCGTGGGGTTCACCACCACAGCCGTTGCGGTGGGCACCGCTTTCATCATTTGACGGCGCGCACCCTCGCGCTGCAGACGGCGGATGCGCGCTTTCATCTGAGGATTGCCTTCGAGGTCCTTGGCCTCTTCGCGGATCTCCTGCTTGGACATGCGCAAATCGCGCTGGTAGCGGCGGATCTGGCGAAATAAATCGACCGCGCCGAAAACCAGGAAGACCCCCGCCGCCCTCCAGAACAGGTCCATGAGCGACACACCCAGGAATCGAAAACCGCTTTCGACGCTCTCGAGCGGCAGAAGCAAAATCGCTTCCAGCCGCTCGCGCGTGATGAGGTAGACCGCGCCGAGGAACAGGGGGAGCATCAGCACGGCTTGAACCACGGCCGGCAGGTTCTGTCGCGGCAGCTCGTGCAATTTGGCTAGCGGGCTGAGCCGTTGCAGGTCGGGGGCCAGTTTCTTCAGGCTGATACCAAAGCGGGTGGTGGCCAGACGAAACGCCAGAGTTGCCAGCACCACGGCCATGCCCGCCACCGCCAGCGGCAGAAAATGGCTCCAGAACAGTTGCCACGCGACCCTGGTAAGCTCGCGGGGCTCGAGATCCGGTGCGAACGCGAGCGTGAACAAGCGCCGGGCCGTCTGGCAGAACGCGTGAAACCATTGCGCCCCGCCGACGCTCAATAGGCCCAGAAAGACGAGGAACTGCAGGGCTGCGACGAAGTCCTTGGCGGATAGAAACTGCCCTTCGCGGCGCGCCTTGTCGACACGCCGCTTGGTGGGTTGTTCGGTCTTCCCCGACTGATCCGCCATTCTGCCTCATATCCCCAACATGTGGCGGGAGGCATTGATCGCCAGGCCGCCCATTTCGTGCACCATGCGCGGCAGCCGCGAGGCGATCCAGCTCAACACCAGCAAGGTGATCAACATTTTGGCGGGGAATGCCAGCGAGATGAGCTGCAGTTGGGCATTCACGCGGCCCAAGAGGGCCAGCGCGACATCCATCATGACCAACAACGCCACCACCGGAAACGCCAGCCGCAGTCCCACCGAAAACAGGCTGGCTCCCAGATGGATCAGTGACTGCGCCGCAGCGGGATTCAACATATAGGCGCCCGGCGGCACCCGATCCAGACTCAGGGCGAACAGCCGCAACACTTCCCGATCGAGACCCACCGCAAAAAAGAGAAGGCCCGCCGTCAATTGCGCGAACACCAGCAGGATGCCCGAGTCCGCCTGCGTATTCGGATCGACCGTGGAGGCATAGGCGTAGCCTGCCTGCAATCCACACACCTGTGCGGCCAGCACAAATGTCTCCAGCACCAGCGACAAGGCCACCCCGATGGCAATTCCGGATGCCGCCTCGGCGCTACACCATCCAACCAGACGCGCCGCGGACATCGAGGCAGCGTTGATTGCGGGCCAGCGGGCGGCGAGTGCCAGCGTGACGCCCATCGCGAACGCCGCGCGCGCCGGCATCGGCGTGCTCTGTAGCCCAGGCAGGGGCACGAAAATGACTGCGCCGCCTACCCGCGTCAGCACCAGCAGGAACGCGTAGAGTGTTCCGAGCGATAGAGTCAGGTTAGCGGGCATAGCGGCTGAGGTCTCCAAACAAAGCGGTCGTGTACGAGATGGATCGCTCGATCATCCAGGGCAGCAACAGGAGCAGGCTCACCAGGAAGACCAGCAAGCGCGGAATGCTGCTGAAGGTGGCGTCTTGCATCGACGTGGCGATCTGCACCAGGCTCATGGTCACGCTCGCCAGGAAGGCGATGGCCAGCAACGGGGCCGCCAGCCAGAACGTTGCCATCAACGTCTGGCGAATGAGCTCGACTACGGAATCCGGTGTCATGATCCGTAAAAACTCTTCATTAGGGAGCCAACTACCAGGTTCCAGCCGTCCACCAGAACGAACAGCAGAATCTTGAAGGGGGCGGAAATCATGACGGGAGGCAACTGCACCATGCCAACGGAGAGCGTGACAGATGCGACCAACAAATCGATCACCAGAAATGGCAGGAACAATACGGCCCCGATTTGGAAACCCGTCTTCAGCTCGGAAAGGATATACGCCGGCATCAACACCGTCAGGTCGAGATCCGCCGGGGTGTGCGGTGCGGGCGCGTGTGCGATTTCGAGAAACAGGCGGATGTCTTTCTCCCGCGCGAAACGGGCCAGGAATGCCCGCAAGGGCTTGGCTCCCTGTGCAAACGCCTGTGCCGGCGCGAGTTTGCCTGCCTCCATCGGCTCCCAGCCCTGGTGGTAGATGTCCGCCACCACCGGCTGCATGATGACGATCGTCAAGAAAAGCGCCAGCCCGATCAAGACCTGGTTGGAGGGAGTGGATTGCGTGCCCAGAGCCTGCCTCAGAAAGTGAAGGACGATCGTAATGCGCAGGAACGGTGTGATCGACATCACCGCGGCGGGCAACAGCGTCAGCAGCGTCAGCAGAAGGATGATCTGCATGGGGACGCTTAGTGAAGAAGCGTCTTTTCCGGGCGATATGCCGAGAAGGGAGAAGGAAGAGCCGGTTGCCGCCAACGCCGGAAGACCGCCGGCCAGAAGAATCGAAAGGCGCGCGAACCTCATGCCACAACCTCCCCGCGGCCTTCGACTTCCCGCCAGTCTACGGACTGCAGTAACACGCAGCCGGCAGGCGACGAGGCGACCAGCAGAGCGCGCTCGCCGAAACGCACCAGATGCAGGGTTTGTTGCGGCCCTAACGGCAGGCGCCCGACGCTCTCCAGCCGCCGCCCAGCGCCTTTGCGTGGTTCGAGTGGGCTGGCCAAGCCCCGCTTGCGCAACCACCAGGAGCTGGCAGCCGCAAGAGCCAGTACTGCAGCCACGGCCGCCAACTGCCCGACCATTTCCATACGGACCGTCCTTTAGAACTCATCTCGGAAGTCGGTGATTCGTACGCCCAGCGCATTTTCGATCACCACAATCTCACCGGAGCCGCATAGCACGCCGCCGATGTAGATGTCGATATTTTCGCCGGCCGATCGCGAGGTGGCCATCACGCTGCCTTCGGTGAGTTCGAGCACATCGCGTGTCGTCATCAGGCGCCGGTCGAGTTCGACTTCGACCTCGACCGGTACTTCGCCCACCGGCGCTATCTCTTCCTGAGGAGTCATCGGCGGATTACCGGATTAAGTTGATAGTGTCCTGACTCAGTTGGTCAGCCGTCGTGATGACATGGGCATTGGCCTCATAGCCGCGTTGATACACGATCAAGTTGGTGAACTCGGTGGCGATGTCAACGGTGGAAGCTTCGAGCGAGCCGCCCTGGATGGTGCCGCGGCCGCCCGTATTCGGCATGCCTACCGAGGGCGCGGCCGTACGCGAGCTGAGCTGGTAGTTGTTATCGCCGACAGCAATTAGGCTGTCGGGGTTTCGGATGTTGGCCAACGCTACCTGCCCGACCACCAGCTGTGCGCCGTTGGTATACTGGGCCAAAATGGTGCCTCCGGTCGCCAGGCCAACCTGGACCAACTGTCCGGCCGCCTCTCCATTTTGGGAAGTCGCCGACGATTCGGACGGCTGGCCGAACTGCGTGATCCGGGCGTTCCCCGAGCTTTCGTAGGGGTTCCACGAGATATTCATGTCGGCCGCCCCGTCTGCCAGGCCAGTAACGGCAATAGAGATCGGGCTTCCCGAAGGGGGATCGGTGAGCTGGCCGTTCTGGTTGAAGGTGAGCGTCCCGCTAGCGCCCGTGTCGAACGGCGTTCCGGCGGTACCTCCGGAGATGTCCTCGCCGGGAATGGTTACGTCGTAGCTCCATTGATTGGAGCCAGTCTTCTGGAAATTCAGGGTCATAACGTGGGGGTTGCCCAGGCTGTCGTACGCCGTTACCGGCACAGTGAAGGTGGAGGTGCTATCCGCCGTCGCGGATGCGTTCAGATTTAGATCTGCCGTTATTTGGGTGGTAGCGGTGGGGGGCGCGACCGAACCCACCGGAACCACAATGTTACCGATGGGGCCATTGGTATCCACGGCGCCGGTGGCGGGGTCAATCGTGGTCCACCCTTGCACCTTATCGCCCATATCAGTGAGCAGGTTGCCTTCCGCATCCGTCTGGAAATTGCCGGCCCGCGTGTACAGAGGGTTTCCGTTGCTGTCCTGAACGACAAAGAAGCCGTTGCCCTGGATCGCGGCGTCCAGCACCCCGGCGCTGGTCTGGATGGCGCCTTGGGTGAACTCCCGGACCGTCATCGGCGTGCTGGTGCCGAACCCGACCTGAGTGGAGCCCAAGCCGGCGCCCAGCGATTCCGTCACCAGGTCGCTAAAAACCATCTGGCTGGTCTTGAAACCGGGCGTGTTCATGTTGGCCAGGTTGTTGCCGACTACGTCAATGGCGGTGGAAGTGGCGTTCAACGCCGATAGAGCAGAAGAAAAGGACGTAAACATATTAATCTCCTATTAAGACTGCTGAGTGGCCGTGCTGCTGCTGGCCTGTACGATTTGGTCGAGATCCTGACGCATCGCGGAAATGTCCTGGCCCATGTTCATGGATTGCTCCATTTGCTGGAATTGCGCCAATTGAGTCACAAACTGGGTGCTATCGGTTGGGTTCATGGGGTCCTGGTTTTGCAGTTGCGCGACCAGGAGCTGCAGGAACATGTTTTCGGTAACCGGCGCGGCTGGAGCGGCCGAGGACTGGCTGGTGCCAGTGGTGCTGGTCTGCGACGTGGAAGTGGAAGGGTTGATGGATGGTGTCATGCGAGTCTCCTTACGAGGCGGTTCCGTTGATTTCGCTGTCGATCAGGCCGTCAACGTACGATTGCGGATAGCCGTGGGTGTAGAACGACGCCACCAGGCCCGCGTTGATCGTGCGCCCATCCGGCATTTGCACCATCAGGTTGGGCTGCTGCTGGGCGTTGGGTGCAAGCGCATTGCTCTCGATGACTGTTCCTCCCAGCATCTGAGCCACCTGCTGGGCGGTGCTCGCGGTAGCGAAATAGACGGGGTTGTAACTAAACTGGCTGCCATCCGGGTTGAAGCCCACCGGATTGGACTCAAACGGATTGGCACCGAAGACCGATTCGGCCGTGGGCGCACTTGTGGATGGAGCAGACGCCGGCGCCGCGTTGGAAGTGGCCGCTGGTGTAGCAACCGGGGTTGTGGCCGCCAGCTTGGCAGCCGGCGCCGTGGCCGTCGAGGCAGTGGTGAAGAGCGCCCGAAAAACTGGCGTGGCGGCGCTCGGCCCCTTCCGCGCCGACCGGGGCGAGGTAACGGGTGCGGGCTCTGATTGCGCTGCCGGAAGCGGGTTTAGGGAAGTTGTGACATGATCCATGCGAATTCCTTTCGGGGTGAACTGTTGCCGGCCTTGAGTGCCGGAGATTTGGGCTGGCGCGGCGGCGATTGCTGTTGCTCTTGCCCGCCCTGCCGGGATCGATTGGAATCTTCGGGCGAATTGCCGGGGGAGTGGGACTCTGCCGAGCGAAACCGATTCTCGGAAGCGTTCATGGCCGGATGCCATGTCTCGGTACGGAATCCGGACTGTTCGAGCCGCGACGAAAGTGACGGTAAATCCTCGCGCAGCGTGCCCGCCAATTGCGTGTCGGGCGTACGTACCGCCACCAACACCTCTCCGCTTCGTTCGGTGAGCCGCACGTCCACGCGCTGCTCCCCGCGATTGACCTGAACTTGAATCTCACGCGCGGGTGCAACGAGCTTGGCCGTTTCCGGCTGAGTTTCGGCTTCCGTGCGGACTACCGGCTGCATGGGCTCAGGCGGTGCCGCCCTCGGCGGCACGGGAGGGTGTTCGGACACGGGGCCTGCAACCGTTGTCGAGCCGTTACTCAGAGAGGGAGTGCCGGCCGGTGAAATGGGAACGGAATTCGAGTCCGGCGCGGACCGGGTTCTTTCCGCCTCGTCACTTCTCGACGCCGGATGGGGTTCGGGCGGCGCGGAATGGTTGCCCGGCACGGGATGGTTATCCGGCGCAGAACGCGGCTGGCCTTCGGTTACCGCTTGATCAGGGAGAGGCATCTCGCCGGCGGAATGAGGATCCCGCGCCTGCGGGGAAATGGCAGCCGTCAATGTTCGACCTGGCCGTTCCGGCGCGGCTTCTGATGGAGTATCGGGCGCCGCAAGCAGCGTTAACCGGGCCGCAAAAGCCAGAGTTGGCGGCTCTACGTTGGGATCCGATTTGACGGCTGGAGCGGGTGTCGATTCGCGTGAGGTCGTTCCTGGCTCGGAAGAACTGCGGCCGGGCGAAACCTCAGGGGACCCTTCAGGCGCGCGTTCTGGCGACGCCACCGGCACGCGGCCTTCGGCAGAACGCGGAGGTGCCGCCAGGTTTCGAGTCTCCAGGAAATCCACCGGCGAAGGATGGTCGAAAAGGATCCTACTTGCCTCAGGTGCGCCCTCGGAGGTTGGCGTAACCGGGCCGGTGGCTGGCGCCGGTTGCAACGGCTGACCGTCGTCCTCGCGCAGGTTTTCCGTGACCGCGGTCGAACCCGCGAAGACCGGCGCCTTTCCCAGCGCTGGCTCCGACCGCAACGCCGCCCCAACCGGTGTTCGGGCTTTAAATATGCGGGAGGTCTCCGCGTTCACGAGGATTGGCGTTACCCCATTCGAGTTGGCAATCTGTGTCGAAACCGGAGCCCCCATTGCCGGGCCCGAAACGATTGAAGCTCTCGTATCCGGCAACTGCAGGTTCTCGGAAGCCACCGTAGCGGACACGATTTCTCGGGCCGGGGAAGCATCGGGACCTGGACCGGCCGGCGTCGCAGCTGCGGATGGCCGCGGGGATTTGCGAGTCTCGGCGGGAACGCCCGGCGGCAGAGACCGAATGCCTGTCTGCGTGGGCGCCGAAGCCGGAACCTGGGCATTCGCCAAAGCTCGTACCACCCGGACCCCGTCGATTACGCGGATGGACTGCTTCTGCATAAAATTTTCACCGGGCGTCTGCGGGTGCTTTGGAGATGTGCCGTTCGCAGGCGCCTGCGTCGCATCCGGCTCTTCCCCGCCCGACGGCTCGGCGCCGTTCCCTAAACTTTTCGCGGCTACAGCTGTTCCGGTCAAAGCGGGCTCCACGGATGTCTTGAGGTGCGCGGCTTCCCCGAGATCCGGCTTGATATTTAGAAGCAGTGGAGTCGGCGGAAGCAGGGTAGCTCGTTGTTGTGGTGGACTGTCCTCTTGTTCGTTTTGTTCCGCTACCAGGTCTTCCCACGTTTTCGAAAAATGTGGCCCGCGGGTAGGTCGCTGCGGCGTGCCAGCGGCCTCGACAGAGTGTTTGGCTTGGCCGCCTTCGGTCACAGGCCCGGTTGCCAATTTGAGTAGAAAGGCCGGCAATCCAAGATGCGAGGTCGAAACCGTCACGCGGCAGACTGATGCAGATTGGGGGCCGTTCGCGCGTGTTGGTTTTTCAGTAGATCAGGCTCGATACGCGGCAAGAAATTGCCGGATGGCCGTCCGTGCGGCAAAGGCTTGGCGCGCCCTGAGCGGCTCCTCACATTGCTCATCGTTCGAGAGTTAAAGGTTTTGAGATATTTAAATATTATTTTGATTTACGGCCCGTGCCGTGCAATACAGTCGGCTGTCATGGACCCTTTGACCGCCGTCGCGGCCAGCGGCCTTCGGTCGCGCATGGAATCGCTCGAGATGCTGGCCAATAATGTCGCCAACTCGACCACCGGAGGATTCAAGTGTGACCGCGAGTTCTACAGCTTGTACGTGGCGCCGGAGGCGGATTCGAGCCCCGCGTCCACCATGCCGGTAGTGGAACGGCCGTGGACGGATTTTTCCCAAGGCCTGCTCCGTTCTACGGGGAACCCGCTGGACGTGGCGCTCTCGGGAAAGGGGTTCTTCGCCGTAAGCGGCCCCAGCGGGGCCTTGTATACCCGCGACGGCAGCTTCCGTCTGGCAAAGAGCGGCCAGCTCGTCACGGCGGAGGGCTACCCGGTCCGCGACACTTCCGGCAACAGTCTGACCTTGCAGGGAACCGGCACCATACAGATCGCCGGCGATGGGACCGTAACACAGGATGGGGCCATCGTAGGACAACTGCAGATCGCCGACTTCACCAGCACTGCCGGCCTGGTGAAACACGGAAGCAATTACTTTCAAGCCGGGAATCCGTCCGTCACTCCGGCGGCGGCCACCGGCGCAGCGGTCGAGCAGGGGCAACTCGAGGGATCTAACGCCGGCACCTCCGAATCGGCCGTGCGGCTAATCAGCGTCATGCGCCAGTTCGAGATGTTGCAAAAGGCGGTTTCCTTAGGGGCGGAGATGAACCGGCAAGCAGTGGAACAAGTCGCCAAGGTTGGTTCTTAGGGTTTGGTCTTAATAAGGAGAATTTATGATTCGAGCACTGTACAGCGCCGCCAGCGGAATGACGGCACAACAACTGAACGTCGACAACATCGCCAACAATCTGGCCAACGCCAATACGGTCGGCTACAAACAGCGCGTCGTGCAGTTTCAGGACTTGATGTATCAAACGATGGTGCAGCCCGGGGCCGCGGCTGGACAGCAGACGGTCGTGCCCGCGGGTCTGCAATTGGGCTTGGGAACCCGCCCCTCGGGCAACGAGGTGGTGTTGTCGCAAGGCTCTTTCTCCCAGACTAACAACACCTTCGATATCGCAATCCAGGGCAAAGGGTTTTTCCAGGTGCTCCTGCCCAACGGGGAGCAGGCTTATACGCGCGCCGGCAATTTTCAACTGGACAAGAACGGTAACGTCGTGGACGCGAACGGAAACGCGCTCCAACCGCAGATCACCATCCCCGCCGAAGCGCAGTCCGTAATGATCGCTGCTGACGGCACGGTCAGTTACAGCATGCCCAACCAGAGCGCAACCCAACAAGCCGGGCAGATCCAGCTGGCCAACTTTCCGAACGCGGGAGGGCTGAACGGCCTGGGCAACAATCTCTACACTCCCACGGATGCCTCCGGAGATCCCACCATAGCGTCACCGGGAGGGCCGGAGGGCCTGGGCACCTTGATGCAGGGGTACACCGAACAATCCAACGTCTCCGTGGTCCAGGAATTCATCAACCTGATCGTGGCGCAGCGCGGATATGAGGCCAACTCCAAGGTGGTCCAGGCGGCCGATAACATGTACCAACAGGTCAATAATCTCAGCCGATGAGCGCGCTAGGCGCATTCTTGCTGGCCAGTTGCCTGGCGGTGAACCCGGCGTCTGACCAGGTGACGGCTGGCGATCTGGCGCCGTCGTTCCCCGGATTGGACACCGTGGACGCCGGCACTCCGCTGGCGATGGCGCCGGCCCTTGGGGCGTCTCGCGTCTTTCGCGTGCCGGAGCTCACCCGGCTGGCTGAGCGCTTTCACCTCGCGCCTCCCGGTTCGGCCATCTGCGTCGAGCGCAAGGCGGCCCCGCTCGATCTCAAGCAAGCTTTGGCAGCGATGCAAGCAGCGCTACCAGCAGCCGAGATTTCGATTCTGGACTGGAGCCGGACGCCCGTGCCGGACGGTGAGATCACTTTTCCGCCGAGTCAGCTTCGCAATGGGGCGACGGGCCAGTGGTGGAACGGATCTGTGCGATACGGCGGTGTCCACCAGTTTTCGATTTGGGCGCGGGTCAGTGTTCACCAGACGGCCGATCGCATCGTCGCCCTGCGCGATCTACCCCCGGGTGAGGAAATTGCGGCGGACGCCATCGCCATTCAACATCGCGAAACCATCCCCGGCGCCAGGGATTTCGCCGTATCGCTCGATCAGGTGGCCGGCAAATGGACGCGTGCTCTGATCCATTCCGGAGCGCCGGTCCGCTTGAGCGAACTTGCCAGACCATTGGATGTCAGACGCGGAGATAAAGTGCAGGTAGATGCGCAGAATGGAGCCGCGCATCTGACATTCGAAGCCCAAGCCGAGGGATCGGGCGCAACGGGCGACCGGATTCCCCTGACGAACCCCGAATCGCATCGTCGTTTTACGGGACGCATCGTGGGGAAAGGCCGTGTATCCGTCGATAGCTCTGTGGGTCCAGAAAAACCATGAACCGACTCATTTCGTTCGCGCTGATGGCCGGATTGCTGGTGGCGGCGCCGCTGGCAGCCAAGAAGAAGGAAGCGCCGCTCCCGCCTGCTTCGCCACTCGATCGCTACGTTTCGGAAGCGGAGGCCCGTTCGGCCGAAGCAGCTGCGGCCACCCCAGGTTCCATCTGGCTGGCAGGCTCACGGCTGGCGGATTCGGCGAGGGACTTGCGAGCCAGCCAGGTGGACGACGTCCTCACCATCGTAGTGGCCGAGCAAGCCTCCGCGGTCACCACCGGAGTCACCAAAACCCAGCGCGCATCCAGCTTGACGAGTTCGATCAGCGCCGCCGCCGGAATCACGAAAGTGGCCGGCCCGTTGGCGAACCTGGCCGGCCTGTCGGGCAATAACCAAATCAACGGGCAAGGGACCACCAGCCGCGTTACGACGTTGAACACCACCCTGACGGCTCGCGTTATTTCCGTGCTGCCCAACGGGGCGTTGGTCGTCGAGGCATCGAAAGACATTCAAATCAATTCGGAACGCCAGATGATCACGGTGCGCGGGGTGATCCGCCCGGCCGACATCGATTCCACCAACAGCGTGCAGTCCAATCGTTTGGGCGAGCTCGAACTGAGAGTCAACGGGAAAGGCGTGGTCGGAGACGCGATCAAGCAGCCGTTCATTCTCTACCGCCTGCTCATGGGCATTCTGCCCTTCTGATTATGAAGCTGCGCTCGGTAACGTTCTGGCTGCTGTTGGCGACGGTCTGCTCTGCCGCCCGGTTGAAGGACCTCGTCGCGATTGAAGGGGTTCGCGAAAACCAATTGATCGGCTACGGTATTGTCGTTGGCTTGGCCGGCACCGGCGACCGGCAGCAGACGGTTTTCTCCACCCAGAGTCTCAGCAACATGCTCGAGCGCATGGGCATCGCCGTCTCGCCCACGACGATCCGCGTAAAGAATACCGCTGCTGTCATGGTTACGGCGACGCTTCCCGCATTTGCCCAACCAGGCATG
This sequence comes from Bryobacteraceae bacterium, assembly GCA_035516375.1. GTDB lineage: Bacteria > Acidobacteriota > Terriglobia > Bryobacterales > Bryobacteraceae > PSRJ01. Next base: position 91,467 of record DATJAK010000075.1, read on the forward strand.
CACATCGATACCACGGTGTCGTCCATCGGTGACGCTGCCAATTTGCAAGGAGGCATCCTGGTGATGACCTCGCTGCGCGGGGCCGACGGCCAGGTGTACGCCGTGGCGCAGGGGCCTGTGGTTACGGGCGGCTTCTCTGCCGGCCGCGGCGGCGCCTCCCAGACGGTTAATCATCCCACCGTGGGACGCAGCCCCAACTCGGCCCTGGTCGAGCGAGCGTCCCCCTCGATAGCTCCCAAATCCGTCGTCCGGCTCCAATTACGACAGTCGGACTTTACCACTTCTTCCCGCATCGAGGAAGCCGTGAACAAACGATTCGCCGATGCGGCGCGCCCTCCGGCGGTCGCCGAGAGTGCGGGCCTGGTGAGCGTCACCATACCTCCGGAGTACGTGGCGCGCCCCACCGAGTTTCTGGCGGAACTGGAAAAATTGCCGGTGGATGTCGATAACCCCGCGCGCGTGATCATCAATGAGCGTACGGGAACCATCGTGCTCGGCAAAGATGTTCGCGTGTCGCCAGTGGCCATTCTGCATGGCAACCTGAACGTGGAAATCCAGACCACCTTCAAGGTGTCGCAGCCTGCGCCGCTCGGTCAAGGCACTACCGAGGTCGTTCCCCAGATCGAGGTGGGAGCTAAAGAAGAGAAAGCGCGCAATGTGGTGCTGAAACAGGGAGCAACGGTGGAAGAACTGGTGCGGGCTCTAGCCGCCATCGGCTCCACCCCCCGCGACATCATCGCGATTCTACAAAGCTTGCGGAGTGCGGGAGCGCTCGATGCCGAATTAGAGGTGATTTGATTGGCAGAACTCCCGATTGGTTCCGTAGGGCGAGCGGCTGGTGTCACGCCCGCCGTGCGGGCACCCGACGATCCTGCCAAAGTGCACGATGCAGCCGAGCAATTTGAAGCACTCCTGATCGGACAGATCCTCCGCACGGAACGCGAAAGTGGGAACGGCTGGCTGGGATCCGGTGGAGACTCCGCCAGCGATTGCGCAACCGACTACGCCGAGCAGCAATTTGCCACGTTGCTCGCTCGTCAGGGCGGCTTGGGTTTGGCGAACCTGATTGCTGCGGGGCTGAAATCGGCGCCAGCTGCAACTACAGACTCCAACTCGCCGGCGCATAATTCGCCTCCGGCTCTCCCGCCAGAGACTGCGACCAAGGACTAGCACCTGCTGAGGCCGCCGCTTCGGTAGGCTTGCTGATGCCGGCCCATCCTTCCGAGAGGGTGGTCAGCAGACCCAACACTTCGCCCAGCGGGGCATCGATCTGCTGGAAGTTCGCCTCCAGCAGCTTCTTTTGCATATAGTCGTAGAGGCCGGCCAGGCGGCTGGCGATCTCGCCACCGCGCTCGTGGTCAAGCGACGCCGTCAGTTCGACCAGAATGCTGACGGCTCTGGTGATCGACCGCGACCGGTCTAGAATCTTTCCCTCGGCCAGGTAGTGCCGCGCATCCTGCACCGCGTCAATTGCTCCTTGATAGAGCAGCCGGACCAGCTCCAGGGGGTCCGCAGAAAGCACCCGGCTTTCCAGGTAAGTGTCGTGGGCGCCGTAGAACATCCTCATTCTCTCCAAACTACTTATCGGGTTCGCCGGGCGCTTCTAGAGACCTCGCTAACGAAAAATCATCCGCCCGTTGGCGACTTCAGGTCTTCACTCAAGCGCACGACATATTCGGGCGGAATCTGTGAGATGACCTCCTTGGTTTGACGATTGACCACCTGAACGACCATGCGGCGCGCCTGACGATCCATTTGGAATGTGAGTTCGTTTTCCTGCCCAAACATTTCCGTGGCATTTAGAGCCTTTACCGCTTGCACCACATCACGATGCTCCGTGGAGTGTTCCACCGGCGCAACTGGCGCTGCGACCGGCAGCTCCCCGCTGTGACTGATAGCGCTAATATCCATAGCTGCTCCTTCAGAACCAGTAGTGGCTACCGATTCTGTTGTCACTTCTTATCGGCTCGAACCGGAAAACTTTTACTTTCGTGTTTCCTGCCAAATTCACCCGATGAGAATATCGAGAGCAAGCCGGGATGCCCCTAACCGTATCGATGATTGGACTTCAGTCCGCGGAACTGCGCTGGGTTCGGATGCTGGTCTCGCTTCTGCGCCACCCCGATCCTGCGGTGGCCGAACTCACCCGCCAGGCGTTGCTGTACCTGTCCCGGCCTCGTGAACCCAAAAGCCCGGCGGACGCGCAGGGCCCCGCCATTTCCGTTGACCAAATTCAGCGTAAGTAACGTCACATTTAGCCCTGCAATGTGGTACTGTATGATACATGTTGGGTAGTTGGTTCTTGCGGTTTTTGGGCCTTTTCCTCCCTGTATTCCTCCTCGTTCCAGCGATTCCGGCACAGTCGGCCGATGCTCCCGTTCATGAACGTGCATTGCAGGTAGAAGGTTTTGTGAATGGACGCCTGGCCGTCTGGCAGCAGCGTCTCAACCTCCAGGATTGGAAGATCTCCATTATCATGTCGCACCCCTCCGATCTGAAACCCAAGACTCTGGGTAACATTCATTGGGATGCCGAAAAGAAAAGCGCCGTAATCCGCGTGCTGGATGCCTCCGATTATCGCCTGTCATATCGCGAGATGCTCGAAGACATGGAGTTTACGGTGGTACACGAATTGATCCATCTGGAACTGTCCTCACTGCCGCGCAGCGAAGCCAGCCGGCGCGAAGAAGAGCACGCCGTTAACACTATCGCGGACGCGCTTCTGAAACTCGATCGCAAGAAATAAGAGCTGGATTACTTGCCCGGCTAACGGCTGCGCGGGCATACTGAAGCTTGCTGGCCGCCGCACAAACTCTGGCAGAAAGGCTGGCCCTGGTACGCCAGCGAATCGAGCGGGCCGCCGAAAGGGCCGAGCGCGATCCGGCCGGTATCCTGCTGCTCGCCGTCACCAAGGTTTTTCCAGCTTCCGTAATTCGCGATTCCCATGCGCTCGGCCTGCGCGACTTCGGGGAGAACTACGTACAGGAGTTCGAAGCCAAAGCGCCCGAAGTGCGGCATCTGGAGGGCGCGCGATTTCATTTGATTGGCCATCTCCAATCGAATAAATCCTCCAAGGCTGCGGAATTATTCGACGTGATCCAGACGATTGATTCACCGAAACTCGCCCGCCGCTTGAATGATGTGGGGCGCCCGCTCGAAGTGATGCTCGAAGTAAGACTCTCCGAAGAAGAGGCCAAAAGCGGCGCCCGGCCCGAGGAACTGCCCGAACTCATCGGTGCCATCGGCGCGTGCCCCAACCTGCGATTGACGGGATTGATGACCATCCCGCCGTGGTCCGAGGATCCAGAGCTCTCGCGTCCCTTTTTCCGCCGGCTGCGCGAATTGGCGGAACAGCACAGCCTCCGGCAGCTCTCCATGGGGATGTCGAACGATTTCGAAGCCGCCATCGAAGAAGGCGCCACTTGCGTGCGTGTGGGTACGGCATTATTCGGCAAGCGGAAAAAACTGTGACCGTCGGATTCTATTCGCCACTGCCTTCGGCGCGCACCGGCGTCGCAGATTATTCGGCCGCTCTACTCGCCGCTCTGCGGCGGATCGGCTCCGTGGATGTGTGCCCCGACCGCTGCGGGGCTGCGCTCTACCACCTCGGCAACAACGAACTGCATGCCGCTATCTACCGCCGCGCGCTCGAATACCCCGGCGTCGTGGTTCTGCACGATGCGGTGCTCCATCATTTTCTGTTGGGACAGCTCGACCGGGCGGCATACATCGACGAGTTCGTCTACAACTACGGCGAGTGGAACCGCGGCACTGCGGAGGAATTGTGGCAGGCACGCGCAGCTTCGGGCGCGGATCACCGGTATTTTCGATTTCCGATGTTGAAGCGCGTGGTGGAGCGTTCGCGCGCCGTCATCGTGCACAATCCCGCCGCGGCGCGGATGGCAAGAGAACACGCTCCGGGCGCTTGCGTGATCGAGATCCCTTTTCTGTTCGAACAGCCCGAATTGCCTGCGCCGGATGCGGTGGCGCGGTATGTCCAGCGAGTGGGTCTGGCGCCGGACGGGTTCCGATTCGGGGTTTTCGGGTATCTGCGCGAATCGAAACGCGTGGCTTCTGTACTGGAGACGTTCATCAGCCTGCATGCCGAACAACCGCACACCTCCCTTCTCATCGCTGGCTCGTTCGTTTCCAGCGACGCCGAACGCGCCGTGGCACCGCTGCTTACCGCCCCGGGCGTGGTTCGCGTGCCGTATCTTTCCGGGCGTGACTTCTGGCTCGCCGCCAGCGCCGTGGATGCCTGCATCAACTTGCGTTACCCGGCGGCCGGCGAAACCTCCGCCATCGCCATTCAGTTCATGGGCATTGGCAAAGCGGTGCTCCTGAGCGACGCCGAAGAGTGCTCCCGCTTTCCGGAAGATACCTGCTTGCGTGTTACTTCTGGCATCGGGGAAAGAGACTCCCTGCGATACCACATGAGTTTGCTAACATCAGTACCTGAGGTGGCCCGTGCCGTTGGCGAGCGGGGAGCCAGGCACATCCGGGAGCACCATCAATTGGAGCATATCGCTCGGCTGTACTGGGACACGTTGTGCGCGCACTCTGGTTAAGTTTGGTCTTGTCTGCCGCCGTGCTGGCCGCCCCAAAGGCCACTTTCCAACTGGTGCGAGTGCCGGTGACCATGCGCGACGGCATCCGCCTTTCGGCCAACGTCTTCCTGCCTTCCGATCGCGCGCGCTTGCCGGCCATCCTGGTGCGAACGCCCTACGGAAAGGGCCCAGGCATCACTCCCAACTACCAGACATTTGTGGACCGCGGGTATGCGGTGGTGGTGGAGGATGTGCGCGGCCGCTATGAATCCGAAGGCGAATTCGAACCATTCACGCAAGAGCCTCAGGACGGCGACGATACCATCAACTGGATCGTCCGCCAGCCGTGGTCGAACGGTAAGGTGGGGATGATTGGCGGTTCCTACTTGGGAATCGCCCAATGGAAAGCGGCTCTGCTCAACAACCCGCACCTGAAAGCCATCTTTCCCGTGGTGTCCGGCGATGACGAATACCGCGACCGCTTCTACTCCACGGGCGGGGCCATCAAATTGGGACACCGCCTCGAATGGCTGGCCGAAAATCTCAAAGCGCCCGGGTATGAGCCGGACTTCAACAAATTCATCTGGCACCTGCCGCTGCGCACCGCGGATGTGGCGGCAACCGGACAGACCGTACCTTCTTACCGCGAGGCAATGGCGCACCCGGCCTTCGATTCGTTCTGGCGCAGCGTGAGCACACGCGAACACCTGGATCGAATACACGTTCCCGTCTTTGCCGTTGGCGGCTGGTACGACAACTACGTCGAAAGCGACCTGGACGCCTACCGAGCGCTGCACAAGAGCTCCGGCGCGAATCGCATCTTGATCGGGCCCTGGCCTCACAACATGTCCTACCAGTTTCGAGATGTGGATTTCGGATCGGCAGCGTCGGCTCCCGTGCGCCGGCTTCAGCTCCAGTGGTTCGACCAGTGGCTGCTGGGAAAGGATGCGCCGCTGCTCTCATCGCCCCCCGTACAGGTGTTTGTGATGGGCGCGAATGAATGGCGTGAGGAGCGAGAGTGGCCGCCGGCGAAGGCCAGGCTGCAGGCGCTGTATTTGGACAGCAGCGGCCGCGCCAATACGCTGGCGGGTGACGGGCGTCTGCGTTGGAGAGTGGGGGCCGGCGAAGCCGAAGACGCCTATACCTACGATCCGGCCGATCCGGTGCCGACGCGCGGTGGCGCGGTCTGCTGCAATCCAACCGTGTTCCCTTGGGGTCCGCTCGACCAACGCCCCGTGGAAACCCGCGAGGACGTCTTGGTGTACAATACGCGTCCGCTGAATCAGGATCTGGAAGTGATTGGTCCGGTGAAGGTGGTGCTCTACGTCGCGTCGAGCGCCCGCGACACCGATTTCACCGCCAAAGTGATCGATGTCTTTCCCGACGGGAATGCCCGCATTCTTTCGGATGGAATCCTGCGTCTGCGTTACCGGGAATCGCTGGAAAAACCCGTGCCTGGGAATCCAGGGGAGCAGTACGAAATCGGGATCGATGCCGGCGTGGTCAGCAACGTGTTTCAGAAAGGCCATCGCGTGCGCCTGGAGGTATCGAGCAGCAATTTTCCCAAGTTCGACCGCAACCCCAACACGGGAGGGCGAATCGCCGATGAAACCCGCCTCCTGAA
>DATJAK010000076.1:0-7325 GCA_035516375.1 Bryobacteraceae bacterium
GCCCTTCTCGATCTCTTGTTCGGCCCACACGTGTGCAACTGACACATTGAACCCGTGAATTCGCCCGCCAAGGGCTTCCACAAGCCGTGTCAGCCAAGCCTGCAGGGCCTGACGCTGATGTCCATCCTTGGTGCGGACCCACTAAGCCAGTTGCGCGATGACGACGGCGCTGGTGTAACACCGGTCTTGTTCCTCGTCGAGCCAAGCGATAACCCGTGCATCCCCGTGGCGCTTGGCCGGTTGGCAGATGACGTCTGTATCGAGCAGCCAGCTCACAGCTTCCGTCGCCTGGCAGGTGCGCGCCGCCGCGGCAGATCGTCCGGGCTGACTGGGCAGGCTTTCAGGACAGCGAGCCAATTCTCCTTACCCGGAAGCCGCCGAAACACCAGCACATCTTCTTCGGCATCGAAGCTAGCATCGAAATAAATCTCCGGGAGAAGCCGGAGCAAGGCTAGCCGGGACTGTGATCCGCCGCTTCGCGTCCAGCGGACGATTGCCTGACACGTCACCAACGAAGCAGAACAGCGAATGAAAGCGGCTGGAGAGCGAAATCTGTTCTTATGGGGCTCTGCCCCGCGTTTCTAGTGCCCGTATCGCTTCTCCCCCGCTTCGATCCGCACCGCCAACCGATTTTCCTTCGGCGGAAGCGGGCACGTCGCATAGGGCGTAAAGGCGCAAGGCGGGTTGTAGGCTTTATTAAAATCGAGCACCACCTGGCCGTCTTTGGGTGGCTCGGTATCGAGAAACCTTCCCGCGCCATAGGTCTCTTTCTGACTGGTCAAGTCGCGGAAAATGAAAAACAGGCTCTCCGATCCGGGATCGTCCAACACCGGCCGCAGCCGGTATTCCTGGCCGTGCAGCCGAAACACCACGTACCCGGGGCTATCCTCCGGTTCGGTCTGGCCCACGATGTTGGTAATCGGAATCTTGCGGGGTTCGGCCACGAATTTCGCCGTCACGCGATAGTCTTCGTTTGCCGGAAACGATTCGATCCCCTGAAAGTCCCGCAGGAACGGGCTCTCTGGATCCTTCAGGCGGATGCCGATGCGGTCGCTTCTTTGAATCACGTATAGCCGCAGCCGCCCCACGTTCACCACATCGTTGGTATCGGGGCGCAAAACCTTGCGGCTGCCATCCAGCTGGGCCGTCACTTTGCCATCGTGGAGCTCGAACACTCCGGCGTTGGCCGGCCCGGCCGTCAGCGCAATGTCGTTCTTCGCGGAGGAGCCAAACGTGTTGCGGCCATTGTGCAGCCAGAAGAGCCCGGTCACGGTGAGCCAGCCGCCGTCGCGCCGGAGCGAAGCCTCGCGCTGCTTGCGCCACTCGGCAACTTCCGATTGATACGAGACCGCGGCCACCAGAGGTAACCCAACCGCCAGCAGAATCAGCGTTCGCGACCTCATCACGGCTCTCCCGCCGACGCGATCAGATCTTCCAGCATGCCCGCGAACTCTTCCGACTTGCGGTCTACGCGCTGTCGCAGCAGGCTCAGGTCGCGTTCTAACGTGCGCAGCTTGTCCGCCAGGTGCATGCAGGCGAGCACCGCAATCCGGGTCGAGTCCGCGTTGGGAGCTTTGGCGGCGATCTGGAGCATCAACTCGTCCACGTTCGCCGCGACCTCTTCTACCTCGCGTGGATCGCCCGCCGCCAGCAGTGTATACGGGCGGCTCAGTATGGTGACGCGAACGGACTGCTTTTCAGACGTGCTGCTTTCCATCCGGCCCTCCACTGCGCGCTTAGGCGCTCAGTTGATCGATCTGGCCCAGCAATTTCTCAATCCGCTGCCGGACCTGTTTCCGCTCCGCTTGTAAGGCATGCACTTCATCGGAAAGACGGGCGGTCTCGGCCTTCGCCGCGGCGAGTTGGTCGAGGGCGGCCTCTTTCTCCGAGCGCAGGCGTGACACCAGTTGCACGGCCTGCTGGATCCGTTGCTCCAGGTTGGCTAACGAATCGGTTTCTTCAGCGGGGCTCATGCTTTCTCTCCGGCGGCCTTGGCAGCCGCCACCAATTGGCGGAACGCTGTGTCGTCATGCAGGGCAACATCGGCCAGCACTTTGCGGTTCAGGTCTAACCCGGCCGCCTTCAGCCCGTGCACAAACTTGCTGTATGAGATGCCGGCCTCGCGGCAGGCCGCGTTGATGCGCACTATCCACAGCGCACGATAATCGCGCTTCTTGTTCTTGCGCCCGACATACGCGAACTTCAGGCCGCGCTCGACCGCCTCCTGCGCTGCGCGATACAGCTTGCCCTTCGTTAGAAAGTAACCGGAGGCCTGTTCGAGGGTTTTCTTGCGGGATGCTCTGCGGTGGGTACCGCGTTTGACTCTAGGCACGTTTCGTCTCCTTCTTCAATTGGCAGAACGGGCACGTGCCACGCGCGCCGTCCGCCCGAATCGCTCTTCAATAAGGGAGCATACGCTTGAGCGCGGGCTGATCGGCAGCGTCGGCTACCACGCTCTGGTGTAACTTCTTTTTGCGCTTATGCGGTTTCGAGGTCAGGATATGGCGGCCAAACGCATGATTGCGCACCACTTTGCCCGTCCCGGTCTTCTTGAACCGCTTAGACGCACCCTTGTGGGTCTTCAGCTTAGGCATAGTAATCTTCCCGGATCGCTACAGGAAACCATCCAGTATAGCATTTCCGCACAACAACCCGTCGTTGTGGACAGACCGTCGCAGTTTGCGGTCTGTCGCCCGACGGACGACAAAAACCGATCGTCCGTCCTACAGAATGTGCGGCGCCTCTCTGCGTAATTTGCTCACCACCTCACTCACCCGCGCAGCTACATAATCCACCTCCCGCTCGGTATTGAACCGGCCCAGTCCGAAACGCACCGAACCACGCGCCGCCTCCTCGCTCAACCCAATCGCCCGCAAAACGTGACTCGGCTCGGGCGTGGCCGAACTACAGGCAGACCCGCTCGAGAGCGCGATCTCCGGCAAACTCGTCAACAGCGCACCAGCTTGAATGGCCCGAACGCTCAGGTTCAGGTTACCCGGCAGCCGCTGCTCCATTGAGCCATTCACTGCCACACCATCGATCTGGTCCACGATCCGCGCCAGCAGCCGGTCGCGCAGCGCGCGCGTCCGGTTGGCATCCTCCCCCATTTCCCGGGCGCAGATCGCGCATGCCTCGCCCAACCCGACGATCCCCGGCACATTGAGAGTTCCTGAACGCATCCCGGACTCATGTCCACCGCCATCCATCTGCTGCGCCAGCCGAATCCCGCGCCGGATGTACAGCGCGCCTACACCTTTGGGCCCGTACACCTTGTGAGCTGTAATCGACATCAAGTCAACTTTCTCCGCAACCACCCGCACCGGCACTTTACCGAACGCCTGGGCCGCGTCGCTGTGGAACAATACGCCTCGTTCCTGGCAGATCGACCCGATCTCCTCCACCGGCTGAATCACGCCAATTTCGTTGTTCGCGTACATCACGCTCACCAGGATGGTCTCCGGCAGAATTGCTTCTCGCAGGCGGCCAAGGTCCAGTAACCCATCTTCCTTTGGTGGTAGTACCGTGAGCCGCGCGCCCAGCCGTTCCAGGTGCCGCAGCGGGTCCAACACCGCCCGGTGCTCTGTCGCCACGCTCACGAAGTGGTTTCCCTGCGCCCGGTACGCTTCCCAAACGCCTTTGAGCGCCAGGTTGTTCGACTCCGTAGCGCCGCTGGTGAACACAATTTCCGCAGCAGACGCCGCCCCCGCCAATGCCGCCACCTGTTTCCGCGCCCGATCCACGGCCTTTTCCGCTTCCCAACCGAAGCGATGGCTCCGGCTGGCGGGGTTCCCGAACCGCTCGTGGAAATACGGCAGCATCGCCTCGAGCACACGGGGATCCACCTGAGTAGTGGCTTGGTTATCGAAATATACTAGTTCTGGCAAGTACTTTCGGGACTCCGGTTAGGGCGTCTAGTGCGAGTATAATTCGATTGGTCCCCGGCCCCTGGATGATCCGCTTATTTCGAGTATTTGTCCCGGTTGGCACGATCACGCTGCTGATCTCTGAGGTCCTGCTTGTCACCGCGGCCTTTGTTCTCGCGCTCTTCCTGGTGCTGGAAGTCGATCCCACCACCTTCCTTCTCTATGACGGCGGCTTCACGCGCATCGCGTTAGTGCTCCTCAGCATCCTGATCGGCCTCCACTTTCACGACCTGTACTCGCAATACTTCATCAAGTCGCGGATCGTTCTGTTACAGCAACTGTGTCTGGTAATGGGGGTCGCGTTTCTGCTGCAGGGCTTCATCAGCTACCTCGATCCCAATCTGCGCGTCCCGATCAGCGTGATGCTCCTGGGCAGCGGTTTTGCCGTGACCGCAATTTTCGGGTGGCGTCTGTTCTTCAGCAAGTACGCGGTGCAGGTGGTGGGGCACGATCGGCTCCTGCTGGTGGGCGGCAGCCCACTGCTCGAAGACATCGGCCAGCATATCGCCGACCATCCCGAAGCCGGTCTTGCCGTGGTTGGCTATGTCGATGACTCGCACGACATTGGAACCGCTCTTCCCGGCGGCAAGATGCTGGGCCGCGTCGAGGCGCTTTCCGAAATCGTGAATGCCACCGAACCGCATCGCATCGTGGTGGGGATGTTTGAACGCCGCAACCGCATGCCCGTGAGCGACTTGCTGCGCTTGCGCTTCGCCGGCCACATCATCGAAGAGGTTGCCAGCACCTACGAGCGCGTATGCGGGCGGGTGTGCCTGAAGGAGCTGCGGCCCGCTCAGTTGATCTTCTCCGGCGAGCTGGGGCCGCGGTCTCGGGATGTAGCCTACCAGCGGATCATCAACAGCCTGATCGCTGCCATCGGGATCGTCGTCGGCTTACCGATCATGTTGCTCACCGCTTTGGCCGTGCGTCTCTCGTCGCCGGGGCCGATCCTATACCGCCAGGTGCGCGTCGGGTTGGATGGCCAGTGGTTCACGCTATATAAATTCCGTTCCATGCGAGTCGATGCCGAAGCGGGAACCGGTGCGGTCTGGGCGATGCGCGATGACCCGCGGGTCACCAGCGTCGGCCGCATCATCCGGCGCATCCGCTTCGATGAACTGCCGCAGTTGTTCAACGTGATCCGGGGGGAAATGGTGATCGTGGGCCCGCGCCCCGAGCGTCCCGAGTTTGTCCAGGCCCTCTCCGAAAAGATTCCTTATTACCGGCAGCGGCATTGCGTGCGCCCCGGCATCACCGGGTGGGCGCAGATTAATCACAAGTACGGCGATACCCTGGAAGACACAATCACCAAGCTCGAATACGATTTGTTCTACATCAAAAACATGTCGCTGAGCCTGGACACCTACATCCTCTTCCACACTCTAAAAACCATGCTGTTAACGCGCGGCGCGCAGTAGCACGGTCGGGACGAGCCTCAGGCCCGTGTGCCCGGTCCATATCCAAAGGAAACCGTTTTCCGAACCTGCTGGGGGTCGGTGGACGCACGGCTGATATGATGTTTGCATGATGTTTTCCCGTTGTCTGTTTCTCTTAGTTCCGGCAGCCTGTCTGCTGGCGCAGAACCCAGCTCCCACGGCGCCGCCCGCCGCGGCGTCCGAGAAACCCGCCGTGGCGCCTGACAAGGTCGTGATCACGGTTGGAGATACGAAGATCACCGCTGCTCAGCTGGATCTCATCATCGATGCGCTTCCCGAGCAGTATCACGCCCAGGTTCGCGGGGCAGGACGCGCCCAGTTCGGTGAGCAAGTGGCTCGCATTCTCGTGCTGGCGCAGGAGGGTAGGCGGCGTAAACTCGATCAGGCTCCCGGGTTTAAAACCGAGGTGGATTTCCAGGTGGACCAGTTTCTGGCTACCAAGACGTTCGCCGAAATGAACAGTCACCTCAAGCCGACCGACGCAGACTTGCAAAAATACTACGAAGCCCACAAATCGGACTACGAAGAGGTTCATGCCCGGCACATCCTGATCCACACCAAGCCGCTGTCTCCCTCGCAGAAGGAACAGAGCGAGGCAGACGCGCTGGCCAAGGTGCAGGAAATCCGCAAGAAGATTGTGGATGGAGCCGATTTCGCCGCGGTGGCCTCACAGGAGTCCGACGATGCCGGTTCCAAGGTCAAAGGCGGCGACCTGGGCACTTTCAAACGCGGACAGATGGTGCCGCCCTTCGAGCAGGCCGCCTTTACCCTGAAGATCGGTGAATTGAGCGAGCCGGTGAAGTCGCAATTTGGCTATCATTTGATCAAAGTCGAATCCCGGCAAAGCAAGCCCTTCGAAGAAGTGAAAGCGGAATTGGAGAAGCGCATACAGCCCGAGATAGCGCAAAAGGCGCTTTCCGATCTCGAGAAGCAGGCCAACGTAAAGCTCGATCCCGACTTCTTCGGTCCCCCTGCAAAATAACGATGCAGGCGCGCAAGCTGGAGATGGCCTGTCCGGTCTGTGCTTCGACCGAAGTCTTCTACACCTGCACGCCGGACTGCTGCTTCAACCACGTCTGTAACAATTGCGGCGCCACCTTCGAGCCGGCTACCACGGCCACAGGCAGGCAGGTTTCCGGAATCACCGCTCCGCATCCGCTGCCGGAAGCTTCGGACCCGACCGTGGGTTGCGCGAAATGTTACGGGACGGCAGTCTACATGATTGGGGAGAGCGAACTCGCCTGCGCGAAGTGCGGCTCCGTGCTGACCCTCGAGATGACGGAAGTGGCCCGCAACAACTGAGCCTGGTGCTCAGTCGCACAAGCCGGCGCGTTTGGGGTGGCCTGCCCTTCCACGAGGGGTATTGTTCTAGTACTAACCGCATGGTATGATCTAACCGACGTGGATTGATTTAGGGCGTTGTCGGCCCTGCTAATTGCAACCACGAAAAAAAGTGCTAAAGGCGAGTCGGTTTGTTCGAAAGCAATTCGACCCTGGCGCCTTTGGGCCCAGGGTTTTTCGTTTTTGGGCATACCGCCGCCGGATGCTGGAGGATGGAATGAGCGTCTGGCCTGCTCGAGTTCCCGCGCCCTCCCTATCGAGTGGCGAGGGCGATCTAGTTTCGGTTTCGATTGATGTTGTCCCGCGCAATCTGGAAGCGCTGCTGGAAGCCTTAGCGCGCGTTGATTTTCCCATCAACCCGCAAATCTATCACGATGCGGAAATGGTCTACCGGTATCCCGATGGCCGGGAAAGGACCGAGTCGACCACTCTGGTGGAGTTTCCCGCCTATGCGGGGCGCCTTGCTGAGGTGCGCGAAGCCTTGGCTCGGTTCGGATTCGACCCCGAAACCGTTTCGGTAACCGGGATGTGGGAAGAATTGCACGCGCCAGGCGCGCTCGAGCCCGCGCCGCCGGGAGCCGGATACGCTTTGCGGCGCCGGAACAAGTTTCACAACCAGCCGTAG
>DATJAK010000077.1:0-6084 GCA_035516375.1 Bryobacteraceae bacterium
AGACAAGGTGGTCGGTTCCCGCACCCGCGGCAAGGTGGTGAAGAACAAACTGTCCGCCCCGTTCCGCGAGGCGGAGTTCGACATCCTTTATGGCGAAGGCATCTCCAAGGAAACGGACCTGCTGGATATCGGCGTGGAGAAGGGAATCCTGGAAAAGAGCGGCACCTGGCTCTCCTTCGGCGGAGAGCGCCTGGGCCAGGGACGCGAGAGCGCCCGCGTCTTCCTGAGGGAGAATAAGGATATCGCGGACAAGCTGGAAGCAGCAGTGCGCAAGACTCTGGGCATCGCCTCCGGCCCCCAGGCGGAGCTGGAGCCCCCCAAGACCGCGGCCGCCGCCGGCGCCCATGCCGCCATGGCCGCCAAACCGCGCGCGGTGCGTTAGCCCCAGGCCGGCCGTTCGCAACCGGGCGGCTGGTGGCCAAATCGGCGAGTGAGAAGGCAGGCTGGGGCGGTCCGCACGTGGGGTTTACGTGCTGGGCTTTTCCTTCGTCTTTCGGCGTGCCCTCCTGGTGGCTTTTTGCTCCGCCTAATCGATGCCGAGCGTTCCATCCTCTACTTTGGCGTTCAGCCGCTGAGAGTTCCGCGGGCAATGCAAAGACCCCACGCGCGAACCCGCGCAGGGGCCACTCTCCCCGCATTACTCCAGGGTGAATTCTCGTCCTGATGTCTCCGCTGGCAATGCGGCCGTCAAGGGGACGATCGAGAAAGGAGCCAAGGCCACTCGCAGAATTGAATATCGTTGCCCTGAACTGCGGGGGGCGGCCCCAAAAGCGCATCTTCCATACCGTACGGTTCAGTTGTTTTCGCGTTTTTAGGGGGCATCGCGTATCAATTCACGGTCAAGGTCAAGGTCTGCGAGCGGCTCAAGCCGTTCGACGTGCCGGTGACCATCAAGCTGTATTTCCCGATTGGCGTGCCGCCTGACGGCGGAGGAAGGATTGGCGGGCCGCCAGTGCCGCCGCCCCCGCAGCCGAACAGGAGGGTAGCGAGCAGGATAAAGCCAAGCGGGAGAGCAAAGGGGTAAGCATTTCGCAACTGTGCCGCAATGCTTCGGAAGCGTGAAGAGAAGGAGAGCAGCGCTAATCCAAGAGCAACCATAAGAACCGTCGGCAAGGTGCGCAAATCATCGAATGGATGCCCCTGGCGGCCGATACCCGGAGTGGCAGTGGAAGGGGCCATCGTGGTTACGCGTACAGAAAATGTCGCGGCAGTATCTCCATTTGGGGCAGCCGACGATTCTGAAGGAATGCAAGTCGCCTGGGAAGGCGCGCCGGCGCAGCTTATCGTGACGGTTCCGTTGAATCCGCTGATCGGCGTCACCTGCAGGTTATAGGTAACTGCACCACCCGCCTGCACGGTGGCCGTAGAGGAACCACCGGGTGCGAGGCTGATAGAGAAATCCGTCCCCGTACCATTCAGCCCGACAGATTGCGGGCTGCCCGCCGCGTTGTCCGCGAATTGCAACGATGCAATTTCCGTCCCCGTTGTGCTTGGCGTGAATGTAGCGCTGACTGAGCACGTGCCGCTCATCGGGACAATGACGCCGCTGCAAGTATCGACACTGATTGCGAAATCACCAGCATTGCTGCCGGAAACCTGTAGGCCGCTGATCATCAGGCTGGCGTTGCCGGTGTTCGTCACCGTCACGCTCATCGCTGTGCTCTTCGAGGTTTCCTGCTGTTTCCCGAATGAAATTGCAGGAACGGATGGCGAGAACCCAGGCGCGCCAGCCGCCGTGCCCGTGCCGGTCACGATCACGGTTTGCGTGCCCGCAGTGTCGGTGATGGTGAGCAGCGCGCTCTCCGCGCCGCTAACCGATGGGGTGAGTTTCACGTTGATTGTGCAGGAGCCGCCACCTTCCGCCAAAGAATGGCCGGCGCAAGTGTCTGTTTCTGAGAAGTCGGAAGCATTCGTGCCGGAGATGGCGACGGTGGAGACGGTGGTGGCCAGGGAGCCCCGATTACTGAGAATTACTGTAAGCGTGTTGGAGGTCCCCAGCGGTCCACTGGGGAACGCCAGAGGGTTCGGGAAAGGAACGGCTGATGCTGCTGGCCCTTGCACCAGGCCCGCCACGGAGCGAACGCGGAAGTTGTCCAGCACCACTAAGTCCCCGGAAATGTCTGCCCCGGCGGCCGATGGGTAATCGAAGACGGCACTCAGCGCAGGCCCGCCATCGCCCGCATATCCGCAATAATAATCGCCGTTGGAGTTCGGTGTCCCCGCCACAGTTGAAATGATACCTGTGGCGCCTGAGATCTGGCGAATCACGCAATTGTCGGGGTCGGGGATGAAGAGATTGCCCGCAGAGTCAAGGAACACGCCAAAGACAGTGCCAATCTGGGCTGAGCCAGCGGGGCCGCCATCACCGGAAAAGCCCTTAGCCAATACTTTGTTGCCGGCGACGGTATAGATGTTGCCGTCGACTGCCGTTACCTCGCGGATTGTGAAGTCGTAGGTGTCCGCGATAAAGATGTTGCCGGAGCTATCCACGGCCACCCCATAAGGACTAAAGAGCGTGGCGTTAGTGGCGGGGCTGCCGTCGCCGCCGACGGCCACAATGCTGTTTGGAATTCCAGCTACGGTGGTGATCACTCCGGTGGAGGCGGAAACTTTGCGAATCACGGAATTGCCGGTGTCGGCGATAAAGAGGTTGCCGGAACTATCCACGGCCACGCCTCCTGCTGGTATGAACAGGTCGACAGGATATAGCTCGGCGCTGGTGGCCGGCCCGCCATCGCCTGAAAACCCGCAGTGGTAACTGCCCGAACTATCCGGCAACGTCCCCGCTACGGTGGATATGATTCCGGTGGACGCGGAGATCTTTCGAATTACACAGTTCCCGCTATCCATGATGAAGACGTTTCCGGGGCCATCCACAGCCACATCCCTAGGATAAAAGAGTTGGGCACTGGTGGCCGGGCCGCCGTCGCCGGCGTAGCCGATCAGGCCGTTCCCCGCGATCGTAGTTATGATTCCCGTGGAAGCGTCCACTTCGCGGACTGCATTGTTGGCCGTATCTGCAATAAAGACGTTCCCGAAACGGTCCACAGCCAGGCCTGCACCATATGGAGAATCGTTCAGAAAACTGAGCTCCGCATCCGTGGCTGGGTGGCCATCGCCGCTGAGGGCGGCGAGGCCGATCATTTGGCCCGCGTGGTTCGGATCGGATAGGGCTACGCCGGCGAAGGTAGAGATGTTGCCGGTGGAGGCGGACACCTCGCGGATCACAGCGTTGAGGTAATCCGCGATCAGGATGTCCCCTGAGCTGTCTACGGCTACGCCGTAGGGCTGGTTGAGCCGGGCGCTCGTGGCCGGCGATCCATCCCCGGAATACCCACATCCAAGGCTGTAATCTCCTGCCACGGTCGAAATCTGAGAGCTGGAGGCGGAAATTTCGCGGATCAAGCAGTTAGTGGTGTCGGCTATGAGCACGTTTCCTGCCCCATCCACGGCTACGCCGTAGGGTTGGCTCAGCTGGGCCCCAGTAGCAAGCCCTGCATCGCCGGAGTAACCACAACTGCCCGTGCCCGCCACGGTGGCGATGAAGCCCGTGGAGACGGAAATCTCGCGAATCGTGCAATTTGTGGTATCTGCGATGTAAACGTTACCCAAGCCATCCAGAGCCACGCCGTTCGGGAATCCAACCTTGGCGCCGGTCGCCAACCCGCCGTCCCCCGAGTATCCACAGTGCAGCAGCCCGGTTGAATCTGGCTGGGTCCCCGCTACCGTAGAGATGACCCCGGTGGCGGCGGAAACTGCGCGCACCAGGCAGTTGTTGGTGTCGGCTATGAAGACGTTCCCGATACGATCCACAGCCACGCCGGAGGGATTGTTGAGCTTGGCGTTGGTGGCCGGCCCGCCATCTCCGGAATATGCACAGCTGCCCGTGCCCGCCACGGTGGAAATGTTTCCATTCTGGGCGGAAACCTCGCGTATCGTGCAAGCGGTTCTATCCGCTATAAAGACGTTGCCGAATTTGTCCGCGGCTGCTCCGCTGGGATACACAAGCTTGGCGCTCACGGCCGGGCCGCCATCGCCGCTGGAAATGCGCCCGCGCGCTCCATTGCCGGCCACGACGCTGACGTTCCCGGTGGTAGCCAATCTGAGTACCCGATCGGAGTAAAGATCGGCCACGTAAATGTTCCCAGCTCCATCCAGGGCGACACTGGCGGGAGAACCCAGGCTCGACACCAACGCAGGGAGATTGTTGGGACCGCCACCGGCAATCGTTTGCACCAAGTTTTGGGCCCAAACTGCAGGGGGAATCAGCCCAATCACGAACATTGCAATCGTTGTGAGTCGAACTGTAGGTTTCTGCATGGCTTTGCTTTCCTCGACTGCACCGGCACAACGGCCTGAGCCCAACGAAATTGCAACTCGCATCGCGGAAGCGACCTGTTATAAGGTGCGTCCCAGGGCAATTTCAAGTAACCGTTATCACTGAAAACATTATCAATTGGCCGGTCATATGTAAACAGGCGGCTATCTACCTGCTAAGCTATTTGACCGGAGACGAATGCCTCGGTTTGGAAACGGCGATCACGGATCTTACGAGCAATGGTGCAGGGAGGATACTCGCGCAAGGGAAGAGTCATTGCAGGGGATCAACCGTCATGGGCCTGGGGCGTTGTTCCCGCGGGAAATCATGGGCCGTTCCGTAATCCGGTGCGGACGGGAGATGTCGCCGCGGGCAAGAACCTACACGTGGACATTTACAATGTGCATTAAATCGGGGGAAGTGCTCACCCATCATAGGTTCAGATGCCTCGCCTATGATCGCCCCGGTGTTCGCTTTGCTACCAGGAAGGACATTATATGAAAGTGAGCCTGCCTACCAGAATCGCCGTCGTTGTTTTCCTCGTCTGCGGGACATGCTCCGGACAGGGCCTCGGGCCCTTAAGGTCTGAAGACAGAAGCGCAGTCAAAACCCGCGAAGAGTGCACAAAGATGATCGCAAGAGCTATCGTTGACGAATTGATTGTTAACACCAGTCTAGAAACTGCCCGCAGGTACGGCGTAGAGTCTGCGGGCCGCGTTTCCATCCACCTTGATGTTCTGGTTGCACCGTTCATTCTCGACGCTGAGGGATTCTCAACTCACGTCATTTATTTGGTCCCTGGCTACGGCTACGTGATCCGAGAGGTAAGCGTCTATCCCAGGGAAGATCTTGCGCTCTTCTGGCTTGGCTACTCTCCGTCGGGCCCAGGCACCGACACCGGCTTCAATTGCACTCATTCCCATTCCAACTGCAAGATCGAGGACCTCCCATTCAAGGATTTGAGAAGCGCCTTCCGTACCTGGCGCTTAGTGGCAACAACGGTGCTAATCGGAGATTCGGACTTAAGCGGAAAGGCAAGGGAAAGAAATGCGAGAAGAACGAAGCTCATCACGGCAGGTGGATGACTCCTACCGCGATGACTCAGCCTGTGTGCCGGAGGCGATACGGCTGATTAGTCGCGGATGCCCGTCCGGGGCACCCTCGCAGCATGAAAAAGCGTCTGATTCGGACTATGCTCGGGGGTGGCGCATCCTTTCCGCGGGACGGGTGCGGCTTTTTCTTCATCCCCTCTGCGCTGTGTCCTGATCCCATTCTGCGGCCGCAACGGAATGGCCTGCGACGGCGACGGGCGCCGGGTGTACAAATCGAATGGTAAGCTCTATTGGTACGGCGCGGGGAACGAAATTCTGGCGGAAACCGACGGAACGGGAACCGTGACCACGGAGTACGTCTATTTCGGCGGCAAACGCATCGCCATGCTCCCGGCGGGAGGGAGTCCGCAATATTACGTGGAAGATTTCCTGGGTTCCTCGGGGGTGGTGAGGCAGTCGAATGGCGTGGTCTGTTATGACGCGGACTTCACGCCGTTCGGCGGCGAGTTGGCCTATACCAACGCCTGCCCGGCGCAGAACAACTACAAATTCGAGGGCAAAGAGCGCGACACGGAAACGGGCAATGACGACTTCGGGGCGCGCTACTACACCTGGCGGTTCGGCCGCTGGCTGAGCGCGGATTGGTCTTCTGTTCCCGTTGCCGTGCCCTACGCCAATCTCACCAACCCGCAGACCCTGAACCTCTACGCCATG
>DATJAK010000078.1:0-4486 GCA_035516375.1 Bryobacteraceae bacterium
GGCATGAGCCTGGCTCGCCTGCAGGTCACATCGAAAGGCGGCGGCGCCCTGCCCGCGGAACACCGGCAATCCGGCGAGCTTCTGACAGTGAGCTTCGCGGGCCAGAGCAGGCCCGTCGACTGGGAACTGGATTTTCAATAGCCAGATGGACGGCCCACCCTGGCCCGGCCGGCGATCGACGCCTAGGACCATCTGTCTCTACGATCCGCTGGAAGCCGTCCAGACGAATGCCGAGGAGCGGGCGATGATCAGAAATGCTGGGCCGCCCTACTACCCTATTGGAATCAACCTACTTCGGGCCAGCGATATACCATGGATTCGCGGAGCTCAAAACGGCACTCCCGGAATATGTCGTGCCCTGCGCCCCCGTGTAGTAGAACACCTGCGCCGCGCCGTTCGCCGGACTCTGAAACACCACGTCCGGATGGCCATCCTGATTGAAGTCCGCGATGGCCACCACGCGCCACGAATTGGCCGTCAGATTCTTCGCCGACTGCAACACACTGCCTTCGTGCCCCGGCGTGGTTCCGCCCATGTACCAGATCTGCACCGTGCCGCTCTTGGGATCCTGCCACAGCACATCCGGGAATCCGTCGCCGTTGAAATCCCCGCAGCCTACAATCTGCCACGAGTTCTTCTGCGTCAGGTTGGATGCTCCCAGGAGCGTGATGCCATTCGACCCACCCAGGTACCAGATCTGCGAAAAACCGGAGGCCGGGTCCTCCCACAGCAGATCCGGGTGGGCGTCGTGGTTGAAGTCGGCGACCGAAACTACCCGCCACGCGTTCTTGGAGGTGATGTTCGCCGCCGACAGGAGCACATTGCCTAACGGACCTCCCAGGTACCAGACCTGCACCGCGCCGCTGGCCGGATCCTGCCACACTACGTCGGGCGCGCCATTGCCATCGAAATCCGCCACGGCCACGATTTGCCACGGGTTAGTCTGCGTCAGGTCCGCTGATCCAGTCACCGTCACTCCTTGCGTCCCGCCGAGATACCAGACTTGCGCGAATCCGCTGGTGGGATCTTCCCAAATCACATCCGGGTGTCCATCGTTGTTGAAGTCGCTCGGTATCGTAACCGCCCATGACGAGTTCCCCAAGGACAGCACCAGGGCATCCTGAGGCCCTGCGCCGCCGCCGTTCGCGGGTTGAAACGCGTTCAGCACGGGAAAATCCGTCGAACTGCTCTCGCCCGCGATGTGTACGTTTCCGCGCCGGTCGATTGCAATGCCGCGCCCCGATTCATCTCCTTTGCCGCCCAGGAATGTCGAAAACAACCGGGCCGATCCGGCAGGATTCAATTCGGTTATGAACATGTCGAATGCGGTTCTGATGGACTGAAGCGGACTGGTCAAAGGAAAGTCACTCGAGTTCGTCCGGCCTGTAACATAGGCATCGCCGGCCTGGTCGACGGCCACAGCATATGCGTCATCAGTAGAACCGCCGCCGAGATAGGTGGAATACATGAGAGTTGAGCCGGAGGGATCGAACTTGGTGACGAACGAGTCTTCCGTTCCCCCGCCAATATGAGGCTGCATGGCGTTGACCGCTGGGAAATCATTCGAACCGACAATGCCCGTCACATAGGCGCTGCCTGACGAGTCCACCGCAATGGCATTTGCATAATCCGTACCCGAGCCGCCCAGGTAAGTGGAGTAGACGAGCGCGGAACCTGCGGAATTCAGCTTGGTGACGAACGCGTCGACAGTGGCTGCGTTGGAACTGCGGTAGGGAGATTGCAGCGGGAAGTTCGTCGAGGCCGTGTAGCCGGTCACATAGGCATTTCCACTTGCGTCCGCCGCGATTCCAAAACCCTGATCCACGTTGTTGCCGCCGAGGTATGTGGAGTACACCCAGGCCGTTCCGCCCGGATTGATCTTGGCGACAAATGCGTCCTGCTGGGCTCCTTTGACGGCTTGATACGGGTTTACCGTTGGGAAATTTGTGGAGAACGTAATGCCTGTTATGTAGGCATTGCCAGAAGGATCTAAAGCGATCGCAGTGCCGTAGTCTATCGCGCCTCCACCGAGATAGGTGGAATACACGAGAGCGGAACCGAGTGCGTTAATTTTTGTCAGGAACACGTCGCCGGATCCGCCCCACGTGCCTTGTATCGCGCCCTTCATCGGGAAATCAAACGATCCGGCGCTGCCGGTGACATAAGCATTTCCGTCGCTATCGACCGCGATGCCGTAGCCGACGTCCGGCCCGCCGCCGCCCAGATAAGTAGAGTAGAGCTTGGCGGTGCCGGTGGCGTTGATCTTGGTCACAAAGACGTCTGTTGTTCCGCGCAGGCTGTTTTGCAGGGGGGCTGTCGTTGGAAAATCGGTCGAGCCGGCGCTGCCAGTGAGATAGGTGTTGCCGACGTTATCCACTGCAACCGCATAGCCGTAGTCGAGGCCTGACCCGCCAAGATAACTCGAATAGATGAGGGGCGGATCAATGACCAAAGTCTGCGCGCGGTCGTAAGCACCCACGCGAAACCCGGCCTCTTTACCGTGCAATACCCACGTGCCTGCGACTTGGATGCGTTTGCCTGCGATTTCCTGATATACGGCTGGTTTCCTGTGCCGGTATTCACTCTTGCCTTGCGTGATTACCAGGTCGCCCCGGCTGTCGATTCGCACCCGATTGGGGCCGGCGAAACTCAGCCGGATTTTCTGCGGATCGCTCCCGGGCGACACGATCCAGTCGTATTCGACGTTTCCACCGCGTCCATGGTAGACAAGATCGATACCGGGATAGAGGTCGACGTACCGTACTCTTCCGTAGTTCGGAACGGAAGCGCGCCACCTACTCGGATCGTTGCCAATGAAATAGTTGCTTGTGGAGGCTTGCTGCCCTTCGCCGACAATGCGAGCCGAAAGGTTCGCGCCCACCAACTGTGTCCGCAACGGCGGCTGGTTGGGTCTCGCGAGCACCGCCTCCCGGCTCGTGAGGTAGAGCGTGTAGGAATTGCCCCGGGTGAGGTAACGCACCTGGGCGGGCGCCTGGCCGCCATTGGGTTCGAAGCTTAATGGAACATCGGGCGTCTTGACAGCAGTGATCCCCCTGAGCCCGGCATACGAGGCCAAAGCGTACTCAGTGTTAGCGCCGCCGGTGGCGACGCGCCCGATTTTGTCGCCGTGGTTCCCGGTAAACCATGGGGCGACGTTCGTCTCTGCCGCAATCTCCCCGGGGCGGCTATCCGCGATCGGCATTGGGTGATCTCCAATAGCGATCTGCTGCGCCGGCATAACCGCCGGCAAACTCGGGAGCAACAGCACCGTGCAGATGGCTTTCACCCTGCGCAGGCGCCGGCGGTCCTTGCACGCCGGCACATTGCCGGGCGTGCGCGCGAAATCTACGCTTCGCTTCGAAATCGGGGCGTGCATGAACGCGAGCCCTGCGAATAGTCGTTTCACAATTCCCTCCGGGTACACCGATTATGTGTTTACATTCCGTAAGCCGGCGACGAAAACTGTCATGGCCATAAAAACCCTGTCAAGCGTCTCCGAAAAATCATGGAAGTGGATACGATACAGACGTCAGTGCTTTACTACTCGCCGGGCGGCAGGCCGGGCACCGAATCGGCTGGTGTGCGATCCCGGCCAGCCGCTGTCTCAGCGGCACTTAACGCCGCGCTCGCAAATCCCTGATCCACCCGTTCCCGTCCTCGGTCACACTCGTCTATTAAACTCTGTGGAGGCTACCCGGCTGCCCATTCTTGGAATTCGCCGCCTTTCCCCGGCTTTACTTAAATACAGGCGAAATCGTCATAGCGGAGGCCTGGTTTGACCCCACGTGTTCTACCGGGGATGCGCACCGACGGAATGCGCAGTTTGAACGATTAAGTCTGTCACCACTTGGTAACGTTTGCAATGCTTTTCTCGGAGCTGGTCGAAAAATAAACTGCCTAGTACTGTCCGCGTGGTCTTGTGGCCATATCGCGGCTATTCCAGGCGCAAAGACGCGTGGAAGGAAACAACTCGCCGGCCCTGGGCTCCTCACGCGCATGACGATCGCATGGCGTGCGCGGCGCGGGCCGCGCGGGCGGTGGCGTGATGTACGAGTCGAGTCAAGGCGGAGTGCAATTACGCGGATGTAGAATGATGAGGATGCAGGCTGCCAGTCCAGCTCCAGAACTGGTCCTGGAGGCGTCGGGCCCCATTCTCGCCAGCACGCGCTTTGCGACATCCGAAGCGCTTCGTAGTCTCTTGAGATACACGGTGGAAAAGGCGCTGGCCGGTCTGGGCTCTGAGCTCAAGGAATACTCCATCGCGGTCGAGGCGTTCGGGCGCCCGCCCTCGTTCGATCCCAGGGAAGACAACATCACCGTCGCGATCCTCCCGTTCATGAACTTGACGGCCGATGATGAGGCGGCGTACTTCTGCGATGGACTCGCTGAAGAGTTGATCGATCTCTTGAGCCGCACGAACGGGCTTCGGGTGATCGCGCGGACGTCGAGCTTTCAGTTCAAAGGCGTTCCACTCGACGTTCGCGAA
>DATJAK010000079.1:0-43158 GCA_035516375.1 Bryobacteraceae bacterium
GAAGGTCACCACGCATCTCCCCCGCGCCCTGCACGACCACCGAATGCACGTCGAACAACGTGCCGTAGGCATCAAGAAGAAACGCGCGCGGCTTCACGGGATGCAGCTCAAACAGGCACGCCGATTCGCACGCGCACGTCCAGCTTGCCGCGCAGCGTGTTCATCATGATGCATCCACGGTCGGCGATCTCGATCAGCTTCTCAAGCAACTCCGGATCCGGGCAGTCCGCCGCGACGAACAGTTCCACGGCTGCAAACCGCGCGGGCATCTCCTCAAGCGTCGCAATCACCTCTATGCGCACTCCGGAGACCGCCGCGTTTCGCGCCTTGATGGCAGCTAGCAGATTGCTCATGAAGCAGCCGCCAATGCCGGCAAGAAAGAGTTCGCCGCCCATGGGGCCGGTGTCAGCGCCTCCCTTGGCTACGGGCCTGTCGATCACCACGCGATGGTCGCGCACAATCGCCTCCGAACCCGAAACGGAGACTTGCCGCAGCTGAATCTTCATCTGGTTGGCCATGTCCTTCATGGTAAGCCATCACACCGTCGCGCCAGTGTCATACACTGGCTGGATAGAAACCATGCAGAATCCCGGCCGATTCATCCTGCTTTCCTCCTTAGCACTCCTCACGTTGCTTCCGCAGGCGCGCCTGCGGGCCCAGATTCTACTGGATGGCGAGTGGTCGCCACACTACCACGAGGACGAACCCGAGCGGCTTCCCGGCCCCGAGTTGGGCGATTACCTGGGGCTGCCGATCAACGACGCCGCCCGCCAGAGAGCAGAAAGCTGGAACGCGTCGCGGCTTACGTTGCCGGAAGAGCAGTGCCGCGTGCACGTCTCCCCGTACATCTACCGCGGTCCGCTCGACCTGCGCATCTGGCAGGAAAAAGATCCCGAGACGCAGCAGGTCATCGCCATCAAGAATTACATCAGCACCTGGTCGCAGTTTCGAACCATCTGGATGGACGGGCGGGAGCACCCGCCGGAATACGCGCCGCACACCTGGATGGGCTTCTCCACGGGCAAATGGGAAGGCGACGTCCTCACCGTAAAGACGACGCATATCAAGTACGGGTGGGTACGGCGCAACGGCCTGGTGATGAGCGACCACGCCACCATGACGGAACATTTCATCCGCCACGGTGATCTGATGACGCACGTGATGATTCTCAGCGATCCCGTGTACCTGACGGAGCCGCTCATCAAGACCGAAGACTTCGAGTTGAACCTGCATGGCGCAAATGTGTCCTGGGTCTACCATTGCCGCTCGGCAGAAGAAATCGTGAACCGCAAGAAGGACGAGGTGCCCAATTACCTTCCCGGTGAGAACCCGTTTCTGACGGAATTTTCCAGACGCAACGGAGTCCCGGAGAACGCCGCGCTCGGCGGGGCCGAGACCATGTACCCGGAATACCGTTCGCAGATGAAGAAGCTCTCGCACCCGGTTTCGCGCGAGCGCATCGCACCGCCGCCAGCGCCGCTTCCGGATATCCAGGTCACCAAGGTGCAGGGCAACGTTTACTTGCTCGCAGGCGATGGCGCCAATGTTCTGGTTCAGACCGGCGACCAGGGCATACTGCTCGTCGATACCGGGCGCAAGGAGCTGACGGCGAAAATGATCGCGGCCATCCGCAAGCTATCCGACAAGCCGGTGCGCTGGGTTCTGAATACGGGCTCGGATGTGGATCACGTCGGCGGCAACGAAGCCGTGTCGAATGCTTACGGAGCCAATCGGCACGTCGAGTTGGTGAACACCCCGTTTGCCGGCGCCGTGAACACGGTCGAGATCGTAGCCAGTGACCCCGTGCTCGGCCGCATGAGTGCGGCCGAGGGATCGAGGCCTGCTTACCCCGCGGAAGCGTGGCCCACTGAGACGTTCGCCGGCGACACCGACGAAGTATTCTTCAATGGCGAAGCGGCCGAGATGTTCCACCTTCCGGCCGCCCACAGCGATGGCGACAGCCTGGTATTCTTCCGCCGTTCGGATGTTATCGCGACCGGCGATCTGTTCGATACCGATCACTACCCGGTAATCGATTTGGCGCACGGCGGCACTCTGCAGGGCACCATCGAGGGCCTCAACCGCATCATCGATTTGGCCATTCCGGCTTACTCCGAGGAAGGCGGCACGATGGTGGTTCCCGGCCACGGGCGGATCTGCGATGAAATCGACGTGGTGGAATACCGCGACATGCTGACCATCATCCGCGATCGTCTCCAGGCCATGATCAAGAAAGGCATGACTCTCGAACAGATCAAAGCCGCGCGGCCGACGCTGGACTATGACCCGCTATTCGGCGAAACACGCGGCCCCTGGACCACCGACATGTTTGTGGATGCAGCGTACAAAAGCCTAACGCGCAGACCAAAACAGTCGGCTTCCCGCTGACGCGATCTGAACCTCTGAAGGCCCGTGCGCCCTCGGGTCCGGATAGCTGCACGGCAAATGTGGTTAGCCGCGATGTCGAGCGCGGCCGTGCGATATTCACTGCGACCACGATCGAAGGTTTGATGCTGGATCGCAGCGGTAGCGGGGCGAGCTACTGAATCGGCATGTTTTTCGTCACGACCAGGGAAGGCGTGAAGGACCCGTAATTCACCTGACCGCCACCCACGAGCGTAGGAACCAGGGTTTGCGCGGTGCTCGAAACAGGGGTTGAAGTTCCCCCTGAAGAGGTTTCTGCGTTGACGGTCAGTTGGCCCGTGGTGACCGGCAGCGCCGCAAGCGCCTCCGCCGTTTCCTTCGCGATCGTCTCCAGGCCATGATCAAGAACGGCATGACTCTCGAACAGGTCAAAGCAGCGCGGCCGACCCTGGACTATGACCCGCGGTTCGGTGAAACGCGCGGCTCCTGGACACCGACATGTTTGTGGAGGCCGCGTACAAGAGCCTGACACGCACGCCCAAACAGTCGGCTTCCCGCTGACGCGATGCTGTCGTCTGTCACACCCGCAGGCCACTGAAAAGCGATGGCCTGCGCCACTTTGTGCCCTGGCCGCTAAAAGTGCACAACATCGGGCGCCGCGCGGGAGAATTTCGTGGGACAGACGATCGACTTTTGTCGTCTGTCTGATCTGTACTGAAAAACGCAAACACCTGCCCAGTGACGCGCCCGCAACCGAGGTTTTTCGAAACTGCCAGATATACAATGCGTCTGGTCAGGAGAGAATTTGGCGTGAAACTACTGATCAGTGTCATCCTGGCGGTTTCATCTCCGGTATTGGCTACCGCCGATCTTGCCGGAGATTGGATTGGTGTCCATAACACTCCGCAAGGGCCGCATCATATCGTGCTGCATGTGACGGGGGCGGATACCGCTCTCAAGGCCACAACCGATAGCCCCGACCAAGGCGTATACGGAGTGCCGATCCCTTCGATCACCCTTTCCGGACCTACGCTCCAGTTTCGCGTGCCCGTTTTCGATGTGACGTTCTCGGGTGAGTTGCACTCTGACGGCACCATTGCCGGCACGTTCTCGCAGCATGGCCTGGCAACACCGCTGGTGTTTGAACGCTCCGCCGTACCTCTACCGAAGGCGGCGCCGCAAACTCAAGGTGGGCCGGCAGGCGTTTTACAGGGCCAACGGTATCATCACAACCTCACCGGAGTGGAGTTCGATTTACCTTACGGGTGGTTCATCGGGCGAACTGCTGCTTCCGACGGCGATCCGAGCCAGATGACGGTATTAAAGGATCCGGACGGAAGGGCGATCTTCGCATCGGTATTCATGGCCAAGGCCGACATCCCACCCGCGGCCGTCTCAGGAGCGCTGTCGGGTGCCATACCGTCACTGATCGCCAGGCGTTCTGGGGCAAGTGGAGCTCACGCGCCGCATACCGCTCAGGCTTACTCGGTACGAGACGTGGAACGCACGTCGA
Source organism: Bryobacteraceae bacterium (assembly GCA_035516375.1). GTDB lineage: Bacteria > Acidobacteriota > Terriglobia > Bryobacterales > Bryobacteraceae > PSRJ01. The sequence goes on from DATJAK010000079.1 coordinate 3,878, forward strand.
TCGGCGGCAGGCAGGCCGTGCGGGCGATTGGCGATTCCGAGCAAGCAGGAAGGAAGACTACCGAACTTCTCACGTGGATTTACACGGAGCACACGCGGGCGTTTTTCTTCATGAGAATGGTGCCCGAGAATATGCAAGCCTTGCAAACAACATTCGACCAGATCCTGCAATCGGCGGTTATTCCGTAGTTACCGGTCTTCCCATGCTACGCTGAAAACGCCGTGACGCCGCCCTTTCAGCCGCCGTCCTTACCTCCCGCGACCGCTGAGTACGTGCACACCGTGCAGTCCCTGAAGCCGGGCGTGCCTCCTCAGCAAATGGCTTCCCGCATGTTCCGCTCGGGGGATGGCAAGACGCGCATCGATACCGGAAATACCTCAGTGATCAGCAATCCCGCCGCGGGACAAAACATTCTGCTCGATCACACGGCCAAGACCGCTCACATCATTCCCACTCCGCCGGCCGCCCCGGCGTTGCCTGGCCAACCGCCTGCAATGCCCGGGATGCCTGGGTTCGCGCCGCCGGGCGCACCATCTACTCCACCAGTGAACGTGAAGGATTTGGGCAAGAGCATGATGCACGGCGTCGAGGTGGAAGGCAAACAGTTCACCTACCCTCCGCCGACCGTGCCCCAGGCACCTGCAGCCCCGGCAGCTCCCGGTATGCCCGCCGCACCGGCTGTGCCCGGAATGCCTGCGATGCCTAAGATTCCGGGCGCGCCAGCTTTGCCGGGAATGCCCGCGGCAGGCACACCTCCCGGGATGCCGGCGAAACCCGCAGTGCCTGGAATGCCCGCAGCGCCAGCCGCTCCTGGAGCCCCTGGAGCTCCCGCAGCCCCTGCGATACCGGGCATGCCACCGGTGCCGAAAGCTCCGACTGTAGCGGAAGTCTGGACCAGCACCAAAATGCACATCCCGATGCTGACCAAAACGAGCGGGCCCCTCGCGCAAACCACCTCGCAATGCCACAATGCGATCCCGGGTGAGCCGCACCCCTCCTTGTTCCAGATTCCCGCCGGCTACAAAATGATCTAGTGTTGTGCGCCACGCAGAATGCAGTTTACTCTGTGGGGCAGACGATCGGTTTCCGTCGTCTGCCTGCGCCGCAGCGGCGCGCATCGCACGCCATGGCAGACCGCGAAAGACGACGGTCTGCCCCACTAGTTGTTGCAAGCTTAATTAGCAGAGATCGCGATCGTGACGCCGCCCTGACTGGAAGCGCCGTCCACCTGCAGCAGCACCGGAACCGCACTACCTGCGACGCCCGCCGGCAGTTGCACCATCACCTTCGAAACTCCTACCCCAGCTTCAAGCGAAGCAGTAGTGTTGCTGCCCCCAACCGCCGCTTCGATGAACGACCCTGGGCTGATGCCGTTGGCATACAGAGTAATGGTTCCCGTGGCAGGATGACCCGCGGAATTGATGGAGCCGTCGGAGTTCGTGGCCGCGGCCTGGCCTTTCCCCGATCCATCCAGCGTGAACACGCCAGGAGATACCGCCGCTACCGGTAGCGTGAGAGAAGACGTCAGTAAATCCCGATACTCGACCGCTACCTGCACCTGCTGCGCCGTAAAAACGCCAGCCGGCACGATCGCCGCTACCTGCGCGGCAGAAGTGTACACCAGATAACCGGGCGTGCCGTTGAACAGCACGCTGGTATCGGCCAGTTCGGTCGGGTATTGGCCGGCAACCGGCTGACCCACGGTGAGCTGATCGGGGCCCAGACTGGAGCCAAAAAGAACCACCACCTCACCGGGTGCGATCGGCGCATTGAGATTACTCGCACCGTTGACGACGCTCGTCAAGGTAGGGGCCGCGCTCGCGGGAATCAAGGCGCGCACGGAGTTCGACGCCGCGTCGGCGAGGTAGAGAGTGCCGGAGGAGGCATCCACCGCCAGCCCCCAGGGCGCGTCGAGCGCGGCCTGGACGGCCGGACCACCGTCGCCGGAGTAGCAGCAATTACCCGTTCCAGCGACCGGTGCGGGCTGCCCGTTGGCCGCAATCATCAGAACGCGGTGGTCGCCGCCGCTGGTGACGAAGACGTTGCCGGACGAATCGGCCGCCACGGAATTCGGATTGCTGAGCGAACTCGCGACCGTGTGTATGACACCATCAGTTGTAATTTCGCGTAGGCGCTGATTGCCCGTGTCGACCACGTAGATGTTGCCGGCGCGATCCACCGATACACCGGTCGGTCCGCTGAGCAACGCGCTGCTGGCGGGACCTCCATCACCGGTCGAACCAGCAGGACCCATGCCGGCCACCGAGCTGATAATGCCGGCGGCGTCCCGCTTGCGGATGGCGTTGTTGTCGGTATCGGCGATGTAAACTTCGCCGCTCGGCGAGATCGCCACGCCCTGCGGATGATTGAGCGAGGCATGAAGTGCGTCGAGCCCGTCGCCGTAATAGCTGGAATTTCCGTTGCCGATCAACGTGTAGATGACGCCATCTGGCAGGATCGCCCGGATCCGCGAGTTGCCGCTATCGGCGATGATGAGCAGGCCATTGGGATGGAACGCCACTCCGGTCGGCGAGTTCAGTTGCGCGCCGGCAGCCGGTCCTCCATCGCCCGAAAACCCGGGAACGCCCGTGCCGGCGATGGTGCGGATGACGCCATCGGCGCCGACTTGCCGCACCCGATGATTGCCAGTGTCCGCGATGTAAAGGTTGCCGGCGGCGCCGGTCGCAACGCCGGTCGGGCCCAGCATCTGCGCGCCTGTCGCGTCGCCCCCATCACCCGAATAGCTGGCGATTCCGTTGCCGGCCAGAGCGGTGAGAATGCTATCAGCCGAGACCTGCCAAACACGGTTGTCGCCTTGCGCCAGTCCCGAGCCGGTGCCGATCGAGCCTTCCGTAAAATAGATCTTGCCGGTGCCGCTAACGGCCACACCCGTCGGGCCATTGAGTATCACCGAGACGGCATTTGCGCCATCCGTGAGCGGCGCGCCATCGCTGCTGCCAACCGCGGTGGTGATGGAACCTCCAGAGACCACGCGGATGCGGCTGTTACCGAAGTCCGCGATGTAGAGGTTACCGGCGCGATCCACGGCCACTCCGGTGGGGAGAACCAGTCCCGCAGCCAGCGGTGGGCCGTCGTCGCCGAGCACGTTGCCATTGCCCGTTCCGGCGACCGTCGTGATGATTCCGCTTGTGGCCACCATGCGGATGCGGTCATTTTGCGTGTCGGCGATGTAGAGGTTGCCCGCGCTATCGCACGCGATGCCTTCCGGGCTGTCGAGCTGCGCGCTGGCCGCGGCCAGTCCATCGCCATAAAAGCCCGGCGAGCCATTGCCCGCCACCGTGCGGATGTTGCCGGCCTTGCTGACCACGCGGATGGCGTAATTGTTGCGATCGGCAATGTAGAGGTTGCCTGCCGCGTCGAGCGCCAGGCCATCGGGTGTGTTGAATTGCGCCGCCGCGGCCGGTCCACCATCGCCCGTGTAACCCGCGGTGCCGTTTCCGGCATACGTGGTGATGGTTCCGTCCGGCGCAATCCGGCGCACGACGTTCGCGTCCAGGTCGGACACATACACATTGCCGGAAGCGTCTACAGCCATGCCCGCCGGAGACAGAAACTGGGCTTTCAGGGCCAGGCCGCCGTCGCCCGAATACCCGGCGCGCCCCGTTCCCGCGATGCGGATTAGCGCTCCAGACGAATCCATCTTGAAGACCGAGTGCAAGCTGCCGAAATAGACATTGCCCACGGCATCAACAGCCACCCGGGAAGGATCGCCGATAGAGGCGTTCGCCGCAGGGGTACCGGAAGAGGGGAGCGCGCCACCGGCCACCGTAACGATGGAATATGGCTGCGCCAGAGCAGCCGATGCTATAAACGAGCAGACTAAAATCGCGTGAGTTCCGTGCTTTCCCATTCGGTCTTCTGAAGCCCTAGTTTTCTGAGGATCTATTATGTTACCAGCCGCGCGGCCAGACAGGACTATGCCGATTCCACCATGCGCAATCGCAGCTGCCGAAGATTGGCCAGCAGAAAATCCGGCATCTCGGCGCGCAGTTCGGCAACGGGTGTGATGCCGGTCTGCACGGCGATGGATCGAATGCCGTTGGCGCGCGCGGCGATCACGTCGGAAGGCGCATCTCCGATCAGCGAGATCTGCGCGCTCCGGCCGATCCACGCACGTTGGCGCGCTTCCCGCACCGCGAGGCGCGCCAGGCCGGCACGCGTCTTGGCCATCTCGCCGAAGGCGCCGAACCGGAAGTAGCCGCGCAATCCGGCCCGCTCCAGTTTGCGCCAGCCGATCCGTGTGAGATTGCCGGTAACCAATCCCAGAAGAATGCCGCGGCGCGTCAAACGATCGAGCACTGGTTCCACTCCGGGACAATGCTTGCCATGCAATGGCGGACAGATTCTCAGGTAGTAGCGTTCCGCCGCGCGCAGAATCTCGGGCATCGCCAGGCGGATCTTGGCAGGAGCTGCGCCGGCACGCCGCATCATGACCGAGAGGATGTCGGGATCGAGCATTCCCTGCACCGGGATGCCATCGGTGGTGGTGGCGAGCCCGGTGACGCGCCGGACCGCGGCCACCAGCGCCTCCCGATGATGCGGCCCGGCCCTGCGTACCAGCGTGCCGTCGATGTCGAACAGAACCAGAGCGCGGTACGTCATCCTCAATAAGTGGCGCAGACAGTCGCTTTCCAGCGGTCTGCGAGCCGGCAGGCGACAAAAAGCGATCGCCTGCCCCACCAATCGTAGCATCGAGCGAATTGGCCGCTGCCGCTACAATGGGACTGTGCAGCGATCCAAATTCCGTGTCGGCCTCATTCAAATGGCGTGCTCGCGCGATCCCAATGAGAATCTCGCTAAGGCCGAATGGCGCATCCGCGAGGCTGCCGGGAATGGCGCGCAGATCATCTGCCTCCAGGAATTATTTCGATCGCAATACTTCTGCCGCGAAGAGAGGGCCGAGCTGTTCGACTTGGCGGAGCCGATCCCAGGTCCCACCACCGCGAGTCTCACGCGCCTGGCGCGCGATTTGCAAATCGTGGTCATCGGTTCCGTGTTCGAGCGGCGCGCGGCGGGTGTGTATCACAACACGGCAATCGTCCTGGACGCCGACGGGTCACTGCTCGGCATCTATCGCAAGATGCACATCCCGGAAGATCCGCTGTACTTCGAGAAGTATTACTTCACGCCGGGCGATCTCGGGTTCCGCTGTTTCGACACGCGCTACGCGCGGATTGCGCCGCTGGTTTGCTGGGACCAGTGGTATCCGGAAGCCGCGCGGCTAGCAGCGCTGGGCGGAGCGCAGGTGCTGTTCTATCCCACCGCCATCGGCTGGCATCCCTCCGAGAAAGCGGCGGTCGGCGAAGGGCAGCACGACGCCTGGCGCACCATCCAGCGCTCGCACGCCATTGCCAACGGGCTGTACGTCGCTTCCGTGAACCGCGTGGGATACGAAGGCCCGCCCGATCACGGCCTGGAATTTTGGGGCGGATCGTTTGTGGCCGATCCGTTCGGCCGGATGCTGGCGGAGGCGTCATCCGACCGCGAAGAGACGCTGATCGTCGAGTGCGATCCGCGCACGATCGAAGAAACGCGCCGCAACTGGCCCTTCCTGCGCGACCGCCGCATCGACGCGTACGAGGCGATTTCGAGCCGCGTGATCGACTGAAGAAAGCACGACGTTTACCGAGCCGTGACCAAAGGGAGCGGTGTTTTCGCGTTAAGGTTCCAGTAGCACCTTCAATACACCGCGTTCCGCCGCCCTGGCGAACGCTTTCGGCGCTTCCTCCAGCCGGTACCGCGCCGCAATCAACTGCTCGGCGCGAATCAGATGTTGATCGAGCAACGGCAGCGCCGCTTCGAAGCGTCCGCACCGGGAGCCCACCAGCGTCAGCTCATTCACGATGATCGGCGCCGTGTCGATCCCCACCAGCCCATGCACCGTCGATTTCAGAATCAGCGTGCCGCGCGGCCGAGTCATCGCGGCAGCCTGCCGAAGCGCTTCCGGATTGCCGGTTGCCTCCACCACCCAGTCATAAGCCGCGACCGGCAGTTCCGTAGCTGTTTCTGTCTTCACCCCGGCGGCCGCGGAGAACCGCAGTTTCTCGCCATGCCGGCCGAACTGGTGAACCGGATATCCGTGCGCGTTTAAAACCAGCGCGACCAGCAGGCCCAATTTACCGTCGCCCAGCACCGCAACCAGGGACCCGTGAGGGATAGATACCTGATCGAGAATCTCGCACGCCGCGGCCAGCGGCTCGGTGAATACCGCACGCTCGGTGGGAATGTCGTCCGGAACGATATGCAGATTGTGTTCCGGCACGAGAAAGTATTCTTCAAATGCGCCCGGCTGATTCACGATTCCCAAAACCGTGCGGTTGGGACAGTGACGGCCCAGCTCGCGGCGGCACCATTCGCAGTGGTGGCACGCGAAGTTGATCTCGCCCACCACCCGCTTGCCGATGAGTGCGCGCGTATCGGCTTCCACAACCTCGCCAACGAATTCATGCCCGGGCGTCCCCATGAATCCGTAGTACCCGCGCTGCAGTTCCAGATCGGTGTTGCAGATGCCCGCACACAGCAAGCGGAGCAATGCGAATCCGGGCGGGCGATGCGGCTTCGGGACTTCGATTACAGACACTGAGCCATTTTCCAGCCGGACGGCGAGCATGAATCTGGATGGGATTGAGGCGGGCATGTTTTCGAACGCCATGCCCGCCCGAGGTTTGGACTACTTCTTCAACTGGGCCAGTTCCATCAAAACTTCTTCGCTGTGCATGTTCACGTGCGGACTGACGTTCACATACACCTTGCGGATCTTGCCGCTGGGATCGACCAGGAAGGTGTTGCGGGCAGCCACCGTCATTTGCCCCATCTTCATCACCGAACCGTATTTGTCGATGACATTGTGTTCCGGATCGGCCAGCAGTTTGAAGGTGAGATTTTCCTTGGTGCAAAACTGCACGTGCGAATCCACGTTGTCCGCGCTCACGCCGACAACCGCGGCATTGAGTTTGTCATACTGCGCCTGGTCGCGCTGAAAGTTGTGAGCTTCGATGGTGCAGCCCGGCGTCATATCCTTCGGATAGAAATACAGGACCACCCACTTGCCTTTGAAATCGTGCAGGCTGATCTGCTTGCCTTCCTGCGAAGGCAGCGTGAAATCGGGAGCCATGCTTCCCTCGGCCGGCATCTCGGCAGCCCAGGCGGCCACACCCGCCAGCAGCGCCAAGCTCAGAAGCAGACCCAGGATGGTTACGGTACGTGACATCTTCATTCCATTCTCCTCTTATGTGCGAGTCGCCCGCCCTCGGCGGCGATGCGTGTTCAGAACGAGTTTACAACAAAATACCGGCCTGTTCCGGGCCTTGCGGCGGCGCTTCGGGTTTGTTTACATGAAGAGCATGAAGCGTCGGCGCGCGCTTGATCGAGTGCTTCTTGGGTGCGGAATGCTGGTTGCGCTCGGCGCGAGCGTGAGTGCGCAAACACTCGTGCAGGTTGCACAGCCTCACCGCTGGGGATACCTCGCGGTATCCGTTGGGTGGAGAGTCGTCAACGACGCCGAGGCGGGCCAGTTGGAACAGCAGTTGCGCGACGATCCTGAAAACGCGCAGGTCCGCGCAGATCTTTTGAATTACTACTGGCGCCATGACATGCGCGAGCAGCGCGTCGATTCGATCTGCTGGTTGATCGAACACCATCCGGAGTCGCCCACCCTCGGATTGGATTTCGCCTGGATTTATCCCGACCAGAACAACGGCGCGGACTTTGAGCGCGTTCGCGCGCTGTGGTTATCCGCTCTGAATCCGATACGTATTCAGCCGGAAGCCTTTCACAATGCCGCCCGCTTTTTCGAATCCTCGGACCTCGATCGAGCCGTCGAATTGGCCAAACGCCTCGAGACCATCGATCCCGCCGGGCACACCAAGCCAGTCGCGCATTTCTACGGACTGGTGCTGTCCGGGCGCATCGGCCCTCCGCACCGACTGGATCGTTTGACCACCAGCCTTCCACTTTTTGAGGAACTCGCCCACTCAGCGGACACCAACCTCGTGGGTTCAGTGGCGGACGAGTTGGTCAGTTATGGAGCGGCCGCGGCGCTTCAGAAGCAGAACACCGACCTCAGCTATGTCTGCGTGGCAGCGTTTCAGTTGATCGGGCACGGCCGCCAGTTAGACCCACAGAATAGCCAGTGGACCGATCTTCTCGAAGGCGCCCAACGCTTGCCGTGCGATCCGGCCCCTCCGCCGCAAGTGACGAGGCAAATCAACCCGGCGCCGGCCTCGCATCAAAACCCGCAGCCGATCCAAGTCAGCAGCGATTACGCCGCCATGCACCTGATCCGACCGGTCCCGCCCGATACTTCCGCGGTGCTCGGGCTTTCCGGCGTTGTGCGGTGCCTCGTCCGGATCAGCGCCGCTGGACAAGTCACCGACGTACAGCCGATCAGTGGCGGTCCATTACTGGCGCCTCCCGCGATTGCGGCGATCAAACAATACCTCTACTCGCCCACGCTCGTGAACGGCACGGCCGTCGAAGTCGAGACCACGGTCGACGTTCCCTTCCCGGCAAATTGACACGCGTGGGCCGAATCCAGCTCATCGCCTACGATCCCACATGGCCCGTTCTATTCCAAAACGAGGCTTCCAGAATCCGCGGCGTGCTCGGTGACCGCGCCCTACGCATCGAGCACGTTGGCTCCACATCCGTTCCCGGCCTCGCCGCCAAACCCGTGATCGACACGCTCCTGGTAGTCACCGATTCGGGCGTCGAAGGCCAATATCTGCCAGCGCTCGAAGCCGCCGGCTACCAGCTTCGCATTCGGGAACCCGACTGGTACCAGCACCGTCTGCTCAAGGGCCCAGACACCGATACGAATCTGCATGTGTTCTCTTCCGGATGCGAGGAGATCGGCCGCATGTTGCTGTTCCGTGACTGGCTGCGCACGAACACCGCCGATCGCGATCTGTATGCGCGCGCCAAGCAGGCTCTGGCTTTGCACGAATGGAACCAGGTTCAGGATTATGCCGATGCCAAAACAGCCGTCGTCCAGGAGATCCTGGCGCGCGCTCGCATGAGCAAGAATTTACGCGATTATTGAGTCTTTTCTCCTACCAGTTCCATTACGAATCGATGGGACCTATTAGAAAAACCGATGCAGGCCGGCTAGACCCCGGATGTACAATCAATTACAGAAGAAGGGTGTCATGCACTCAGACATTGCAGTTGGGATCCGATTCAATGATTGCTTTTTCACCCAGCCGATGCCACTGGTCGAGTGGCAGCCGCCACAATACGCTGGTCTTTTCGTAATTCTCGCGCGCGACCCGAACTGGGCCCCTAAGCCATTCCAGCCCTTATACTTTGGAGAGTTTGGCAACAACGCCCGCGACCTCTCGGTGCGCGGGGATTCACTGGTTCACCTCGACGTCCGCCGCAGCGCCGAGCTCTACGTCGCGACCTTGCCCATGCCCTTTTCCACCACCTCTCAGCGGTGCACCCTACGCGATCAGTTACTGTGGGCGTATAACCCCGTGTTCCAGGCACACGCCGCCAAAGCGCCGGCGCACGACCTGGCGCGCAAAGTCGAGGAACTGGAGAAAAGACACCAAGAGCAATCGGCGCAATTCGGATTGCTCCTGGCCAGCATCAATCGGTTTTTCGAACCACTGCCGGAGCGGCCGCACCGCCCGATCGGCTTTCTGCCGTCGACAGCGTAGCACAGGCCTCCCGGCATGTGTAGCAAAGCGATCGAAAAGGCACCGGTTATTGCAGTCGGAACGTGGCCGATACGCGAGCGTAATATTCCAGCTCGCCGACCACCTGTGGCGCTCCGGCGCCGAAGGCGAACGGCATCGCCGAGCGAAGTGCCATGTAGGCCCCATTGGAAGCAGTGACTTCCTCGGTCAGCGCGACCGGGTCGCCGAGCTGCTTTCCGCTCGCGGTCGCCAAGACTTCGGCCCGCGCGCGTGCATCTTTTCCGGCAGCCTCTAACGCGTTCTTCCGCGCCAGTGCTTCGTCAGACGCGCGGAAAACGAATGCCCCTACGATGGTGGCTCCAGCCCTGGCCACCGCATCGACGATTTCGCCGACGCGTGTCGCCTCACGCACATTGACACGCATCGTGTTTCTGGCCTGATACGAGCCAAACTGCAGATCGGTTTGGGCAGGGAAGGCACTTCCGTAAGTCGGCATAGACCCCTGTGCAATCTGTGGCATCGCCCCATAGGCCGGCAGCGCCTGCATCATCGGAGCGTACAAATTGTTCAGGTTGAGCGAAATCGAGTGAACGTCACCAGGCTGCACACCCAGTGGGCCGATCGCTTGCGTAATCTGCGCCGTTTTCGCGTGGTTGTCGCGGAGAGCCTGCGCGGCGGTTGCCGCACTCGCCGTGATCTCAATCAGGAATTCCGCGCTCTCGGGCGCAACCCGGCGCACGGCTTCTCCCGTAACACTCACTCCTTCGATTTGCACTTGTGGCGTCTGTGTTGGTATTCGTGAACCGTATGCTGGCATGACCGTATTGTCCTTCCTTAAACTTTCTCCGAATGCTTTTTCACCGAACGCTTCCCAACCGGATTCGTCACCTTTTGACGCCGTCGTACGTTCGGTACCGGGACCTTCCGCCGCGGGATCTCCCGGACGTCCGCCTGGTTTCTTCGCCATGTTCCCCTAAACTGTGGGCAAGCCCCAATGGGTTGCCCCCTTGGAGCTCGCCCAGCCAGCGATTGTAATTTCGACTAAATCCCCCACCCGCCATAGCCGGGGTTGAACTGGCGCGCAGCCAGTTGTTGGACTAGCGGATTCATCTGGCCGCCCAACTGACCTCCTTGGCCAACCCAACTCTGAGGAGCGAGCGCCGGGTTGATCTGGCCGTATGGCGTCCCGATTTGCCCGTACTGCATATGCGGCAGGTGCTGTAGTCCGCCGACCTGCGGCCCATACACCCCGCCGTACTGTTGCGCCAGGATCGGATTCAAATACGGATTCTGTTGAACGAACGGATTTTGTTGCGGACCATAGGGGTTCTGCATACCGCCCGTCGCCAGGATATTTTGCAGAATGCTTGCCGCGTACGGATTCTGCAGCGCGGCTTGCGCCAGTAACTGTTGCTGATGCCAGGCTGTCTGCAGCGGATTCTGGATACCGTACAATTGCGCAGCTTGCGCGGCCTGCGCCGCCAGAGCCGCCAGTTGCAGTTGTTGCGGATGAATCTGGCTGTAGATTGCGCCGCCCGGGTAGCCTTGCTGTCCCCACTGCGTAAAACCCGCCGGTGAGGCTGCGTATCCGCCTAGAGACGCCAGCGGATTGATTCCCGGATTCAGCGCGGAAGTATATCCCAATGTGGGATTCTGATAAAGCTCATGCATCATGTGGTTTTGGCTCCTTGTGAGAGCGGGAATGACCTACTCTCAGGCCGATCTTGCCACACGCACCCGTAAGCTGTATGCGTCTGTTGCGGCATTCTCCGCAATTGCCGCAAAACCACGCAAGCTCTTAGAATGTCGCAGCGGCGGAGCAACTCGTTTGAGAGGAATTCTTGACCTTCGCGGCCCTTGGGCTATCGAGCCACTGAGATAAGTCTCCCTCCCGAAATCGCCACTGCCTGCCAACCTTGATTGCCGGGAGTTCCGCGCATTCTGCCCAAAGGCAAATAGTTCGTGTCGATACACCTAACCACCTGGCTACTGCGGCGGTGGTGAGGAGCGGTACATACTTGGTCGACGCTGACAATTTTTCCATCGTGCTTGGTTCCGGATTGAGGAAAAGAAAGCTTCCTCGGCATGGGGGAGGTATCTGTCCTGCGAACCAATAGCTCGCAAAAAAATGAAAGTAACTAAATGATTGTCACGTCCAGTTTCTGCGATAACCGCGATGCTGTCAAGACGTGAATGGAAGTACCTAGTGGAAGAACAAGTATCGCTTTTGTTACACAACGCCTCTGTCACAATTCTTCCACACGTTTTCCACAGATCAGTCGCCGGGCACGCGTTCCGCTTTGGGCCCGAAGCTCCAACCCCAGTTCGCGAACGTCGCCGCGATGCGATGACGACGGGTTTTGGCGGTCGAAATGGCCAGCATCAACAGGATCACGCAAAGAGCCACGGCAACGGTTTGGACCGCCGTCAGGTTGTTCTTGAAGAAGTACAGCCAGCGTCCATACACAAGTTCGATGTGAACCCAGTAAACCAGTAGCGAAGTAGTTCCGAACTGCCGCACCCAGCTCCAGCCGGGTTTGGCGCCATAGCGTGTCCACAAATAAGCCAGCGCCAGCAGTAACAGAGTTGCCCCCTGCTTGATCACCACTTGCGCCGGGCTGTTCAGCCAGAACTCCGATTTCGCGTAAAGGGAAAACGGCAGATTGGCGCAATACTGCCCGCCGAAGATCAGCGCGCCGCCCAGAAGCGCGCCCCATTGCATTACTCGTTCCGTGGTGTCTTCGGGTATGCTGCGCAGCAAGCTGCCCGCGCTCACGCCGAACGCCAGATACGCGCCCCAAGGAAAGAATCCGAATGAGCTGTAATCCGGCGTGAGATAGCTGCGCATCAGCGGCGGCGCCCATGACCAATTGATCTGTGATACCAATGGCGCTGCGAAGGCAATCGCCAGCCCGAGAATCGCGCAAAGCCGCACTCGCTCCGCGGTTCGGAATAGCGCCATCACCGAAAGAATTGCCACTGCCATGCCCATGCAGTTGAGGATGTCCACACGCAGCAGATCCGTCCAAGGCGAGGGCCAGCCGAACAGCCAGAGTTGCAGCCGGAATGCGAAGGCCAGCAGAAACAGATAGCCGGACCGTCGAACTGCGGTGATAGTGCGCTCCATCGGCCGTACGCCCTTGCGCTCGGCGCTATCCATCAAAAACGCCAGCGTAATGCCAGTCAAAAACAGAAAAATCGCCGGAGGCATGCCGCCCACAAACTGCGACGCCATAAATGGCCCGCCATCGCGGAGCTCCGGCTTAAGAAAGGAATGGAACACGTGGCCCTGTAGCATGACCACGGCTCCCAATCCACGAAGCCAGTCCAGATACTGCAAGCGGTAGGCGCTGGAGTGTGTCTTCATCGGCTTACTTCAGTGGGTATTCCTTCTTGACGCCTTTAGGCAGGTCGAGCTTCAGCTCGGGAAGACTCGGGTTGATTTTGATATTGGTGTAAGTCGCCACTTGATAATCATTGCCGGGCAGATAGAACTTCTGTTGCACAGGCATTCCGGTTTCATCCGACAGCCATAAATCCACCCGCTTCAAGTGAACTAACATCTCCTGATCTTTCGGAATTAATTCCAAGCGAGTTGTCTTCTCGCCGGTTACCACCTCGGCGCCGCCTAAGGTAATCGTAAAGGCGCTTTCCAGTTCCTTCGAGTTACTCCCGAAGCCGAGTAACAAAAACTCCTCCAGGAGCGACTTGTATTTACTCATGTCGTACTCCTGATCGATCAGGCTGTTCGGAAAAAAGATTTGAACTTTCTTGCCGTCGATGAGAACCTGTTTCGGATCCGGCGGCTTGATGTCGAGCAGCCAGCGGGTATCGTGCGGTTTGAGCCGCTTCATCTGCACGGTGCCGTCGTCTTCCGTGTCTTCCCCGATTACGCCAGTGTGCGAAATCCGGCGGAGATCCGCGGAGAAACTGTTGAACTTTCGCGCAGCCTGGTCCATTCGCGCCAGCGTCTCGGTGAGGGAGGCTCCGTGTGTCGAACTCGTGGACAGTGTGAGTATGCCCAGCATCAGCCACTGTGTTGGTGGTCGTGTCATTCCGTACGAATGGAACCAGCGAGGTTCCTCACGGCCGCGCAAACGCCATGTATCCCTGCAGCTCGCCTTCCGAATCGAGCACCGGTTCCACGCGTGTCACCAGCAAATGGCGATTACTCGTACGAACCTGGAGGGCTTGCGTCATCTTGGCGGCGCGCTGCTCATCGGGTACTCCCACCAGGAGCTCGGAATTGACAAAGAAGATGGAGCTTCCGTTCTCGGAGGGTAGCGAGGCGATGCTGCTGGCGGTGGGGATGCGGGGCTGGTCGCGGAACCAGGCCCGCGGCGTAGCGAAGATAAAGAGCAAAATGATACCGACCATCACGTCGTACTGCCAACTGGCGCGCGGATAGTCCCACAGGATAAAGCGCTTGAGCATGAGTATAAGTACCATTCTAACAAGAGCCGGCCTTCACAAAACCACAATCGGGTGATACAAATTCGGCAGAACTGCCTCCCCGATCGCCACCAGCTCCCCGGTCCGCGCGAGAGCTTTGACATGACGCGCAGCCGGCTGCGCGCGAAACGGAGACGCCGGGAAATTGCGCCCGTTGCGGATCTGCGCCACTACTGGGTCATCGACAAATACCGCTGGAAACGACGGCAGCAGTTGGGCGGCGGGAACCAGGGCGTCCAGCAGCCGCTCGCTAGCAGCCAGGCCCTCGAGCTGGGCAAGCGTACGGGCCTGTTCGATAGTGAACTCCCCGCTGGCGGTGCGCCGCAGCTCCTGGAGATGCGCGCCGCAGCCCATCGCCTGGCCCAATTCGTGAGCGATCGAGCGCAGATACGTTCCACCCGAGCAATGCGCGCGCAGGCTGACGTCAGCGCCGTGGACTTCCAGAACCGTCAACTCGTAAACCTGCACCGGAACCGGTTCGAGCTCCACCGCCACGGCATTGCGCGCCAGCTCATACGCGCGGCGTCCCTCCACCTTCTTTGCCGACACCGGCGGTGGCACCTGCAAGAGCTCGCCGCGGAATGCTTCGAGCAGCCGTTCCAGCTCCACCGCATCGATGGTCACCTGCCGCTTCTCGCTCGTCGCTTCGCCCGCGCGGTCGTAGGTGTTGGTCGACCAGCCAAACCGCACCACGCCCTCGTAAATTTTGTCGCTGCGAGTATAAAACTGCGCCAGGCGCGTAGCGCGTCCGATCACCAGCGGTAAGACTCCGGTAGCGATGGGATCGAGCGTTCCCAGATGGCCCACCCTCTTCGTGCCTGCGATGCGGCGGACCTTGTTCACGACATCGTGCGAAGTCCAGCCCTCCGGTTTATCGACAACGATGACTCCGTCCAATGATTCCTTTCTTGCGTCGCCCGTGAGAATTGGTTCACCGCCGAGACGCGGAGACGCAGAGTTTTAAGAACGCCGCGGGCGCGAGACGTTTGAGAGTGCCGCCGGCTTTATCGGATTCGCGCGCAGAGCTGGCAGAGGGAACAAGTGCTGGAACAGGTCTTCGTCTCAGGTCAGCCTTCTTTTCGCGATCCCCGCCGGGAACCCGGTCGAGCACTTGTTCCCTCGGCTTCCTCTGCGCGCCAACCTGGGGAAGACCCGCAACTGCGAATAACGGTGACATCTTTTCCTTAAACTCTGCGTCTCGGCGTCTCGGTGGTGAACTACTTCTTCCGCGCGATGCAAATATATCCGACGGTGAAATTTCGGTCTTTATCGAGAAAATCCAGGAACGGCAGAAGCAGTGCCGGCGGGACCAGGAATATCGCTGCCGGAAAAAACCCCAGCCAGCGAATCCCTCCCGAAAAGAATTGTAAACCGTTCAGCAGCCGGCGGGCGAGCAGCCGAAAATATCCGCCCACCGGGCGCAATTCGTCAATCTCCAGGCCGGCTTTTTCCAGCAGGTAAGCCAGGCCGTATCGCGTGTACCGGAAATAATCGTGCGGCGCCTGATGGACCTCCCACTCGTGCGGTGCCGCCACTAACAGCGTGCCGCCGGGTGCCAGCGTCCGGGCAATTTCCGCCAGCGCACAGGCCGGCTCGCGCAAGTGTTCGATGGTCACCAGGTGCAGCGCGGCCCCGAAGCCGCCGCTCGCGAAGGGCAGAGCCGTCAAATCGGCCACCGCGTCCAGACGGCTGTAATCCCAGGTTGCGTCGCCTACTGCCAGATCCACGGCGCAATAGCGCTGCTCCGCGAAATAGTGCGCGTATTGGCCCTCGCCCGCCCCTGCATCCAAAACGCGCATACCCTTCGGAAGGTCGCCGGCGAAACGTCGCACGGCATCCTCAAGCTCGCATTCAAAATGGAGGATATGGCGCCGCAGCGGCCGTGGAAGGCGATACGCCAGGCCGGAATACCTCATCGCCGCCGCGCCTCCAGCATCACGGTAGAGCCCGCGTGGCAAGCCGCCTCCGCCGCTGCGAACGGCACCGCCGCTACGATCAATCCCAGGTGAGCCAGGTCTTTCACCAACCGGGTGATGCCGTTCTCCGGCACGCGGCGCACGCGGCGCGCCATGGGATCGAGTGACGGCGCGATGCTGATGGCCAGACCCGCCGGGTTATCACGCCACGAGAAGTACTTCCGCCGCACCACTTCGAAGCCGCACACCGAAAGCAGTTTTTCCAGATCGAGATCGCGAAAATCGTACAGGTGCCGAGGCACGTCCACACCGTTCCACGAGCGCCCCAATAAGCGGCATTGCCACGAGGCAGCATTGGGCACCTGCACCACCAATCGCCCACCCTCGCCCAGCAGCCCGTGTGCGGTTGCCAGAACGGCGCGCGGATCGGGCGCATGCTCGAGCACGTGGAACATGGTAATGCAGCCCAGGCTCCCCGCCCGCAGCGGCGCGTACTCGAAGCTGCCGCAGACCGCCGGCACCTGGCAGCGTTGCCAGGCCACGCGCGCCGCTTCGCGCGAAAAATCGAGCCCCACCACGCGGAAGCCGCGCTCGCGCATCATACCGAGGAACAGGCCTCCGCCACACCCGAGGTCGAGGAGCGGCCCAACGTCGCCCGCGCTGCGCAGCGCCCGTTCCACGAAACGAACATGGTCGCGCAGCACCAGGCGCCGGTATCCCTCCTCCAAGCGCCCCGTAGCGCTGCCTTCCGAGGAGAACCAATACGTCGCCGGATAATACCGTGGCAGCTCTTCGGCGGCCGGCTGCGGATCGAGCCGCATCAGCCCGCACTCGCCGCACCGCACCACGTCGAACTCTTTGGCCGTGGTTCGGTACAGCCGGTCGGTGGCGCGAAATAACCGCGCAAACCGATCCGACCCGCAGAGCACGCAGGCGCTCATGCTACTTCTCTCCAGCTCAGCCGGTGCCGCAGAATCAACCGCCGCACTTCACGCGAATCCAGCCGCCGCATCCTGGCCAGTTGCTTGCGCTTGCGCCAGATGCGGGGCGCCAGCCGCAGCGCTTCGAAATCTCCGCGCACCAGCGCTCGCGCCATTTTCCACTTCCCGGCCCATCCCGGAAAATGCGCTGTATCGCCCGCGCCGCGCTGCGCCGCCAGCGCTCCGGCCACCAGGCGCAGCGCGAAGTAAATCGGATTCAGCCACAACAAACTGGGCGGAAACAGTTTGATGGCCAGCAGCAGACGGTTGCGTTCGATCAGTTCCAGGCGGCGCGAAGAATCCTTGCCCAGCGTGGATCCGCGGTGGTGCCGCACCACGGCCTGCGGAGTGTAGAGGCACCGCCAGCCCGCAATGCGCGCGCGCAGTCCGAGCTCGGCATCATCTCCGTACGCGAAGAAATCTTCATCGAAGCCGCCAATCTGGTCCAGCATCGCCTTCCGGTAGAGCGCCGCGCAGCCGTCGGGCCACAGCACTTCTTCCTGGCGATCGAATTGACCGCGATCCCGAGCCCCGCTGCCGCGTCCGCGGTTTTGCCCATCGGGAAAAATCAGGTGGCCGGCTTTGTCGATGACACCCGGATCCTCCCACACCACGATCTTGCTGGCTGCCATCCCCACATCCGGCGCTTCCGTACAGGCGCGCCATAGCGCCGCCAACCACCCCGGCTCCGCCTCCGCGTCATTATTCAGCAGCCCGATGAACTCCCCGCGCGCGACTTCGATGCCCTGGTTGTTGGCGGCGCAAAAACCGCGATTCTCTGTATTGCGGATCACGTGCGTGCCGAAGTCGCGCTCCGCCATATCGGCCGAGCCGTCGCTCGAGCCGTTATCTACAACGATCACCTCGAACGGTACTCCTTCCTGCCGTTTCAAGGAGTTGAGACAGGCGCGCAGCAACTCTTTCCGGTTCCAGTTGACCACCACAACAGAGATCAATCGATTATGCTAACGCAGTCCTCTGTGCTCACCCGCACCATGAGCCGCAGCGCCGCGGTTTTTCGCGTTATAAGATGGAATTAAGGTTAGGAAAGACCTCGCGAATGACATCCATTGGCGAGACGCTGCGCCGGGAACGGCTGCGGCGCAACCTGGAACTCGATCCGATCTCCAAGGAATTGAAGATTTCGCCGCGCTTATTGGAGGCGATGGAGGCCGATCGCTTCGATAAACTCCCAGGCGGCGTGTTTACCCGGAGCTTCGTCAGACAGTATGCTCGCGAGCTCGGTCTCGATGACCAGGAGATCGCCGCCTCGCTCGAACGCATGTTAAACCCTCCCCCGGCAGTGGCCCCCGAGGTTGCCGAACCAAAGCCGCCGGCAGCCGTCAACCTCAACCTCGACCTCGATCGCGTCATCGAGCCCGTTAAGAACTGGCTGCGGGCGGGAGATTCCGGCTTCGGGTGGTCTTCCACGTTACGGTCGCTGGGACTCGTGGTCGTGGTGGCGTTGCTCTGTGCAGCCATCTATTCCTGGTTGCAGCCAAGGCCGCACACGGTAGAAATTGCCAATCGCGCGCCGATGCCTGCGCCAACCAAGGCGCCTCCCGTGGCGCCCGTGACGCCCGCGGCTTCCGCCGTCTCCCCGCCGGCAGCGGGAACGGCCGAACGCCTGGCCGCTCCCGTTCGCGTCGAGCTCAGTGCCTCCGAACCAGTTTGGGTGACGGCCGCGACGGATGGAAAGTATGCCTTCTCCGGCACGATTCTACCCAACACCAGCCGCACGATCGAGGGTAACGACCGCGTTTTCTTGAAGCTTGGTAACGCCGGCGGGGCCCACCTCCTGCTCAACGGTAAACCGGTCGGTCCTTTCGGAGCAGATGGCGAAGTGGTCCGGCTTCAGTTTACTTCCGGCGGCTTCCAGATCGTTCCGGCGGAAGCGCCCACGCCCGAGGACGGTCCTAAAGAACCCGACGGACCCTTGGACCCTCTCTGACGCCGGCGCGCCGCTCGTTGGTGCTTGCGCTCCAGCGCCAGCAGTTCCCGCCGCCGCCGCTTCTTCACGCCCAGATCCACCACCCGCCAGAACTTGTGGAAATAACTCATCGCGGAAACCACCGCGAAGAACACCACGCCCCACATCAGGAGAATGCCCGGGAAATGGAGCGCCGGATGGCGGATACTCAGCAGCAGGCAGGAGATCGCCACCACCTGCGAAAGCATCTTGGTTTTGCCGAGGTCGCTGGCGCGAATCGTGTATCCCTCCGCTGCCGCGATGCTGCGCAGCCCCGACACCGCGAACTCGCGCGCTATGATCAGGATCGCCATCCACCCCGGCAACGCGCGTACCTGTACCAGCGAGATCAGTGCGGCCGAAACCAGAAGCTTATCAGCGATGGGATCGAGAAGCGTGCCAATGGTAGTCACCTGGCGCCAGCGCCGCGCCAGGTACCCATCCAGCAGATCGGTGGCGGCAGCCGCCAGAAAGATCGCCAGCGCCAACCACTCCTGCGTCACCACGTGGCCGCCAATACTGACGGTAAACGTCTCCTGCACCAGAGCGGCAACCAGCAGCGGTACGAAGAAAATCCGGAGGATGGTCAGCGAGTTGGGAAAATTCATCGCCCAAATCAAATATAAATCGACTTGCGCATCTCCAACAAGCTGGCCTGGTACATTTAGGCTGGATTTCGGAAGTGGTGCGGACCGGAACGGGCCCGCACCACAGGATCTGCCGGGCTACTTCTTGTAGCCGTCCAGGGAGTGATCGTGCGCCTGGTAATACTTACCCGCGTCGTTCAATTCTTTGTCGTTGGCCTTGGTATGACAATACGTACAGGCCTTCTTTTCCTTCTTGGTATATTCCGGCTTGCCGTATGTGGCGGAAGTCAGACCGAGCAATCCCGCGAACACGATCGCTGCCGGCACCGCCCACTTCAGAGTGCCCATCCGTTGCTCTTTCTCCGGGAAATAACCCCGGGGGTGATTAGTGATTTCTCACCTCAATTATAAAGGTATCTCGCTCAGGCTGGCCGGCGCGGCCGCTCTTTTGGGCTGCCAAAACAAGACCGCCAAAAGGATGATGAGGATCTGCAGCGCCGCGATCAAAGCCACGCACGCCGGCCAGCCGCCGCGGTTCCAGAAGCGCCCTGGAATAGCCGCTCCCGCGCTGCCGCCGATGTAGTAAAACATCACGTACAGTCCCACCGCCGCAGCACGCGCTTCCCGGGCAGCGATGCCGACGTAGCTGGTGGACGCCGCCTGTGCCGTGAACACACCCGTGCAACACAGCGCCAGCCCCAGCATGATCAGCGGCAGCGACGGGAACAAAGTCAGGAGGATTCCCACCACACCGCCGCTAAACGCCACCACCAGCACAAACCGATGGCCTTTGCGATCCACCCACCGGCCCGCCACCGGCGAGGCGGCCGCGCCCGCCAGGTACACCACGAACAAGAACCCCAGGGCTGCCGGGCTGAGCCCGAACGGCGGCGCCGCCAAATAGAAGTTGACGTAAGTAAACGTTGCCAGCATCGAAAACAGCACGCAAAACCCGACCGCGTAAGTTGCCACCAACCGCGGGTTTTTCAAATGCCGTGCCATGGCCGCAAGCGTGGATGCGGCGCTGTCGGCTTTCACAAAGCGCCGGCCGGCGGGCAACCATATCCAAACGCCCAAACCTCCGAGCGCATTGAGCACTGCCAACGTGAGAAATGCCGCACGCCACGAAAACCGCGCAGCCACCAGCCCCATGATGATGCGTCCGCTGAATCCTCCGATCACCGTTCCCGAAACGTAAGCGCCCATCGCCGATCCGACACCTTGCACCCATTCCTCGTTGATGTAGGCGGCAATCACCACGGAAACTCCCGGCGTGAAGACTCCCACGAAGAAGCGCCAGAAGGCGAGCTGCCCCACATTCGCGGCCGTCGCCGCCAATGCCGACGGCACGGCCAGCAAGAGCGATGCCGGAACGATCACCGCTTTGCGGCCCCAGTGGTCGGCCATGATTCCGGCCACCGGCGCGAAGGCGGCCATGCCGAGGGTTGAAATCGTGATCAGGATGCTGATCCCGGCCACCGAGGTGTGGAATTCAGCGGCCAACAAGGGCAGCAGCGGCTGTGGCGCATAGAGGCTCACGAACGCGCAGAACCCGGCGAGCGCTCCAGCCGCCTGCCGCCGGTCGAACTTGGAATCGTCCGGCAACCCGGTATGATAACAGCCATGGTATCCGACGATTCACCCAGCGGCCTGACGCGCCGTCAGTTCGGAGCGTTGGCGGCCGGCGCATTGGCAGCGCTGCCCGCCGATCTCGCCGCGCAGACCCCTGCCCAGCCCACCCTCGATATCGCCGACTGGAGTTACTTCTGGTACGGCGTCGAGCGCGTCACGCTAGCCCGCGGCACCGTTTGCAACGGCATGCAGATGTACGTCGAGCGCTGGCTCCCCAAAGAGGCGCGCCATCCATTTCCAGTCGTGCTCATCCATGGAGGCTACCGCCAGGGCTCGGATTGGATCAGCACTGCGGACGGACAGCGCGGCTGGGCCACGCTGTTCCTCGAAAAGGGCTACAAGGTCTACGTCGTCGATCGGCCCGGACAGGGCCGCTGCCCGTACCATCCCTGGGTGCACGGAGCCTTCGACCGGGAAGCGCCGACGTTCGAAAAGGCGGACTGGCCCGGCGCGACGGATCAATACGTCGCTGCCATGGGCCAACCCATGGCCAACAATCCCATCACGCAAAGCGTGTGGCGCTCGCGCGGCGCTCTGCTGCTCGACGACATCGGCCCTGCCATTCTCGTTACGCAAGGCGATGGCGCCACCTTCGCGCTGGTCACCGCCGAAGAGCGGCCCAAACTCGTGAAGGCCATCGTAGCGGTGGAACCGCCGGATAACACCTGGCAGGGCCGGCAACTCCCCAATCTGCCGATTGCCGCCGTCGCAAACAACCCTTCGCCTGCCTCCGTTTCGCACATTCCCCTGGCGAACCATGGCCCCATGCCAATGCTGGCGAAAAACAACCGGGAATCTCTCCAACCGATTCTCGATTGGCTCGGTTCCACCATCAAGGAGGGCGCTCCCGCGATCGTCCCCGACCCCCATCCCAACAAAGAATCCACCGCCCTCAAACTCGCCGACCAGGGCTGCTTCTGGGTCGGCGTCCAACGCAAATCGATGCCCTACGGCACCATCGCGCAGGGCCAAATGTTCGTGCAATACATGATCCCCGCCGAGAAGCGCTCACCCTATCCCGTCGTCATGGTGCACGGCGGCGGCGGACAGGGCACCCACATGATGGGCATCGGCGGGCGTCCCGGCTGGGTGCATTACTTCGTTCAGAACGGCTACAGCGTCTACTGGCTCGACCGCCCCAGTTACGGCCGCTCACCCTATCATCCCGACGCGCTCGGCCCCAGTCACCTGCCCAATGTCCCGCCGTACGAAGGCTTGATCACCAGCACGGCCGTATTCAACACCGCGCAGTGGCCCGGCCCCGGCGGCATGAAAGATCCCCTCATCGGACAGTTCATGGCGTGCGAATCCGGCAATGTTTCCGACGAGGCCTTCCACAGCGATCTGGCCTGGCGCGGCGGCGCGGAACTGCTGGACCGCATCGGGCCCTCGATCTTGTTTGTGCACGCATTCGGCGGCTTCTTCGCCTGGGGCGTTGCCGATCGCCGCCCCAACCTGGTGAAAGCCATCATGTGCATGGAGATCAACGGCAACCCCTTCGCCGCGCAACTCCGTTGGGGTCTGACCGCCGGCCCGATCACCTACGACCCGCCCATCACCGATCCCGCGCAACTCGCGCTCGTCGATCGCACCGAACCCCCCGATTCGCCGCGTCCCGTGCCGCCGTCTTACAAACTTCAAGTCGAACCGGTGCACAAGTGGAAAAACCTCCAAGGCATCCCCATCGGCTGGCTCACCAGCGAATTCGGCGGCGGCGGATCGCCCGTCGCGAATGTCGAATTCCTGAAGCAGGTTGGGTGCTCGGCCGAAATGCTGCGCCTGCGCGACCACGGCATTCTGGGCAACGGCAACCTGATGCTGCTCGAAAAGAACAACCACGAAGTGTTCGCCGTTATCCACGATTGGCTCGATCAAAAGCTGGGCGGGCGGCGCGCTTAGGCCCGTCCCACAGGTGAACGCATCGTCCCACTTCTGGACGCGCCCATCCCTTCACCGATACGCCTTACCGAGCCGCGACCAAAGGGAGCGGTGCCCTTACTGACGGCAATTCACTTGCTATCTCACACGCCAAGAGGTAGCCCATGCCCAACCAAACCAGCCGCGAACCAGTCACCGACCTTCCCAGCCTCCAGTACCTCCGCGAGCGCGTGGCCGCTGGATGGAAGCTGACCGCACTCGAATGGGAGCGCGAAGTCGAGACCGAGATCTCTGAGACGCCGCGTTGGACCGAGGACATTCCCTACGGTCTGCAAGTTTCCACAGACTGCGCCCGCCTGGTGGATAACCCGGACGAGACGGAAGTGATCATCCGCGCGCTGGACATGATCGTGGAAGACTGCCCGCTTTCGCGCGTGGCCAACGAGCTGAACCGCCGCGGATTCCGCACGCGCGACGGAAACGCTTGGAGCCCCACCGCGCTATTCAATCTCTTGCCGCGGATGATCCAGGTGGGTCCACGCCTGTTCGCGAGCGAAGAATGGCTCCTGCGCCGCCAGCGCCTTCCCAAAGTGGTATAGCCAGAAGTCCGACGGGCGATCGTCAAAAATTTGTCGCCGCGCGAAGACTTTGCCGCTGTGGCGGCGTGCTTGTGCCCATGTTTTCAACGGCTTGCGATATGCGTGGAACGGCTACGCAAATGCCGATAAGGGAAACATGGGTTCCATCAACAACGTTTCCAACACTTATCTTCAGTCGATCTTGAACAACGCCCTCCAAGGCGCCGGTGTGACTAACAACGCGGCCGCCAACACCCTCAGCAGCGCGGTGAACTCGTCACTCGGTTTCCAGGGTGACAACAGCCAGCTGTCCCCGTTCGCGCAAGTGATGAGCGAGCTGCAGCAGCTTCAACAATCGGACCCGAGTAAGTACCAGCAGGTTACGCAGCAGATCGCCACGAACCTGCAGAGCGCAGCCCAGACTGCTCAGTCGCAGGGCAATACCGCGGCTGCCACTCAACTCAATCAGCTTTCCACCGATTTCAGCAACGCCTCGAAAACCGGCCAATTGCCGAACATCCAGGATCTGGCCCAGGCTACCGGCGCGACTGGCGCCCACGGCCACCATCACCATCATCATCATTCAAGCGGATCCAGTTCCGACAGCAGTTCCAGCTCTGACAGTTCGAGCTCTTCGAGCACCAGCACAGACCCGCTCAGCCAGCTCCTGTCGGCGGTTCAAACCAATTCGAGTCAGAGCGACGCGCTGAACCCGATGAACATTATTCTGACCACGCTGTCGAACGCCGGAATCACTCCGGCTAATAGCTAGAACCGGCCATCGCGCACCGCTCCTGACGGCGTCTGCGTCTTCTAAGCCGCGGTCAAAGGGAGCGGTCTACGCCCATAGCCGTTAACGCGACGTCGATTCGGCGCTAAGGCTCGACCGGAAATGCCACTCATCAATGTAGACCCATGCCCCTTCGGCAGTTCGCTCCTCATTGACGAAACGAAACTCTGTCTCGCTGATCTTCGTCCACGTCATGCGCCACTCGCATTCGACGCCGATCATGGTCATTAGTCCAACGAATGTGATCTGTTGGCCGGCCCAGCCCTGCTTAGAACGCAACATCCCGTAGGAGCCGCGAGTCAGAACGTAGATCCATTGGCCACTGAACGGGTCGAATGTGAGACAGCGATGTTGCCTGTCATCCGGAGACACCATCGAGACCCAGCCATCCTCGGTGATGGCAAATCGTTGCCTGCCGATGTCGGTGTAGGCCGGGCTCAAGCGAGTCTGAGGAACAAGATTCTCATAATTCCACTCGCCAACGATCCATCGGAACCGCTCGATTTCCGCAGCGCGGGCCGCGGATACAGCTGCCACGACGTTGGGAGCGAATACCCCCACCTGGCGATTCGGATCCGCTCGCGAAGGGCCCATGGTCATGACTCCTTGCGCGAATAGATCTTCGATTAGCACCGGCTGAACCTCCTGAAATCGACGCGCGCGGGCACACCTCTGTCTGGTATTATACACAACCATGGTTGTGCATAAAAGGACGGCAGCCGATTCGCCGGCGGTTCCCGCGGCGCTGGATCTAGGCTATCTGGGATTGTTCTTGGGGTTGCGAATCAACGAGCTCGTGGCACAGAGGCTGGCGTCGGCCGGGTTCGGGAAAGTGAAGCAAAGCCACGGTTATGTGGTTCAACACTTGATTGAGCGCGACCGAACGATCACCGAGCTGGCGAACCGGATGGAGGTGACTCAGCAAGCGGCATCCAAGGTTGTTGGGGAGATGTTAAAGCTTGGCATCCTTGAATCCGTTGACACGGAGGATCGCCGCGCCAGACAGATCCGCCTCTCGCGGCGTGGCTGGCAATCAGTAAGGCTGGTTCGCAAAGCAAGACGCCAAATTGAGACGAGACTGATCGCGAAGACCGGTTCAGATTACACCAAGGCAAAGGGGATTCTACTCGAGTGTCTCGCAGAGCTTGGCGGTCTGGAAAGAATCGAATCCCGTAGAATCCGAGAGCCACGCTAAACACCGGCCACGAGATTTCACCCGCGGAACATCGCTTACTTTCGACGGTGCGATACTGCGGAGATGGAAGTCGGTCTCTTTCCCAACCCGCGCAGGCCCGGAATTGGCCTGCGGCCGCGCCGCGAAGCCCAGCGCCCCCTTCTGCCACAGCACGCCCGCCACTGTCCGGTGCTCGAAGCCGGAAGCGCCGTAGGCTTCCTGGTCCATCCTCCGCTCGGTGAAAAAGAGACCTATCAAATCGGGTATGAGGGTGAGGGCCGTTATCAGTTCGTTTACTCGGTGAACACCAAAGGAAACAACTGGGAGCCGGTCTTTACCGTGACCTATCTGCTGCCGGTGGGCGGGATCGGCGCAACCAAACGGGAAATCAAGATGCACATCCAGGACACGCCGCAAACCCGGGAAATCGCCCACCTGATGCCCGGTATGTTCGTCTCTCCGGATGACATGGGGACACCGGCAGGCGCCGTGACACTGCGGGGAGCGTGGAACTTCCAGACTGCGCCGGGATGGGACACGGTCTACGCTCCAGTCTTCAACATGATCGAGCGGCCCGTCGCCCCGATGCTGGTGATCCGGGTCGAGACCGATTGGTACGTTCATGACTCCGAGTTCCGCTACGTCCTCCAGCCGGGCGAAACGATTTCTGCGTCACACAGCATGCCGATCGGGCAGGTGATCTTTGTGCCGCGAGAAGAGATCACCTTCCGCAACGGCACGGAAGAGGAGATCGCGGCGCGACAGCAATCCAGTCAGGCGTTCTACGACGAAAAGGCGAGGACAAAGGTCAAGACGCCATATGGATTGGAATACAGCCCGCACTATCAGCGCATGAGCCGCCGGAAGAACGAGACAACCGAACCGCGTGGCGGAGACGCCGCGGGCGATCCCACTCCTTAGCCAGAACATCGGGCAGGCCCGCGGCTTTTTTGCGAATGCCAGACAGGGACTGGAACTACCGGAGGCGGCCATGCATAGGGATGCGATCACCGGAGAAGTCAACTTCCTTGTGTGCAACCGACGAGAAGATTTTGGCCAGCTTCTGTAACTGCGATGCGGAATCGCACATCTCATTTACCCGCCGATATCCGGCCCGGCCCATTTGAACCCGGAGCCCCCGGTCATCCAGGAGGCGCCGCAGAGACGCAGTAAGCGCATCCAAGTTTTGCAAGGGAACCAGAATCCCCGACGACTCATCGACCATTTCCAGTGCGCCGCCAATGGCGGTGGTGACGATCGGCAGCGAAGCCAGACACCCTTCCATAAAAGCGATGCTGAAGCCTTCCGCTTCGGTATTCGGCTGGCACATGATGTCCGCCGCAGCCAGCAGCCTCGGAACGTCGGATCGTTCCCCCAGGAACCGTACACGGTCGGCGATGCCCAGTTCACCCGCCATATCTCTGAGGTGCTGCGCATAGGCAGCTTCCGGGCCGGTCTGGGGTCCGCCCACGATCCAGCACCTCCAGTCTTCTCGCGCGCTCAGAAGATTGAGTGCCTGTAACAAAGAGGTGTGCCCCTTCCAGGCTTGCATCCTGCTTGCGTGCACGATGACCGTGGCATCCTCTGGAACATCGAATTCGTGGCGCACGCGCGAGCGCTCCTGTTCCAAGCCCGAACGGTTGAGTGGTAGGGGGCTATAGATTACCTTCGTTGGCGCCGTAGGAAACACATAGCGGCAGGTCTTTTCGGTGTCACGGCTGACGCACAAGGACAAGTCCGGTACGGCCGCCAATCGCGCGCATCGCTCAATGAGGTGCCCGCCGTCGGCCCGATTATGAAAATAGGAGATCAGAGGAACACGCCGCGCGCGAACCACGGAAGCAAAGATCGCATGACTCCAGGTCATGTGACATACCACGACATCGAAGTGGATTTCCCGAAGCAGCCGCCTCATCCGGGCTCGCGCACGCACTACCGTCCACGGACGGCTGATGCGAGCATGCCCGAGCACGTGTACCGGGCACCCAGGCCAATCAGTTCCCGGCTCAGGCGGCCTTCGTAACACATCGCGAAATGAGATTCCATGCTCGGGCAACAATCACGGAGCCGCGCTAAGGTCACCAGAATCGTTTCCAATCCACCGAAAACGTTGCCCGCATTCACATGGAGCACCCGCAAGCCTTGACTGAGAGACTGCAGTGAGCCGGAATTCATCGCGAGTGCGACTCCTGTGGCGGGCGTACCCTTTGCCACCCCCACAAGCGCCCTAATCTAGATTGGACACCCTGAATTGTCGCGAACAGCCGTTATCTTCGGTAAACAAAAGTCAAGGCCTATGGGTCTCGGCCTCTACGCGCCCCCATCCTGCTTATTGGCCAGCACCGGCCGCAAGCTGCTCAACGACTTCAGTGCATTAAACCAGAACGGCGCTCCGAGGCTCAGCAGCAATGCCGAAACGAGCGTCCCCAGAAAATTGGCGGCGTCGTCAAAGTGCAATGGATGATAGGGCCGCGGGATCAGCAGGAACCCCGAGCTCTCGAGCTCGTGGCGGATCGAGTTCGCCTGTTGGGCCAGCGCCCCCGACACGGATCTGGTGTAGTCTTCCAGAACGCGTGGATCGTTTCCGGTCAGATTTCGCTCCAGCCAGATCCGCGCATCGGCATAGCTGGCCTCGATGGGCATCGGGCCGATTCCCTTCGTCTCGTTCGGGTACTTAGCTTTCAAGCGTTCGAAAACTTCCTCATACAATTCCGGCGCAGCGCCCGGAATGGCCGTCCGATCCGAGGCACTGGCCGAGGGAAGGATCGCGGCCGCTTCTTTCATTAGCGACGCGGACGTATTCGCCAGGCTCTCGCGTGCCTGCGGATCGTTCCACAAACGCGCCAATAGCCGGAAGCTATCCAACTGCACCCCAATCGCCAGCAGAAATGAAAAGATCACAGTCCAAACCCTCATCTGCACGGCAAACCGCTGCGAGACCCGATCCATTGCCGAATGAAAGCGCGCCTCCACCGAGCAGAGCGCCTGCTGGGAAGCCGCCATCTGATCGAGAATCTTGTCCACCTGCACGGCGTAGTGCGGGGCCAGCGTTTGGAATGCGGCGGTCAGAATCTGTACGTGGCGCAGCGTATCTGCATCTGAGCTTTGGAGCGCCGACTCGATACGCACCGCCGTTTCCAGATTGGTCTCGCCTCCGGCTGACCGCAATTGTTGGGCATGCGCCGCCAGCATGCGCACCAATTCGCCCGCGCGAATGGCCGACGCCAGCGTCCAGCGGCGCACCAGACGGCCGACGAGCGGCTTGTCCCTGAGTTGACCGCATGTCGACACCAACGAGTCGGAAATGATCGGGTGCGTCAGCATGGCTTCCGCCTGACTTTCCAATTGCGGGTCGATGCTCTTCAACAACGTCTTCGTACCCCAAAGAAGGTTGGTGCCGCGCAATCCCAGCGAGGCGGACACCATTTGGGTAAGCACGGTGATGATCAGGCTCACCCCCAGCATCACTGCCGTATACGCGATCAACATGTCTACATGTGCCAGTGTCATGGGAACGGTTCGGAAGCCTTGCGGCTCGTTCGCGCGTCAAAAGCGCGGCGGGAGTCTCAGTCTACCAGCGCCACCGCGGGTGTCCCCATCCGGATTTCGCTAACAACCTGATTCCCTGGTGTTTCGAAAAAAAAAATTCAAGGGACTCGACGGCGCAGCAAGCGTACGCTGGCACACATTCAGGGAACGAATTAGCAGTTGCGCTCCGTGGCCTTCCAAGTGCAAAGTGAAGGCTATATGCCGCTGCCGGCCACTACATTCGAAGTTTCCAAATCGTCAGAATCGTGGCATGAGCTGAAGCCCGCCGGACCGTGTGTGTTCGTGATTTTTGGAATCACCGGGGATTTAGCCGCGCGGCTGCTCTTTCCCTCGCTCTATAACCTGGCCCACAACAAACTCTTGCCGGACCACTTCGCGATTGCCGGTTTTGCATTGCCCGACACCACTGAGCAGCAGCTTCGTGACAAACTCGTTAACGATCTCGAAACCGTCGTTGGCCGCGACGCGGATCACGAAACCATCGAGCGCCTGGTGTCGCGCGTGCGCTTCGTCGGGTCGGACTTCGATTCGGCCGCCGGTTGGCAGCAGCTCCGCCAGGTTTTGACCGAGCACGATCGCAAATATCAAACCGGCGGCAATTACTTGTTCTACCTGGCGACGGCCCCCGAGTTATTCCTGCCGGTGGTCCAACGCCTGGCTCGAGAGAAACTGCTCGACGAAGCGGATGGCCAATGGCGGCGCGTCATTATCGAAAAGCCGTTCGGTCACGACCTGGCGTCGGCGCGCGAGTTGAACCAGCAACTACTGGCCTCCGTTCACGAACCACAGATCTACCGGATCGATCACTACCTGGGCAAAGAAACGGTTCAGAACATCATGGTCTTCCGCTTCGCCAACGGGATCTTCGAGCCCATCTGGAACCGCCGTTACGTCGATCACGTGCAGATTACCGTGGCCGAATCGCTAGGTGTGGAGCGCCGTGGCCGCTACTACGATCATACGGGCGCGCTGCGGGATATGATTCCCAATCACCTGGTGCAGGTGTTGGCGCTCATCGCCATGGAGCCGACCAGCTCATTTTCCGCCAACGCATTTCGCAACGAACAGGCCAAAGTGCTCGATTCGGTCCCGCCGATTTCCCCGGACGATTGCGCGGGCTGCGTGGTCCGCGGGCAATACGCGGCCGGCCTCGAGGAGGGCAAGCCGGTTCCGGCCTACTCCAATGAGCAATATGTCGATGCCCACTCGCAAACCGAAACCTTCGTGGCATTGAAAATTGCGGTTGATAACTGGCGCTGGGCCGGTGTACCCTTCTACTTGCGAACCGGCAAGCGGATGAGCCGAAGGTCGACGGAAGTAGTCGTCCAGTTTCGCAATCCTCCGCTCACCCTGTTCCGGAGCGGCGCCTCTATGCCGCAGCCGAATCGCCTCGTGATCGGAATCCAGCCGCAAGAGAATATCTCCATCGAGTTCGAAGCCAAGGTGCCAGGGCCGCGCCTGACGACCAGCCCGGTCGGTATGCATTTCGACTATCGCGAGCAGTTTCAGGTGGAGAACCGGACCGGCTATGAGACACTTCTGTACGATGCCATGATCGGCGATTCGAGCTTATTCAAACGGGCTGACATGATCGAGGGCGGATGGGCAATCGTTCAGCCGATCCTGAATGCATGGGCCGCCGGCCATGGCGGTGAACTGCATCTATACCCGGCAGGCACGGATGGCCCCGCGGCAGCCGGCGACATGATGGTGCGTGACAAACGCCGTTGGAGGGAGCTGTGAATTCGAAGCCCGCACGAGAACTGGAAGATCTGTGCATCAACACCATTCGCATTTTTTCGGCCGATGCCGTCGAGAATGCCAAAGCCGGTCATCCCGGCATGCCCATGGGCGCGGCCGCCATGGCGTACACTCTTTGGACCCGGTTCCTGAAGCACAATCCCAAGAATCCGCAATGGTTCGATCGCGATCGGTTCGTGCTTTCGGCGGGCCATGGCTCGATGCTCCTGTACAGCCTGCTGCACCTCACCGGCTACGATCTGCCGCTCGAAGAAATCCAGCGCTTCCGCAAGTGGGGCAGCAAAACGCCAGGGCATCCCGAGCGCCGGCACACCCCCGGCGTCGAGGTCACCACCGGCCCGCTGGGGCAGGGCTTCGGCAATAGCGTGGGCATGGCCATCGCGGAGGCGTGGCTCGCGGCCCACTCCAATCGCTGGGGGCACGACATCGTCAACCACTACACCTACGTGATGTGCGGCGATGGCGATCTGATGGAAGGCGTAGCGCAAGAAGCTGCGTCGCTCGCCGGCCATCTGCGTCTCGGAAAGCTGATCGCCCTGTACGATCAGAATCACATCACGCTGGCAGGCGCCACCGGACTGGTTTTCACCGAAGACGTCGCCCGGAACTTTGAGGCGCGCGGCTGGCATACCCAAGCGGTCGAAGACGGAAACGACACAGAAGCGATCGATTCCGCGATTCGCGCCGCGCAGGCCGAAGTCCAACGCCCCTCCCTGATTCTCTGCCACACACACATCGGCTACGGCAGCCCGCACAAGCAGGACAACTTTTCGGCGCACGGCAACCCGCTCGGCGAAGACGAACTGCAGGCCGCGAAGAAGGCTCTGGGCTGGCCCACCATGGATAAGTTCTACCTGCCGCCGGATGCGGTGGCGTTCTTTCGGCAGGCGATCGACCGAGGAGCGCAAACCGAAGACGCGTGGCGGAAGAAGTTCGACGCCTACCAAAAGCAGTTCCCAAAAGAGGCTGCCGAATTCAGCTTGCTGATGCGCGGCCAGTTGCCCGAAAACTGGACAGCCGATCTTCCGAAGTGGACGCCCGCGGACAAGCCGATCGCCACCCGCGCCGCCGGCGGCGCCGTGCTCAATGCGCTGGCCAAACGCATTCCCAACATCATCGGAGGCTCCGCGGACTTGAACCCTTCCACCGACACCGCCCTCAAAGGCCTCGGCGATTTTCAACCGCAGGAATCCGGCGGCGCCGGCACGCTCGGCGCTGTGGGCGGCGAATGGAGCTATGCCGGCCGCAATGTCGCATTCGGTGTGCGCGAGCATGGCATGGGCGCGGCCGTGAATGGCATGGCGGCGCATGGCGGTGTGATTCCTTTCAGCGCCACATTCTTCACCTTCTCGGATTACATGAAGCCCGCGATCCGCCTGGGAGCGTTGAGCCGGCTCAACGCGGTTTACGTGTTCACTCACGACAGCATCGGAGTCGGCGAGGATGGACCGACGCACGAACCAGTCGAACATCTCGCAGGCTTGCGCGCGATTCCGGGCCTGCGCGTGATCCGCCCCGCCGATGCCAACGAAACGGCTGAGGCATGGACGCTCGCTGTGCAAAACGATAGCCCCACCTTATTGGTCCTCACCCGCCAGGCCGTGCCGCACCTCGACCGGAGTAACGCCAAAGACCCGGGCGTCGCAAAGGGCGCTTACATCCTCTCCGAAGCGGCCGGCGGCCCACCGGAAGTCATCTTGATCGGCACCGGCTCCGAGGTGCAGCTATGCGCCAAGGCCCAGGAAAAGCTCCGGACATACGGCATCCGAGCCCGCGTGGTCAGTATGCCCAGTTGGGACCTGTTTGAAGCGCAGGACCCGGCGTACCGTGAAGCCGTGTTGCCCAAAGCCGTCAGGAAGCGCGTGGCGGTGGAAGCTGCGTCGCCCCTAGGCTGGCACCGCTGGGTCGGCGACGAAGGATCGATCATCGGCGTCGAAACCTACGGCGCATCGGCGCCCGGCGATGAAATCTTCAAGCACTATGGCCTGACTGCGGAGCACGTCACCGCCGCGGCGCTTCACCTCCTGGGTCGCGACGCTGACGCCGATCGCGAGTACCGGCCCGAGGGTGCACTCGTTTCCACATCGGCCCAGTGATTTCTATGTGAAATCATTTGTGGCCCTAAATGTTTTAATCGAAACATCACATCGTTGTAACCGTTCTCCTGCCAAGCTGGGCTCAGCAAAGGATCTCGATGCGCGCGAGCACCATCGAATTTGCCTGGCAGGATTCAGAATTCCGGAAGCGATATCGAACGGGCGTTTGCCTGCACGGCCACACGATGCACTCTGAGGAGTGCCTTTCGTTCCTGCCGCGATACTTGCACCATGTTCCGGGCATTTCCCAAATCGTCCGGGGCTATGAACGAGGCCGCAAGCCGGTCGATTTCGCGCGCGCCTTCTGGACACCGCCGCTCAGCCCCGCTTCGGCCCTGAGCCTCGAACGCCAGCAGATCGAGAGTCTCGGCCTTCGCCCCATCGTCTCCCTAACCGACCACGACAACATCGAAGCCGGTGCTTCCCTGATCGTGACCGCCGACCCTGACGAAGTGCCGGTTTCGGTGGAATGGACGGTGCCATACGAGAGGTCGATCTTCCATCTCGGAATTCACAACCTGCCGCCGCAAGCCGCGCGTGAGTGGATGGCGGTGATGGCCGCCTACACCGCGGCGCCCGATGAGAGGTGTCTTCCCAACATCCTGAGCGAGTTCGCAAATAATCCTGAAACGCTGGTCGTTCTCAATCATCCATTGTGGTTAGAGGAGGGTGTCGAGCAAGGCGACCACTGCCGCGCGCTTTACCACATCCTGCGCGAGTGCATCGACTGGCTGCACGCCTTCGAACTGAACGGCACCCGAGTGTGGCGCGAGAATGCGGAGGTCGTCCAACTCGGCAAAGCGCACGGGCGGCCGTTGATCTCGGGCGGCGACCGCCATGCTTGCGAGCCATCGGCGTGTCTCAATCTGACCAATGCGCAATCGTTTTCCGAATTCGCCGCGGAAATCCGCGCCGGCGAAAGTTCGCTTCTGTTCCTGCCCCATTACCAGGAGCCGATGGCTCTGCGGGTACTGGAAGCCAGCTGGGACATTCTGCGGCCCTATCCCGAATATCCCGGCCGCGAACGCTGGACCGATCGCATCTTCTACCGAAGTCCGGACGGGTGCGTCCAGCCGCTGTCGGTGATCTGGAAAGACCAGGTGCCCTGGATTCTACGCGGCGCCACCGGCATGCTTCAGCTCTTTGCCACCTCGCCGCTCAAGCTGGCGCTGCGGCTGCTAGCTGCCGAAACGGGAGAACTCCAACTGTGAAGGCCATCGGGGCCCGGTTCCACGCCTCCGTGGCCGGGCTATCTCCTGCAACCATCGCCTTGATTCTAGCAGTCGGCCTTGTACTCGGCGTCTTCCCCGTCTATGGATGCCCAACCGTGCTCTGCGTAGTGGCAGCGCTCGCCTTGCGGCTGAACGTTCCCGCATTGCAGCTGATTAACCAGCTCGTTTCGCCGCTTCAGCTCGCCCTGTGGGTTCCACTCAATCGCTTTGGCGCGCGCCTGGTTCACGAGTACGTACCTCTACCGGCCTCGGCCAGCCTGGCGGGCGCGGCACGCGATGCCGTCATCGGCTGGTTCTGCCTGTGCGTTCCGCTCGGGATCGTGCTCTATTTCATCCTGGCGCATGCGCTTCGCCGCAAAGCGCTACGCTCTGTTAATCTCTTGGGCAGTGTGCCCTCCCACTCTTGACGATCTCAAACGAGGCACGTGTCATCTGTGGTGGTGGCATCCCAGCGCATATCCGGCGGAGCATCTGACCACGCGCGGGCTCGCTCTGCTCACCGATGACGAACTGGCGCGCTACCGCCGCTACCTGGTGCCTCGGCCTGCGCATACCTTCCTGGCCGCGCAAGTCCTGCTGCGGTCGGTTCTATGGGCCTACTGCGCCATTCGACCGGAGGATTGGCGCTTCTCGACCAATCCCTGGGGACGGCCGCGCATTGCCAACGCGCTTGCTCCCGCCGGTTTGAGTTTCAACGTCTCACACAAGCCGGGTTGTGTCGTCTGCCTGGTGGGACATGGCCGGGCATTGGGCGCGGACGTCGAAGACACCGCAGCCGACGGTGCGCATCTGCTGGAACTGGCGGAGCGCTTTTTCTCCCCTTCCGAGGCGGCGGAGCTTCATGCGCTGCCGGCAGAACGCCAAGCCGATCGGTTCTACGAACTCTGGACGCTCAAAGAGTCCTACATGAAAGCGCGCGGCATAGGGCTGAGCCTGGGACTCTCGCGGTTCTCCTTCACGGTCAAAGGCGATACGGCCAGCGTGCGGTTCGATCCGGGTTTTCACGACCATCCCAAAGCGTGGGAATTCCGCCTGTTCCGGCCGGACGCGCAGCACGTGATATCCACGGCAGTAGAACGCCTCGATGGGTTGCCTGCGACGGTGGAATTGCGCAACGCAGCCGAACTGATTGCGCGAGCCCTTGCCTAGCCGATCACTTGCCCAACCACCTCTTGGATCTGCGCCAGCGCCCACTCCACTTCGGCATCGGTAATCACGTACGGCGGCATGAAGTAGACCACGTTGCCGAGCGGCCGCAGCAGGAGACCGCGTTCCAGGAAGGCGGCGTAGAGGCGCGGGCCAATGTCGTCGAGATAGCCGCCCGATGAGGTATCGAGCTCGATGATTCCCACTCCGCCGATCACGCGCACATCGCCCCAACGGCGGAGCGGTTCGAGTCCCGCCCGCAGTTGGCACTCGAGCCGCTGGACGCGATCGAGCACGGCGCCATCGCGGAAGAGATCGAGACTGGCCAGGGCGACGGCGCAGGCCAGCGGGTTGGCGGTATACGAATGGCCGTGAAAAAAGGTCTTGCCGCGATCATCGCTGAGGAACGCCTGGTAGACGTCTTCCGTCGCGGCGGTAGCGCCCATGGGAAGATAGCCCGCCGTCAGCCCTTTCGACATGCAGACCACGTCGGGACGAACGCCGGCGTGCTCGCAGGCGAACATTCGGCCCGTACGGCCGAAACCGGTGAGCACTTCGTCGGCGATCAGCAGCGTTCCGTATCGGTCCGAGAGGCGGCGCGCACCGGCCAGGAATTCTGCGGGCCAGGCAATCATGCCGCCGGCCGCCTGCAGCATCGGCTCGAGGAGCACTCCGGCAATGGAATCGCCGCCCTCCTGTAAGCGCTGCTCCAGGTCGTTGAGGCAATCGATCTGGCAGCGGCTGCGCGTGAGGCCGACCGGACAGCGGTAGCAATACGGCGCATGCGCGCGCACCACCGGGAACAGCATCGGGCGGAAGGCTGCCGTGAATGGCGAATCTTCGCTGGCCGACATCGCGCCCACGGTGTCGCCATGATAGGCATGATGCAGGGTCACGAACGTGCGGCGCTGGGGCTGCCCGCGGTTGCGCCAATACTCGACGGCGAGCTTGAGCGCCACTTCCACGGCGGTCGACCCATCGTCGGAATAGAAGATCCGGGTCAAGCCGCTCGGCAACAGCGCCAGCAGACGCTCCGCCAGTTCGACCGCCGGCCGGTGGGTGCATCCGGCGAAAATGACTTGCTCCAACTCGCGCGCCTGGGCGGCCAGAGCTTCATTGAGCTTGGGATGGGAATGTCCGTGAATGTTCACCCACCAGGAAGAGATTCCGTCGAGAATGCGCCGGCCGTCCTCGGTGTGCAGGTACACGCCCTGGCCGCGGACGATGGGGAGCGGCGGCGGCGCGGTGAGCATCTGCGTATAAGGGTGCCAGAGGCAGGCGCGGTCGCGCTCGATGAGGCTCTTCATCGAAGCAACTCTAACAGGCGGCCATGCGGGTCCAGATTTTCGGCGGCCCATTTTCCCAGAGCGGCGCGGGTCAACGGCGTGAACAGGGGCATTTCGCCGAGCACGCGACAGCGGCCGTACTGTTCGATGGCAGCGCGGTTCTCCGGATTGCGCTCGCCGCACATGACCACGCCGGCAACGCACAGCGACCGCGCGCGCAAGGCTTCGAGCGTCAACAAGGTGTGATTGATGGTTCCCAGCGTAGAGCGCGCCACCACGACAACCGGCAGCGCGATCGTTTGCACGAGGTCAATGACGAGTTCGCGATCGTTGAGCGGGACCAGCACGCCGCCCGCTCCTTCCACGATCCACCGCACGTCGCTCGCGCCCATGGGGAGCAGGGCTCGCAGCGCATCGATGGCGATATTCCTGCCGCTCAATCGGGCCGCCAGGTGCGGGGAAACCGGATGCTCGAGGCGCATGCCCGCGATCGTCTGGCATTCCACCAGGCGCTCCACCTCGGCGGTGTCGTCGTCCTGTTCGATGCCGGTTTGTACCGGCTTCCAGTAACGCAGCGGCACGATCCGCCGGTAACGGTGCAGCAGGGCGGCCGACGCAACGGTCTTGCCGACGTTGGTGTCGGTGCCGGTTACGAAGAGGCCGCGCAACATGGGGCGTACTCCTTCAGCGCCGTGGCCAGTGCTTCGGCGAAGCGGTCGAGTGTGGGTTCGGGCAGATTGGTATTGACCGAGAGCCGCAGCCGGGCCGTGCCTTCGGGCACACTGGGCGGCCGGATGGCGCGCGCATCGAAACCGCGCGCTTCGAGCGCCCGAGCTACCAGCAGGGCACGTTCGTTGTCGCCGATGATCACGGGGACGATTTGCGAACTGCCTTCGGGAATCGCGATACCGGCTTCGCCCAGCCGGCGGCGCAAGTAAGCGGCGCGCTCGATCAGTTGCGTCCGCCGCCACGGCTCACGCCCGACTAGTTCGAGGCTGGCCTCCAGCGCTGCAGCCACTGCCGGCGGCGACGCGGTTGAGAAGATGAACGGACGTGCGCGCTGGATCAGGGTCTCGATGGCCCATTCCGGGCCCGCTACAAATGCGCCGCATACTCCCAGGGCCTTGCCGGCGGTGCTCACGGAAATCCACGCGTCGCCGCTCAAGCCCAAACCATTGCGGCCGTAGATGCCGACCGCATGAGCGTCGTCCACAATCAAAACCGCGCCGTGCGCGTTTGCCAGGCGCGCGTACTCGGCCAGCGGCGCGAAATCGCCATCCATGCTGAACAGCGATTCCGTCACGATGAACTTTTGTCCGGGTGCGGTCTCCTGTGTCATCATGGCCGCCAGCGCCGCCGGGTTGTGATGCGGGAAGATTCTCCGCTCGGCCTTCGAGAGACGCGCGCCATCGATCAGGCTGGCATGGTTGTGCGCATCGGAGTAGATCACGTCGCCGGCTTCGGCGAAGGTGGCGAGAACCGCGAGATTAGCCATGTACCCGGTCGAAAAATAGAGCGCGCTTTCGGCTCCCTTGAACCGGGCGAAGCGGCGTTCCAGTTGCGCAAACGCCTCGCGCTCCCCGCATAGCAAGCGCGAGCCGGTGCTGCCGCAGCCTTCGCGCGCCACGGCTGCAGCCATCGCTTCGCAAATCGAGACGTGCCTGGAAAGGCCGAGGTAATCGTTCGAAGCGAAGTCGATTCCCGAAGGGGCTCGCAAGGTGCGACGCAGACCGTGGGCTTCCAACATATCGAGTTGCGCCCGCAGGCGGCGTTCCAGATTGCTACTGGCAGGCATGCATGAGCCGGATTCCCAGTTTTTCGAACAGCCGAGTGTCCGCGTCGTGACCGGGATTGGGCGTGGTGAGCAATTTGTCACCGAGAAAGACCGAGTTGGCGCCGGCCAGGAAGCAGAGCGCTTGCGCTTCTTCGGAAAGCGACAGGCGGCCGGCGCTCAAACGCACCATCGAGCGCGGCATCAAAATGCGCGCCGTAGCAATCGTGCGCACAAGTTCGAGCGGGTCCACGGGCGACTGGTCGGCGAGAGGCGTTCCGGGTACGCGCGTCAACAAGTTGATGGGCACGCTTTCGGGGTGCGGATCGAGCGACGCCACTTGTTGCAGCAGGCCGCAGCGCGCGCCGCGGTCCTCGCCCATCCCGATGATGCCGCCGCAACAAACGGTTACGCCCGCTTGCCGGACGCGAGCGAGCGTATCGAGGCGTTCCTGATAGGTCCGCGTGTGAATGATCTGGCCGTAGAATTCGGGCGAGGTATCGAGGTTGTGGTTGTAGGCCGTCAACCCGGCATCTGCCAACGCATCGGCCTGCTCGCTGGTGAGCATGCCCAGAGTGCAGCAGGCCTCCATACCGAGAGCACGGACGCCCCGCACCATTTCGAGCACGCGCTCGAATTGCGGGCCTTTCGGCACGTCGCGCCATGCCGCTCCCATGCAGAAGCGAGTGGCGCCTTGATCGCGCGCGTTACGGGCGGCGGCAAGCGTTTCCTCCACGCCCATAAGTTCTTCGCGCGCGACACCCGTGTGGTAGTGAGCCGATTGCGGACAATAGCCGCAATCTTCCGG
Organism: Bryobacteraceae bacterium; assembly: GCA_035516375.1. Taxonomy (GTDB): domain Bacteria; phylum Acidobacteriota; class Terriglobia; order Bryobacterales; family Bryobacteraceae; genus PSRJ01. The sequence continues at coordinate 43,142 of DATJAK010000079.1, forward strand.
ACAACCGCCGGTCTTGA
>DATJAK010000080.1:0-28582 GCA_035516375.1 Bryobacteraceae bacterium
GGTCCGAACGTTCGCGGGCGAGCACGAGTTGTTAGCCGTCGCCGGCGTGTAGCGTGCGGAGCGGCATCCGAGATGGGTGACATCGTAGAGGGTCGCGCCGTCGGCGAGTTCCCACCGCTGATTGCCGTCCTTGTCCTTGGGGTGAATGGTCAGCACGGTCGTCACCTCGCGGTCGCCTGTGACGAGGTATTTCCCGGGAGGCAGCGGAAAGGTCGGCTTCTCCATGATCAAGCCGTTTTCCTCCAGCCACCAGTCCTTAGCGTCGAACTTCCACTGTGACGGCGCCACGCCGCCGGCCGCCTTCAATTGAGCGTAGTGGTCCAGCTTGCAAGCGCGCGGGCCTGGGTCCTGGTTCCAGAAACCCCACGATTGCGCGCCGTTGCCGGACGTGGCCCCGGGGTCTCCCAGCGCCGCGATGAACTGCGGCTCGATGCGCCTGAACTTCGAGAAGTCTACGCCTGACGCGTGAACCGGCTGCTGCAGGCCGGCCGCCAACATGAGGGCTCCCATGGACAGGAGCCAGCGGCTCACGGACGGCACGAGTTGGCGGACATTCATGCGATTGCTCCGGTTGGACGACATGATGACATCCTACACCAAACGCACTCCCCTGAGTTTCGCCGCTATGCCGAATGCGGCATTATCGCCGCACATGCGCCCGCCTGTGTCATGAAGCTGGTGGGGAGCTTGAGCAGATCCAGTTCTTGCTCGGTCATGTGAGTGTCCAGACGACGGAGCGATACCTGGGCTGCAAGCAGCGCCTCCGAAATGCCGTTAACGACAAAATCGGCCTCGAACCAGCCGCGTCGTGAGTACTACTCCGCCACGCTGGCCGACTTCCCGGTACTGATGTTGAAACCGTCGACCACCGAGAATTCGATCAGTAGTACCTCCAAGACATCCTGGTAAATCTTGATCTCTTATGAACCTGTGTGCATGTACCTAAAGTGCCCGACAGCCGTTTACAAAGCCGGCCCATATAGCCTTCTCCCCGAAGGCACATCTGCCGTAGAGAGGGCGAGTAAGCCAATAAGACTAGGGCGGCTGACTCAATCGACGCATATCTTTGAAATCCCGAACTACAGCGATTTGCTCGGTGTCATGGCAGAGGCGCGTGACTACTAATGCCCGTTCAGCTCTAGCGATCTGACCGCACCAGTGGTCCGGTCCACGTCGCATGAAAAGCTGAACAAATTCTCGTGCCCGCCGGTTTCGTGTGGCGGGCGGTTCACAAAATGACCTTGCCGTGACAGCACGCCAAGATTTGCTCGGCGTCACCGCGGCGTGTAGACTACGACAAGAGGTATGTCCTCGCCGCCATAGCAGCGACCGCCGAGGATAACCATCTTCGCCACGCTGCGTACGACTCCGTTGTCGCGCAGGTACAGCCCTCCTGGCAGTCGCAAATTATGTTTAAGGAGCGCAGTGAACGTGATGCGTCTTGAAATGATTCCCTTCGGGGAGACTGCACTCTTGCGGTTGCTGCAGTTGGCTGATTCGGCTCTTCCAATTGGCGGCACAGCGCACTCCTTTGGACTCGAAACCCTAGCCGAAGAAGGAGACTTGAAGGCCGAAGACGTCGAGAATTTCCTGAGGGCGTATTTGGAAGAGGCTGGAAGCATGGAGGCGGTCTTCGTTCGGCGATCCTGGCCCGGTAGTGATTTGGGGGCGTTAAGTGATGAATTGAGCGCGCGCAAGTTGGCCAGGGAATCGCGCGAAGCCAGCCTGAAGTTGGGCCGTAGATTCGCCGAACTCGTTAATGGGGTGGTGGCGTCCGCCCTCCTGGAAACCAATCTGCACTACTGCGTCGCCTTCGGCGCAGCGGGAGGAGCTCTGGGAATTCCGGTCGACGCCGTCGTGCTAGCTTACTTGAATCAGTCGATCGCTGGGCTGGTTTCGTCCTGTCAACGGCTCATGCCTCTGGGCCAAGCGGCTGCGAGCAGGATCTTGTGGAATCTCAAGCCGGCGATCGCCCTGGCATCTCTTTCCGAGGAGGCTTCGTGCTTCAGTCCGTATCTGGAGTTGGCGTCGATGCGGCACGGTTCGCTCGAGACACGCCTGTTCATCAGCTAAGCCTGTGCTTCGAGCGGGAACGGCTCCGGATAAGGCGGCAAGATCCTCCCTGGAAAGTAGTGCGGGCATTTGCGCTTCCGGAACACGGGGCGTTGGTACATCTGAACAACATCTCGGGAGGCGTGCTTGCCGGAGATCGTCTGGGCCTGGACGTCGAAGTCGAGGCCGGCGCGGCTGCGCAAATCACAACGACCGGTGCCACGCGGTTGTACCGTCATCGCGCCGGCAAGGTGGATTCCGAACAGCGGGCCATGTTTTCGGTCGGCGACCGAGGCCTGCTGGAGTATCTTCCGGATATCGTCATTCCTTATGCAGGATCCCGCCACATACAGCAAACGGAAATCCGGCTGGGGCGCGGGTCGACCCTGTTTTGGTGGGAAATCCTCGCGCCCGGCAGGCTGGCCGCCGGCGAGCGTTTCGCGTTCGAGCGGATGCGTGTACAAGCCGAAGTGTACGCCGGGCCGCGGCCCGTCTTGCGGGAAGACTATCTCCTGGAGCCCCGCCAGAAAGATCTGTCCGCGACGGCTCGCATGTTCGAATACTCGCACATGGCGAGCCTATGCGTAGTTCGGGAAGGGCGTCCACCAGCGTTTTGGCGTGCTCTGGAGGACCGCTTGAGCGAAATTGCCCGAGGACGAACACGGGGAGCCGTCTGGGGCGCGAGCATGCTCGCTTCGGATGGAGTTATCGTACGAGGATTGAGCATGAGCGGTTGCCACATCCACGAAACGCTGATCGAGTTCTGGAGAACCGCGCGGCTGGCCGTGACGGGCGCCGAGGCGGCGCCGCCAAGGAAGACCTATTGAGCCTTTTTTGAGGAGGAGCGATGCACCTGACGCCCCGGGAGCAGGAGCGCCTGATAATCTATGTCGCGGCCGACGTGGCCCGGCGGCGGCGGGCGCGAGGATTGAAACTGAACTATCCGGAAGCTATGGCGATTATTACCGCCGAGATCCTAGAATGGGCTAGGGACGGCAAGACTGTAGCCGAGATTATGACATTGGGTGCCCGCGTGTTGGGCGCTGGCGATGTGATGGAAGGGATCGCGGGCATGATTCACGAAGTTCAGGTGGAAGCCACGTTTCCGGATGGAACCAAACTAGTGACGGTACACGACCCCATCCAGTGAGCCCGTCTCAATGAAACCAGGAGAATATTTTCTTGAAACCGCGCCCATCGAGGCCAATGTCGGGCGGGAGACCGCCAAGATCGCGGTGCGGCACACTGGCGACCGGCCTGTCCAAGTTGGCAGCCACTATCACTTTTTCGAAGTTAATGACGCGCTCGATTTCGACCGGAATGCGGCTCGCGGTATGCGTCTGAACATTCCAGCCGGAACTTCAGTAAGGTTTGAGCCCGGCGAGGAGAAAGAAGTCCATTTGGTGGAATTTGCAGGCGAACGTTTGGTGCTAGGCCACAAAGGCAGGGGAAACCAATGAGCCTTTCGATCCCCAGAAGAACTTACGCGGACTTGTATGGGCCGACCAAAGGTGATCGGGTTCGGCTGGCCGATACCGAACTGATCATTGAAGTGGAGAAGGACTTCGCCGCTTATGGCGATGAGATCACCTTCGGAGGCGGCAAGGTGATCCGGGACGGCATGGGGCAGAGCGCCCGTGCAACGCGATCCGGGGGCGCTCTTGATCTGGTAATCACCAATGCGCTCATCATCGACCATTGGGGCATTGTGAAGGCCGACATCGGCATCCGCGACGGGAGAATCGTCAAGGCCGGCAAGGCCGGAAATCCTGACACGATGCAGGGCGTCGATCCGGAACTGGTGGTGGCAGCTTCGACCGAAGTGATCGCGGGCGAGAACATGGTGGTGACGGCAGGCGGTATCGACAGTCACATCCATTTCATTTCGCCGCAGCAGGTGTATGAGGCTCTTTCGAACGGCATTACCACGATGATTGGGGGAGGCACCGGACCCGCCACCGGCACCGACGCCACCACCTGTACCCCCGGCGCCTGGAACCTGGCGCGCATGCTGGAAGCCGCAGACGCCTGGCCGATGAACTTCGGGTTTCTCGGAAAGGGTAACGCCAGCACCACCGAACCCCTTGCCGAACAGGTGCGGGCGGGAGCCTGTGGTCTGAAACTGCATGAGGATTGGGGCACCACTCCGGCTGCTATCGACGCGTGTCTACGGGTTGCCGATGAGATGGATGTGCAAGTAGCCATCCACACCGATACGATTAATGAGGCCGGTTTCGTGGAAGACACGATCGCGGCTATCGCCGGCCGCGTCATTCATACCTATCACACGGAAGGCGCCGGCGGCGGCCATGCCCCCGACATCATTCGCATCGCGGCGTTGCCGCACATCCTGCCCTCGTCCACCAATCCCACCAGGCCTTACACGGTCAATACGATCGCCGAACATCTGGACATGCTGATGGTGTGCCATCACCTGAATCCGCTGGTGCCCGAGGATGTGGCGTTTGCCGAGAGCCGCATCCGTCCGGAGACCATCGCCGCGGAGGATATCCTTCACGACTTGGGTGTGTTTAGCATGATTTCGAGCGATTCGCAGGCCATGGGCCGAATCGGCGAAGTGGTCACGCGAACGTGGCAAACGGCGCACAAGATGAAGACCCAGCGCGGTGCGCTTCCGGAGGATTCCGCCCGCAACGACAATTTTCGTGTGCGGCGCTACGTGGCCAAATACACCATTAACCCGGCAGTGACTCACGGCATCGCGCACGAGGTGGGATCAATCGAGCCCGGCAAGCTCGCGGATCTGGTCCTCTGGAAACCGGCGATGTTCGGCGTAAAGCCGGAAATGGTGATCAAGGGAGGCTTCATCGCCTGGAGCGTGATGGGCGACGCCAATGCCTCCATCCCCACGCCGCAGCCAGTAATCTATCGACCGATGTTCGGATCGTTTGGCGGCGCCCCGGCTTCCACCGCGGTAACCTTCGTGTCGCAGGTTTCGTTAGCAGCTGGAATCGGAGAACGATTCCGCAAGCGCGCTGTGGCGGTGAAGAGTTGCCGCGCTATCGGTAAACGGCACATGATCCACAACTCGGCGACGCCGAAAATCGAGGTCGATCCGGAAACGTATGAAGTGCGGGCGGACGGGGAGTTGCTGACCTGCGAACCGGCGCAGGTTCTCCCTCTGGCGCAACGATACTTTCTGTTCTGAGGAGAACCATCAGATGAGGGCATTTCGAGTAGGGATCGCGGGTCCGGTGGGCAGCGGAAAGACCGCTCTTGTGGATCGCCTAAGCAAGCTGCTGTGGCCGCGGCTGAACCTGGGGGTGGTCACCAACGACATTTACACCAAGGAAGATGCCGAGTTCCTGATCCGCCGCGGAACGCTGCCACCCGACCGGGTGCTGGGCGTGGAGACCGGTGGATGCCCGCACGCGGCCATCCGCGAAGATGCGTCAATGAACCTGGAGGCGATTGCCGAGCTCGAAGCTTTACATCCCGGGATGGAACTCATCTTTGTGGAAAGCGGCGGCGACAATCTGGCGGCGGCATTCAGCCCGGAGTTGGTGGACGCCTTCATTTACGTGATCGACGTAGCCGGTGGAGACAAGATCCCACGCAAAGGGGGACCTGGTATCAAACGCAGCGGACTCCTGGTGATCAACAAGATCGATCTGGCACCATACGTGGGAGCGTCGCTCGAAGTGATGGATCGAGACGCCCGCCGCATGCGAGGCGACCGGCCTTTTGTGTTCACGAATCTGGTCAGCGGCGCCGGGCTCGACGAGGTGGTTGCCTGGCTGGAGGAACAGAGGGCTCACGGCCTGACGGCATCCGGCACGCCTTCCAGGCACGAGCACGGCAGGCACACGCACCACCACCATAGCGCTGAGGTTTGACCTTCGAGGCTCTCAGGCTATCGTTCGGCTACACGGCAGCTTGATTCTCTCAGCATAAAACTTCTTTAGGCGCGCCATCAGAATATGCGATGAGTGTTGAACTTTGCACGTGTTAAAATCTTGTCACATCTGATCCGGATACAGGTCTTCTGCCGCCCCGTTTCCCGCGGCTAATCCGCCCTCGTTGGCTTGCAACAAATCACAAACAGGGTGCTTTGTGCGCCAGAGGAGAGAATTCGCTCATGATCAGACGATTAGTCCGCAATGAACCGCGAGTCATTGCGCGACGATGTGCCCCCGTTCTGTTTTTGCTGTCGGGGCTACTGGTGTTGACCGCGCCGTCGCAGGCGCAGATCGACCTCGGTCCGGTTACGGTGGGGGCCGGATTGCGAACCAGCTTCGTAAACACTACGCCAGATAGCGGTAATTCCACGCAACAGTTCGAGCTCAACGACATTCGTCTATACGTTAACGGGCCTGTCTACAAAGACATTAAGTTCATGTTCAACACCGACTATAACAGTGTCACCAACTCGGTCCAGGTGTTGGATGCGGTGGCACGAATTGAGGTCTCTCCCGAGTTCAATATCTGGATGGGCCGTTTCCTGCCTCCGAGCGACCGCGCGAATCTCTACGGCCCGTTTTATGCCCATGAATGGAACGTGTATACCGACGGCATCCAGGACGGTTATCCGTTTGTTTTTCAAGGCCGCGACAACGGGGTCACTTATTGGGGCACGTTCGCCAAGAAGGTCAAGGTCTCGATTGGCGGGTTCGATGGCAGGTCTGCAACCGGGACGCCCGATCTGATTGGGGCGGCCCGCGTCCAGATCGATTTCTGGGATCCGGAGGATGGCTACTATCTCAACGGGACCTATTACGGCGATAAGAACCTCCTCGCCATAGGCGGCGCGAGCCAGCTTCAAGACGGCCATACGGCGTCGACTGTCGACTTTCTTATGGAGAGGAAACTGCCCAACATGGGTGGCGTCGTTTCCATCGAGGCCGAGTACTCTGACTACAACCGGCTGGGCGGCTACAACGCGGCTTATGCCAAGAGCCAGGGCGCGTACATACTCGGCAGCTATCTCTTTGCAAAGAAGGTGGGCGTGGGCCAGTTCGAGATTCTCGGCAAATATGCGAAGGCGGAGTTTACCCATGGGGCGACTCCCAGCTACAACCAGAAAACCGGCGAAGTGAACTTCAACTACGTTATCAAGCAGTTCAACGCGCGCGTGCAGTCGTTCTATCAGACCGTAAGATTCAACCGACAGAACACCGATTTCTGGGAGGCGGGAGTCGGCCTGCAAGTCCAGATGTAATGCAACCTCAGAAGGAAGGAGAGTCAACTTATGAAACGTAGAGTAATGTTTATGATCGCTTGGCTGATGACCGCCGGGGTCGTCTTCTCCAACGTCGCGGCGGCCCAGAACACAATCAAGGTGGGCGTGCTGCATTCGCTTTCCGGCACCATGGCCATTAGCGAAACGACCCTGAAAGACACGATTCTGATGATGATTGATGCCCAGAATAAGAAGGGTGGATTGTTGGGCAAGAAACTGGAAGCAGTGGTCGTCGATCCGGCGTCCGACTGGCCTCTCTTTGCCGAGAAAGCGGCGCAGTTGCTCGAGAAAGACAAAGTCGCTGTGGTGTTCGGGTGCTGGACATCGGTTTCCCGAAAATCGGTGCTGCCAGTCTTCGAAAAGGACGACGGCTTGCTCTTCTACCCGGTTCAATATGAAGGGGAGGAGTCATCGAAGAATGTCATCTACACTGGCGCTGCGCCAAATCAACAGGCTATTCCGGCGGTGGATTACCTCATGAAGGAAGTCGGTGTGAAGCGATGGGTGCTGGAAGGGACGGACTACGTCTACCCGCGCACGACCAACAAGATCCTCGAGGCCTACCTGCTGCAGAAAGGCGTGAAGACCGAAGATATCTCTATCAATTACACGCCGTTCGGTTTCTCCGACTGGCAAAGCCGCGTGGCCGCGATCAAGAAGTTCGGCTCGGCCGGCAAGAAAACAGCGGTTGTGTCTACCATCAACGGCGACGCCAACGTGCCCTTCTACAAAGAGCTTGGCAACGAAAAAATTTCGGCGGAGGATATTCCGGTCGTGGCCTTTTCGGTTGGAGAGGAAGAGCTGTCGGGCCTTGACGCCAAACCACTCGTCGGCCACTTGGCGGCCTGGAACTATTTTGAAAGTATCAGCACACCGGCCAACAAAACATTCATCGATCAGTGGCACGCATTTATTAAGAACCCGAAGCGGACCACCAATGACCCGATGGAGGCGCACTACATTGGTTTCAATTTGTGGGTGAAGGCTGTACAGAAGGCGGGTTCGACCGATGTGGAGAAGGTGCTCGGGGCACTCCCCGGCACCGAGACGCCGAACCTCACCGGCGGTATTGCCAAGGTATTGCCGAATCATCACATCACCAAGCCGGTTTACATCGGGGAGGTGAAGGCGGACGGCCAGTTCAACGTGGTTTGGAAGTCCGCGGGCCTGGTGCCGGGCGATGCCTGGTCCGATTACCTGCCGGGAAGCAAGGACATCGAAGCCGATTGGGTGACGCTGAAGTGCGGGAATTACAATAAGGTCACCAAGAAGTGTTCCGGACAGAATTACAAGTAATAAGACCTTTCCCTTGGGGCGGGCGGTGGCTCTTCTTGCTGCTGCTCGCCCTTGGGAGCGTCGTCCCGGTCCACGCCCAAAATCCCAAAGACGCAAGTTTTCTCGCGATGCTGGGCGAGTTGCGCGAGGCGAGCTATTCCGACAAGGCGAATATTGCAGAACGGCTCAGCCAGAGCGGCCATCCGAGCGTCCGCGCCGTTCTCACGGCATTCCTGGAGGATCGGCTTTGTTACCGTAACAGCGATCAGAAAGTTTATATCTTCAAGTCGGCCGAAGGGGATCCGGTATACATCACGGATCCCATCTTGATGAAGAGCGAAGGCCCCTACCCCGCCGATAACTTCACCAAGATCGGAACCAACAATGCGTTACGGCGTGTGTTGCGGACCACCGTGGCGCATTTCGCGCTATCCAGTTCCGATCCGGCGGAGCGGCTGGACGCGGTGCGCGATATGTCGCGGTCGCTCGACGAGCAGACGGTGAGGCTGCTGCGCCAGCGGCTCCCCCTGGAGACCAACTCCGGCGTCCGCAAGGAAATCGCCACCGACTTGGCACTGGCGGCGCTCGATGGCTCCGACGATAAAGCGCGCCTGGCTGCGATCGGGACACTCAGCGACAGTATCAACCAGGATGTGCGAAACCGGCTGGCGCTCTTACTCGGTAAATCTCCCGACGGTAGCTTCGTCGAAAAGGACGACAAGGTTCGGAAGGCCGCTGCCAGCGCGGTGCAAAGCATCGACCATTGGCGCAGCTTTTATGGAGGCATCGAGACGCTGTTTTTTGGACTGAGCCTGGGATCGGTGCTGGTTCTGATCGCTATCGGACTGGCCATAACGTTCGGTGTCATGGGCGTTATCAACATGGCTCATGGCGAGTTGATGATGCTCGGCGCGTACACCACCTACACCGTGCAGGCGTTGATGCCCGGGCATATCGGGATCTCGATCCTGGCGGCGATTCCAGCAGCGTTTATCGTCTCGGGGCTGACGGGCGTCCTGATGGAACGCACCATTATCCGGCATCTTTACGGAAGACCCCTGGAGACACTGCTGGCGACGTTCGGGGTGAGCCTCATCCTGCAGCAAACAGTCCGGTCGATTTTTACGGCGCTCAACCGCTCGGTGGTGACGCCCGATTGGATGAGTGGGGAACTGCGGCTGAACGACGCGCTCGGGATCACCTACAACCGGCTGTACATCGTGATCTTCATGCTGATTGTCTTCTCGCTGATCTTGGCCGTTTTGAAACGCACCCGAATCGGCCTCGACATCCGGGCTGTTTCGCAGAATCGTGCCATGGCCAAAGCCATGGGTATCCGCACCGAATGGGTGGACGCTGCTACGTTCGGGCTCGGGTCGGGTATCGCCGGCGTGGCCGGCGTCGCTCTCAGCCAGTTGACCAATGTCGGTCCCAACCTGGGGCAATCCTATATCATCGATTCGTTCATGGTAGTTGTCTTTGGCGGTGTCGGAAATCTATGGGGCTCATTCATCGGCGGCATGTCGATGGGGGTCGTCGACGAAATACTGGAGCCCTATGCTGGGGCTGTGCTGGCCAAGATTTTTGTCCTCGTCGCCCTGATTCTTTTCATTCAACGGCGGCCGCGCGGACTGTTCCCACAAGCCGGCCGTGCGGGGGAGGATAAGTAGAGGTGTTTGGCCTCTGGAACGAGAGCACCGGCGTCGATCGAGGAAGCACAGGGTTTCTGGCCGTGCTCGCCGTGGTGGCCGTCGCTGTGCCCCTTCTTAATCAGGTTGTGCCCGCTTCATCGGGTGTGCACCTTTCGGCCTATGGGATCACTCTGATCGGCAAGTATCTGTGTTACGGAATGCTGGCGCTAGCACTCGACCTGATCTGGGGTTATTGCGGCATCCTGAGCCTGGGGCACGCAGCTTTTTTTGCTCTCGGCGGCTACGCCATGGGCATGTATCTGATGCGGCAGATCGGCGCCAGGGGCGTGTACGGCAATCCCATATTACCCGACTTCATGGTGTTTCTGAACTATAAGGCCCTGCCCTGGTTCTGGTACGGCTTCAATCACTTTTTGTTCGCGCTGGTCATGATGATGCTGGTTCCGGGTCTGCTGGCGCTGGTGTTCGGGTGGTTTGCATTCCGGTCCCGTGTCACGGGCGTATACTTTTCGATCATTACACAGGCCCTCACCTACGCCTTGATGCTGGCGTTCTTTCGCAACGATATGGGGTTTGGTGGCAACAACGGATTTACCGATTTTAAGGACATCCTTGGCTTCGACCTGCACTCCGACCGGACTCGCGTCGTGCTGCTGGTGATTACCGTCGTCGTTCTCGCAGCCAGCTTCCTAGCTTGCCGCGCGATTGTCGATTCGCGAGCTGGGAGGGTGATACGTGCGATCCGCGATGCGGAGAGCCGGACCCGTTTTCTGGGTTATCCGGTCGAGTCTTTCAAGCTGTGGCTCTTCGTGTTCTCCGGCATCGTCGCAGGCATCGCCGGTGCGCTGTATGTGCCGCAAGTCGGGATCATTAACCCGAGCGAGTTTGCGCCGATCAATTCCATCGAAGCGGTCATCTGGGTGGCAGTCGGAGGGCGGGGCACGCTCTACGGCGCGATTGCAGGCGCTGTGTTGGTGAACTACGCGAAGACCTATCTCACCGGTGCGTTTCCTGAAATATGGCTTTACGCGCTCGGCGCGCTGTTCGTACTAGTGACGCTGTTTCTGCCGCGCGGGATTATTGGCCTTTTGCCGGCGCGGGGTAAGAACAAACGAGTGGCGGCGAAGGTGGGCCGATAGGACGTAGGCATGGAAAAAGCGGCCGTACGCAACAAGAGGCTCTATCTGGAGGATCTGACCGTCAGCTTCGATGGCTTTAAGGCGCTCAACAACCTCACGCTATACGTAGAGCCGGGAGAGATGCTCTGCATCATTGGCCCCAACGGCGCGGGCAAGACCACTATGATGGACGTCATCACGGGAAAAACACGCCCGGATTCCGGTACGGCGTGGTTTGGCGACGGAGTCGATCTGCTCCAGATGACCGAGGCGGAAATCGTGGCCGCCGGAATCGGGCGGAAGTTTCAGAAGCCGACGGTCTTCGAACAGTTAACGGTGTTCGAGAATCTGGAGCTGGCATTGGCCGGCCGCCGGTCGTTCCTCAAAACGCTGCGGGCCCGGATTACGCCCGCGCAACAGAGCAGAATCGACGAAGTGCTGGAAATCATCGGTCTCTCGGCCAGCCGCTGGTCGCTGGCAAGAATCCTCTCGCACGGCCAGAAGCAGTGGCTCGAAATCGGTATGCTGTTGATGCAGAACCCGGAGTTGCTCCTGGTGGACGAGCCGGTTGCCGGTATGACGCCGCACGAGATCGAGCGCACGACCGAACTGCTGCGATCACTGGCGGGCGATCATTCGATCGTGGTGGTCGAGCATGATATGAACTTCGTCCGATCGATTGCCCGGCGCGTGACGGTCTTGCACGAAGGGAGTGTCATTGCGGAGGGCGATATGGACAAAGTGCAGAAGGACCCGAAGGTAATCGAAGTTTATCTGGGAGTGTGAGCGCGTGCTGGGAGTGAAAGCCCTGAACCAGTTTTACGGCGGCAGCCACACGCTATGGGATGTGGACCTGAACGTCCCCGCCGGTTCGCGCATGTGCCTGATGGGCCGCAACGGCATGGGCAAAACGACGCTTCTCAAATGCATCATGGGTCTGCAGCCGGTGAGTTCCGGCGCGATCACTTTCGATGGGAGCGAATTGCTTAAGTGTCCCGCCGAGCAGCGCGCCAGGCTGGGCATCGGTTATGTGCCACAGGGGCGCGAAATTTTCTCCCATCTGACTGTGGAGGAAAATCTCCGCGTGGGTTTGGGAATACGCAGGAACGGCGCCCGCACGATTCCAAGTCGTATCTTCGACCTGTTTCCCGTACTAAAGCGGATGCTGAACCGGCGTGGTGGTGACCTTTCCGGGGGGCAGCAGCAGCAGCTCGCGATTGGCCGCGCACTGGTACTGGAACCGAAGCTGCTGATTCTGGACGAGCCAACCGAAGGGATTCAGCCCAACATAGTCCACGAAATCGGCGACATCGTATTGCGGTTGAACAAGGAAGAGGGGCTTACTGTGCTGCTGGTCGAGCAGAAGCTGCCCTTCGCTCGCCGCGTGGCGAGCGAGTTCTGCATTCTCGACAAAGGCCGCCGTGTCGCTGCCGGTCCGATCGGCGAGCTGACCGACGAAGTGGTGCGCTCGCATCTGAGCGTATGACGTCCCGATTCGGTCTGACGATATAGCACCCTTATTCCGGATAACGTGCACACCGGCTTGGGCCGGCGGTGACTTTGAAGCCATGATAATTAAAGCGGTTGCGCGTATCGTTCCGCATTAGGACCGAGAAACGCCCTAGCATCCGCCGATTCACCCGGCGTGTAGTCGCCTATGGTGAGATTGGCCAAATTCGGCGTCTCTCTGCGAGAGAGCCGGCGTCAGTCACGAATCTAACTCCACGAGCGCAGCGTTTTCGATTGCGAGTGCGTGTTTCAGGCGAAGAGGTGTAGGCAATAGTGGATTCTGTACTCGTGGGGGAATGTCGTCGTGAGTCTGGCCACAAAGCGTCCTGCCCGCGGCTTTCTTGTGCACACCGCCCCACTGCTTGAAGAAGAAGGGTACGTTAGCGGCTTTGCACTGTTCGCGAATCGACAGAACCCACTCCTCTTTCATCGGCCGCGCGCCGGGTCCGCTTTCGCCGCCGACGATGACCCACGAGATGTCCTGCAGCGGCAGATTTCCCAGATCTTCCAGAAGCGGCTCGACCGACAGGAAGCGCACGGCGGCAGGCGCGGCCTGAAGGTCAGCGATTCGTGGAAGCCCGTGTTTCCGATCTTCGACTGATACACCCCACCAGATATGAGGGTCCGTTGCGGCTGTCCGGAATGGTCCACCGAGCAGCTCCCGCAGTCGCTGGGAGCGCTTCGTGAGGACCTGATAGGTGTGCCAGTTGGCGAGCCGCATGGTCTCAACTACCTTCTCGATATACCCAACGGGCACGTCTTCGTGGAACAGATCGCTCATCGAGTTGACGAATACCATTCGCGGCTTGCTCCAGCGCAAGGGCTCGCCGAGCTTTTGAGGGACGAGGAGAAGATCGAAACCTTGCTCGAAGGGGTGTCCCTTCACTCCACGGAAACGCTCGGCGAACCGTTCCGCGTAGCAGTGCGTGCAACCGGGACTGATCTTCATGCAGCCGCGGAGGGGGTTCCAGGTGGTGTCCGTCCACTCGATTTTGGAAAGCAGCGACATCGAAGGTCAATCCCAAAGGTTGGGTTGGTCGGTGTACTTGAGCCCATTGTCCCAAGAATTCCCACCTTTGCTAGGATGGCTGGGTGCAGAGCGGGCAAACGGATTGGAAGGCGCATGGCATTCGCATCGTGCGGGCGGGCGAACTGGACACGAACACGCCGCAAACTCCCGGCATGACGCGCGCGGCGGCCATCACGCACGCCACCGCCGGAGCGCAGAAGCTATGGGCGGGGACCGTGGTGGTGCAGCCGGACGCCAAAACGGGGGCGCACCACCATGGCGAATTGGAAACCGTTTTGTACATCGTCAAAGGGCGTGCGCGGTTTCGCTGGGGTGAGCGGCTGGAGTTTGTCGACGAGGCCGGGCCGGGCGATTTCATCTATGTGCCGCCCTACGTTCCGCACCAGGAGATCAACGCCCGCCGCGACGAGCCGGTGGAAGCGGTAGTGGTGCGCAGCGGGCAGGAGCCGGTTGTGGTCAACCTCGATATCGAGAGTCCGGAGCCGCAGTCGGATGTGGCGGACTTGTTTCATCCGCCGCGCTGAACGAGCGCCGGGCAGAAGCCCGGCTGCGGGCCGGAAGGCCCGACCCCACGCTGGCAAACACCACGGTGCGTAGGCTAATCCCGGGTTACGGCGCGGAACAAGACAGGATACACGCGCTCGACCGGCCAACCGGAAGCATCCACACCTGTGATGCGAAGCCGAAACCGCTCCAGGGCTGGCGTGATCCGAAAGTAGTAGGCGCCAGCGATCACGTCCGGGGATGGTGCTCCAGACTTAAGGTCGCCAGCCGCGTCGAGCAACTGGATTTCGACTTTGGACACTTCACCCGAAATGTGCGCCACGGCCCATTGCTGTTTGCCCAGCCGCGGCTCCGCTTTGCGTGCCGTTCGGACTTCGGACGGGTCCGTGCTGTCGCTATCCAGGAATTCTGCCCGGGTCAGACTGAGCGGCGACTGCGCGCGCACGGAGAGCACAAACAGGCCCGTGCCTTCCATGCGAACTTTCCACTGGCCCGGATCGGGATTGTCGATCTTCATGGCGCGTCCCGCCTGCAGATCAACGTTCCGCGTACTGCTGGCCGCCGTCACTTCCGTGCCGCTGGGCCGGAAGAGGCCAATCGCGGAGCGGCATTGGATCGACGCCATAACGAGCAGGCTCTGGACCGTGGAATCGACCGGGAATTCGAATTCGCGCGGTTGCGAAAGCGACCCAATCGCGCGGACGATGGTCGCTTTATGCGTCGAGCCGGCGAGCATGAAGGGACCGGCTTGGGCGATTTCGCTCTTCTGAAAAAGGAAGACCTGGCCGCCCGTGCTTTCGCTGGCGTCGAGAAAGGCCGGGTCCACAGCGCGCCCGGCAACGCACGGCCATTCGGGCTTCGGTCCTTGCTGCCCGCTCTGGCCAAAGAGCGACCCGGCGGCGAGGAGTAAGATCAACGGACGCGTGCTCATCACCAACAGGCTAACCGAGCGCGACGGCGGGCGCACAATCCAAGTTGCTAACTTGGGTGAACGGGCGTTAGCCTGATCACTCCTCGCGCAACGCCACCATGGGATCGATGCGGGTCGCCCGGCGGGCCGGCAGCAGGCATGCCACGAGGGCGATGGCCGCCAGCGTAAATGCCACCGCGGCGAATGTGGGCGGATCGTGCGGCTCGATCCCGAAAAGAAGAGTGGATAACGCCTGTCTCAGGCCCAGCGCTCCCAGTACGCCAACGGCGATTCCGGCGAGCGCCACTCGCATGCCTTCGCCCACTACCAGCCGCACCACATTGCCCGACTGTGCGCCCAATGCCACGCGCACGCCGATCTCGCGGATGCGCTGGTTCACCGAATACGAAAGAACGCCGTACACGCCGATGGCGGCGATCAACAGCGCCACTGCCGCGAACGTTCCCAAGAGGACCGCGTTCAGGCGGGATGGCGAGGCGCTGGCGGAAACCCATTGGTCCATCGTTTTCACCGTCGCGATGGGCGTGTCGGGATCGATTTCGTGGATCTTCTGCCGCACGGCCGGCAGCGCCGCTTCCGGTTTCCCGGCGACGCGCAACGCCACATCCATCACCGGCCAGGTGCGCGCCACGGCCGATAAATACATGGCGGGCGCAGGCTCGCGATTCAACGCTGTGTTGCGAACGTCGCCCACGATGCCGATGACCGTGAACCGCTTTCTGTTGGCTTTGATCTCGACCACCCGGCCGATCGGGTCGCTATCGCCCCAGAACCTGCGGGCGGTGAGTTGGCTGATCAGCGCGACTTGCGGCGCGGCGGCATCGTCGTGTTCGGTGAACGTGCGGCCGCGCAGCCGGGGAATCTCCATCATGCGGAAATAGCCGGGACTCACCGCTCGCCAATCGACGGCCATGGCTTCGCCAAGCGGCAGCACCGACGGCCCCACGGGAACCGTGGGCGTGGTGGTGTAGGTGCCTCCACCCATGGGAAGGCCGCTCGAGATGGCTGCGCCGCGCGCGCCCGGCATGGTTTCAAGCGCTGCGATCAGCGAGCGATAGAAGGGCCATTGTTTCGCGATTCCCGCATAACGCGCCGGAGGAGGCGAGACCTGGAACGTCAGCATTCCCTCCGGACGGAAGCCGAGTGTCACTCGTTCCAGGCGCAGCAGCGTCTGGATCAGCAGCCCGGCGCCGATCAGCAGCATCGTCGCCAATGCCAGTTCGGCGCCCACGAGCAGATTGCGTGGGAGCGCACCGCCTGCGCCAATTCCAGAGCGGCCGCCGTGTTTCAGGACGCTGTTCAGATCCGTGCGCGAAGCGTGCCAGGCGGGCGCGAGGCCAAAAATGAGACCGGTGGCAATGGTAAGCGCGAGACCAAACAGGAGGACTCCGCCGTCTACGGGAATCTCGGGCAATGGCAGCAGATTGGGGGGTAAGCCGTGGTTTATCAGGCGGACGGTCCAGAGAGCAGCCAACAGGCCGGCAGCGCCGCCGCCCAGCGAGAGCAGGATGCTTTCGGTGAGAAGCTGGCGGATCAGGCGGCCGCGGCCGGCGCCCAGGGCGGTGCGGACCGCAATCTCGGTTTGGCGCGCCGCGGCGCGTGACAGCAGCAGGTTGGCGACATTGGCGCAGGCGATCAGCAGGACCAGCCCTACCGCTCCGAGCAACACCAGTAGCGCTGTCTCGAGTTCCGGCGAAACGAACAGGCGGAAGAATGTTTCGAGCTGAATGCCCCAATCCCGCACTTCGGGGTATTGCTTTCCCAGGCGCGAGGAGACTGTATTCATCTCGGCCTGGGCCTGCTGGAGAGTGACGCCGCGTTTCATGCGGGCGACGGTGGTGATCACGTGATTCAGCCGGAACTCCCTGGTGAGGTCGATGACCAGCGGTGTCCAGATGTCTCCAGGCGCCAGCAGCGCCAGCGATGCCGGAGCAATTCCGACCACGGTGTAATCGCTGTCATTCAGGGTCAGGCGCTGCCCGAGGATGGATGGATCGCCACCGAAGCGGCGCTTCCAAACGCCTTCGCTGAGGATCGCGACTGGCGCTGCGCCCGGCCCGTCCTCGCCCTCGTGAAAGGCCCGGCCTGCGACCGGGCGGATGCCGAGTAGCGGGAGCATTGACGGGCTGATGGTGGCTCCCGCGAAGTTTTCCGGATCGCCGCGCCCGGTGAGATTGTACGTCGCGCTGCCGATCGCGCCCATCGCTTCGAAGCTCTGCGCCTGCTCCTTCCAGGAGAGATAGTTGAGAACCGAGGAGGCAAATCCTTGGAGATGCAGCCTGTCGTTTTTCTCGTTCACCACCACCAGGCGGCCCGCATCGGTGAATGGCAGCGGCTGCAAGAGCACCGCGTTCACCACACTGAAGATGGCGGTATTGGCGCCAATCCCAAGGGCGAGAGTGAGCACCGCGGCGGCAGTAAATACCGGAGCCTTGCGCAGGCTACGCAGTGCATAGCGAAGATCGTTTCGAAGCATGTAGGCGTGCTCCGGAGAGGAATGCGCGACCACTATAACAGAGTTCGCTGGATGGAAGATGTTAACTGGCCCTGCTCGAATGCGAACACGGCGTCATAGCCGCCGGGCCGCGCGCTTCTCGGCGCGCGATCGACCGTGATGCTCATGTCCCGATACAAGAGCCGCGTGAGAAAGAGCAGAAAATACTCGTCGCGGGCAAATGGGTCGCCAACAAACAACACGCGCGCGCCGCGTGGGAGCCTGGGACAGAGCGCGATCAGTTCACGGGCAAGCTGGCGCGACGGCGGTTGAACGCTTTGGAACGTGCGCATTGCCGTAATGCTCTCGCGCTGGTGGTGAGGCGCCAGGAACAACGCGACGAGCATGGGCAGCCCGGCGATGGAAGCGATTCGCAGCCGGACCAGCCGGCGCAAAAGCATCCGCCGGGCCGTGTGCAACAACACGGCCGCATAGAGCGCCCAGCCCGCCATCGGCAGATACAAAAAGAATGCCCCGTAGTGAGCGATGAAGGCGACCGGCAGCAGGCTGACCAGCACAAAGCACCAGGCAAACAACAGGGGCCGGCTGCCGAGCGCTACCCCGAGCGCCAGCATCAACAACAGAAGTTCGACGGTGTTGGAATCGCGGAAAACATGATCCTGATACAGCAGACGATTCAGATAGAGATGGAAGGTGTGCAGGTAGCGGGCCGGCGAAATGGTCAGCCGGTAAGCCGGGTTCTCGACCAGGCTTCCCGCACCCGCGAGTTTGCCGGCAATGTAAGGCAGGGTTAGTAGCCCGGTTGCGACGACGCCTTGCCCTTCGCGCCAAAGCCAGCGGAGGCCGCGATCCAGCAAAGCCCGCCGGTGATAGATCCCTTCGTAGGCAGCCAGCAGAACCGGCAAACTGACGGCCATTTCCTTGGCGTCGAGTGCACAGACGTACAGGGCGATCAGCGCGGCCAACCGGCGCCACGTCCACATGCGTCCTTCGGTACGCACACTCAGATACACGTTAAGTGCGCCTATGAAGAAGGAGTAACAGAGCAAATCGAAAACCGTGCCGGTGCTGTAGTAGAGGTCGACGAACCAGGCGTGATAGGCCGCAATCAGCAGCGCGAGGAACGCGACCTCGCGGGACCCGGACAACCGCAGGATGAATCGCTGCAGCAAGCCCAAGTTGAGCGCTAACAAACCGAAGCACGCCAAACGAAACGGCAGCGGGTCAAAGCCGAACCAGTGATAGAGCGAGACGTAGAAGAGCCCGCCCAACGGACGGTAGGACGCTGACCAGTAGCGTACGCTGTCCGCGATCAGCGAGGTGGGCGGGCGGCTGAGATAGAGGTGGAGATTCATCAAATCATCACCCGAGAACGGCGCGCGGATGCCGTTGTGCGCGAAGAGCAGCAGCCAACTGAAAGCTATGAAGACACTGAGGGCGTCGGTCGTGGCGCACTTGCGCATTGCGGGATTCCTCCGATGTTCGGTACGGACGCGCGGGCTCTTACTGGAGAAGACTCCCAGCCGCGCAATTCCACGACACCGTGCGGAAGAATGTTCGCAGCCCGATCAACGGCTGAACATCACCACGGGGGCGGCCGATATCCACCGCCTTCCGCGGGGGCTCCGCGCTGAGTGCAACATTCTGATGGATTTGCGATTTGGTACGAGTCTTGCTTTTGGGAAGGGTGAGTTAGGAGGGAAAGGAAATGAAAAAGGCAATCGCAGTCATGATGCTTCTGGCGGGCGGCTTATTCGCGGCCCCGCGGATTTCGGTTGGAATCGGGTTCGGCGTTCCTGCCGCGCCAGTGGCTGTCGTGCGGCCGGTTTGTCCGGGTCCCGGATATAGTTGGGTTGACGGTTACTATGCGCCAAACGGCATTTGGGTGGCTGGCTATTGGGCGCCTCCAGCCGTGGTGGTTTCTCGCCCGACAGTGCGCGTTGCTCCGCGCGTCGAGCATGCCCGCGTGATCGACCACGGCCGCAACTTCGATCGTGATGGCCCCTTCGATCGCGGCCGCCGGTAAAGTGATCCTCCAGATGCCCGCATGGTGTTGGGTCACCGTGCGGGCTTTTTGTTTGCGCCGGCACTCAAGCGTGGCGGACAGCTTCCATCGGGCTGATGGTGACCCAGGGCCTGGCGGAAAAGTAAGCGACCAGCAGGGACACGGCCAGCATCGCGGCGCCGACCGGAATCAATACCGTCCACTCAACGGCATGGATTCCGTAGAGTTGCGAACGGAAAACAATGGTGCCGGCCACGCCCAGCAAAATCCCGAAGCCCACACCGGCGCCCGCGGTGAACATCGTCTGCCGCAAGAGCATGGTCAGCAATTGCCCCGGCCGCGCGCCTACCGCGACACGAATTCCGAATTCTTTCTTGCGCTCGCTCACCGAATAGGAGATAGCGCCAAACAGGCCCAGGACCGCAAGCATCAACCCCAACGCGCTCAGCATGGCGACGCCTCCCGCCACAAAGCGTTGCGGGAAAAGCGTCAGATTCATCCAGCCATTTAGCGTGGCGGGCTGAATATCGATTTTGAGCCCGAGGCCGCGCAGCGCACGAGTCATAGGTTGCACCCACAGATTCGGATCGCCCGAAGTTCGCGCAATCACGTTGATGGCCCCGCGGTAATGCTGGCTGATCGCATAGTAGAGAAACGGCTCGGTCGGTTCGTCCAGATCGATGTATTTGCCATCGGCCGCCACTCCCACTACCAGAAATTTTCGCGCGGGATCGCCTGCCAGAACCAGCTTGCCAACCGCGTCCTGGTTCGGCCAGAACATATCCGCCATTTTGTGGTTGATTACCGCGACGGCCGGACCGCCCTCGATGTCGGAGGCATCAAACGCGCGGCCCGCCAGAATCCGAATGCCGAAAGTGCGGAAGTACTCTGAGTCCACCACGGTGTGCGCGACCGAGATCGTTTTCCCGGCATCCGGAGTTTGTACGGGGACCTGGCTTGTGCCGTACAGCGGCAAATCCCAGGCCAGCGAAACCGATTCCACGCCGGGCAGTGCCGAAACCGCGCTCCGCAGGCGCACAAAAAGCTGTCTTCCGCGGGCTTCGTTATAGCCTTCGCTTTCCAGGTAAACGGTGTCCGCGAGTAGGTTCCGCGCGGAGAAGCCCAGGTCCACATGACGCAAATTGAAGAGATTTCTCTGGCAGAGGCCCATGCCCACCAGCACCAGAGTGCCGATTGCAATCTGTATCACCACCAGCACATTGCGGCGGATGGCCTTGCGCGTTCCACCAATCGCGAGTTCACCACTTAGGATTTGCGCCAGGCTGGGCGATGCCGCGTAAAGCGCCGGCGCCAGGCCTGTCGCGATGCTGGCGATCAAGATCAGGACAACCGCAAACCCGACCACGGTGGCATCGAGGCGAAGATTGACTCCAAAGGGAACAGCTCCCACCATTGGGAATGCGACGGTAAACCCGGAGAATTTGGACACCGCCAGCGCCGCAATCGCGAAGCCCAGAACACCGCCAAGAGCGCAAAGGACGGTGCTCTCCTTCAGAAACTCACGGATCAGCCGTCCGCGCGGGGCTCCGAGCGCCAGCTTGATTGCGGCTTCCTGACGGCGCCCCACCGCCAGTGCCAGAAGCAGATTGGCGACGTTGGCGCAGGCGATCAAAAGGACGAGGAGCGCCAGGGCCGTAAGAATAGCGCTCATCAATTTCGCGGTGGGGATCGCATCGGGCGGCAGAAGGGTGGCGCGCGTGACTACCGCCGTGCGATTCTTGTCCTCCTTCGGATATGCGGATGCAAGCTGTCCCGCAAGAGCCGCCATCTCCGCCTGCGCCTGCCGTCGCGTCACTTCTGGCCGAAGGCGCGCGAGCAGGTTGAAACGGCGCGCCATGCGCTGCTGGAACCAGGAAGGGTCGCTATTCCAGTCGCGGAATGTGGTAAACAGATCGCCATTGATTCCGTAGAACGATCCGCTAAAGGACTGCGGGGTAACGCCGATGATGGTGTGTCCAGCCAGCTGCTTGCCGACCATCTTCGGGTCCGAGCCGAGGCGTTCCCAGCAAGACCATGACATCACTGCTATGTGCGCCTGGCTCAAGTCATCGCCATGCGAGAAGAAGCGGCCGAGAACCGGCCGGATCCCCATCACGTCGAAGTAATTCTCCGAGACAGGCCGTGTGATTAACCGTGTGACGCGGCCCGCGAAGTCGAGATCTTCGATGAGCCCGATCGAATTGGGAGCGGCCGCCACATCGGTGAAAACGTGGTTGTGGTCCCGATAATACTGATAGTCCGGATAAGAGAATTGTTCGACGCCGCCGGCCGCCGAGCGCGAGTACAGCATGACCAGGCGATCCGGAGCAGGCGCGGCCGGCGGCACGATCAGAATGGTATTCGAAACGCTCAGGGCCACAACGCCCAGAGCCATCGCAACGGAAAGAGAAAAAGCGGAGACGGCAGCAAGTTTCCAATGGCGGCGCAGGACGCGCACGGATCGGAGGGCCGCGATCATGGTGGGCCCATTGGGGCATTTCAAAGGCCAGACGCAAGCTCACTGTTAATCGAGTATTTTCCGGCGCGTTCTACGTGAGCTGCCTACACGCTGTGCCGCGGCCGCACACTGGTTTGTCATTCGAAAAAACGAAGGTTGCGCCGGTGCGGAAGCTCTGCTACGTTAGCGGCTGCCGGCGAGGCGTCACATCAGATGAGACAGCATATATTGCCGTTTTTGTTATTCGGTGCAGCAGGAGTATGCCAGCAGTCCGACGCGCCGCCCGCCGCTCCTCAATCCAACTCCGACCGTGTCTTTCGCGTGGGCGGTGGTGTGTCAGCGCCCAAATTGCTTTCCAAGATAGAACCGAACTACACGGATGAGGCGCAACGTCTCCATCTGGAAGGCCAAGTTGTCCTCGTCGTCGAAATCGATCCTAATGGACATGCCGTGCATCCTCGAGTTGTGAGCAGCCTCGGACATGGCTTGGATGAAAACGCAATCGAGGCTGTTGATAAATGGAAGTTTCAACCAGGATACAAAGATGGCAAGCCAGTTACCGTGGCCGCAACGATCCAGGTGAATTTCCGCCTGGCGGACAACCCGCGTAGTAGTGAGGAAGGCATCCCCCTCGATCAGTTGAATCATCTGCGCAGCTTGCCGGATGAGCAATGGAAGGACGCCATCGGGAAGCTCGCCCGGCGGATTCAGCGTCTGGAGCCCAGCCCGGCCAAAACGGGACTCATTGCTCAATTGGGTAACCTCGTTACGGAGGGCGATGCGGGCCACGACACTCTGCAAGTGGTGGCCTCCACCATGGCGGATGTGCTGCGCGCCGCGCCCAACGCCACTTCCTACAATGCCCTGTACGAGTCGCTGGCACGCCTGGTACGTTACGAGCATTGCCAGGCATCGATCGACACGCCGCAGTACGAATCGGCAGTGGCGAAACTGGAAATGGAAGAAGAGCACCGCCGGAATGCCGATTTCACCCTAAGCGATCTGACCGGCAGGAGATGGGCGTTGAGAGATCTGCGGGGCAAGGTGGTGCTGGTGAACTTCTGGGCCACGTGGTGCCCGCCATGCCGCAAGGAGATGCCCGATCTGGAGGCGCTGGACCAGCGTTTCCGTTCGCGGGGGCTGGTGATCCTCGGGATCTCTGATGAAGATGAAGAGAAAGTGCTGCGGTTCATCACGGAATCAAAATACAGCTATCCGATCCTCTTGGACCCGGGCCGCAAGGTAAACGAACTGTTCGCCGTTGAGGGCATTCCCCAGAGTTTCTTGTATAACCGTGAAGGGAAACTGGTAGCGCAGGCGATCGATCGGCGGACTGAACAACAATTCCTCGCGATGCTCAAACAGGCCGGGCTGGAGTAGGACCTCGCTCTGCAGGGTGGATTCGGCTACCGCCGCCGCTACGGCTGCACGGAGACCTGAATCTGCCCCGTAGTCCAGCAGCACTGGAAGCCCCCGCCGCCTTCCCCGGAATAATCGTTGGCTGTCACGTGGAGAATGTACTGGCCGGGTTCGCTGAAGGTGGCCGTGGTAGTGCCCTTGCCGTTGAAAGGCGGCGCGTCCGCTTCCTTGCGTTCCGATTTTTCGACGGGCGGCCGGTCGTCGCCGAAGGTTACGGTGCCCGGACCGCGGTATTTGCTCCACCGCAGCGTGACAGGCGCCCTGAGATTCCTGGGTGGGGCACCGGACGATGTCGTCAGTTTGGCATCGTCGCTGGCCCACACGGTCAACGAAAGAGGAACCCCTACTTTGGCGCTGCGTTCTGTCATGATCGGGCGCGGGCCCTGCGCGGCGGGTCCATGCTCATCAAACCGGATCATCGGCGGTGTGTTGCCGACGGCGGCTTCCTGGAACGGCGAGATTTCGTAATCGGGTTTCAAGCTGGCCGGGATGGTTGTGGTTTGGCCGTTGGCGACAATCGTCCAGGTGATTTTGCTTTCTCCGAAATCGCGCGGCACCTTGATGACGAACATGCCCCACTGGCGGCCGACCAGGAAGTGCGTGGGCTGGCCGCGGTCCGGACCACCGGGCTCGATACGGTTATCCGGACCGATCGGAATGTCGAGTACCTGCTGGGTATTGCGGTTGAAATATCCGAGCAGAAGGCCGTAACTCCCGTCGGGGTTCTGAAACCATCCTTCAAATGCGCCCGTGACGCTCGAACCGGCTGCGTGCGTGGGCTCGAGTGGAAGTGTCTGCCCCCAAGCCAACAGGCAGGCGGATGCGAGGAGGCAGATGCGCCCGGCTACTCTCATCGGCAGCTTACCGATTGAGGTTCGCGGACACCGTCTTCTGGTGTTTCGCCACCCAGGCAGAATAGTCCTCGTCGCTGATGTAGGTCACGTTCATCCAGGCGTGCGCCATTTCATCTACGGTGCGGTCGCCAAATCCCACCCACTGGTCCGGGTCAGGATTATTCGGATTGGCGCGGGTATTATCGTGCCAGGCCGTGACGCGGATAATCGTCCCTTTCGGAAGGACCGGCGCGGCATCGTCCGCATAGATGTAATTGGTCATCCAGTTGAAGTTGAACTTGCCCACGTAGCTGATCGCCTGCACGGTGCCATCCGGTAGAATCGCGTCCACGGCCATGGCCTTGCCGCGCAGATGCATATGCGGCTGGAAGTTCTCCAGGATGGCGGCATGTTTCAGCACGGTGAAGTTCTGCGACTCCGAAATCGAATTCGGTGCGATGTCGACGATCCGGCTCCGGTCGCGGCCTTTCACTGCCTGAAACGCGGTCAGGTACGTGCGATACTTCGGCTCCTGACCCTTCGGATAGAACCAGATGCCCAGTTGGACGCTGTCGCGGATCTCTTCGCCGACGGCGTGGATATGGATGTCCCAGGAAATCTTCGAACCGGGCAGGAGCAGCTTGCCGGTATCGGGACGATAGAGGTCGTATCCTTTTCCGATGGCCCATTCCATTAACAAGGCGCGCCCTCTCAAGTCCGCATCGCTGCCTGCGAGGATGCTGTCCGGATCATCCTGCACGAGGTAGGCGACCGCATGATGGGTGATTTTGCGTCCCGGCGGAGTCGTGGGCCGGATTTCGACGGCCTTCACCCAACGCGGTTCGGTGATTCCAATATCGGAGAGCGGCCTCCACCAGACGTCCTGATGATGGGCGGCCATGGTGTAGGGCTCGGACTGGACCACGACATCGGGGGCTCCCAGCTCTCTTGCGGCCTTCCACTCATTCTCGGCGGCCCACTTCACCGGCGGCGGCATGTCTTTCGGATCTCCCGCGGGAGCGCCGGCATCCACCCAACGTTCGATGGTTTTGATCTGCTGGTCGCTGAGGGACATGTCGTTCTTGAATTTGGAGACGCCCACGGTGGGATCGATATGCCAGGGCGGCATCTGGCGCGCGACCACACGTTGCCGAATCGACTTTGCCCAGGGCCGGGTTTCTTCGTAAGTCACCAGCGACATGGGAGCCATGGATCCCACGCGGTGGCACTCCTGGCACTTCGCCTGCAAAATCGGGGCGACATCTTTAGTAAATGTCGGTGGCTGTACGCCAGCGGTGTTCCCTAAGTCCGCGGCGATCGAAAGGCTGGAAAACAAAAGGAAAGCGCCAAAAACGAGCGCCCCTTTTCCCAAATTCCGGCATGCGTCAGACGTGGCATCCCTCATGGGTTCTACTCCTTTCACCCAGTTGCTCGAAAACCCAGTCGGTCAACAGTGTACCGAGCCTGGTTAACCGGTGTCAAAGGAGGGGCTTGGCAGCATTAACCCGCGGCCGCCGTGAGTGCCTGCTCTCCTGCTACTGGCTTTCGATGTTCACGGCGTAATAGGCGACGGTCTTCGAAGGGACCTCTTTGAACCAGTGGGGCGTCTTTGCGGGGATCGTGATCACGTCACCTTTGGTCATATGGTAGGTCGTGCCGCCCTCCGCGGACGGAGCTCGCATTTGATCGGGGGCGGTCCGTTTCGCGTCGACCATCGTTCCGCCCACCACCAGCGTGGCCTCGCCCTCGACGAAGATAAAAACGTGGTTCGTACGATCGTGATATTCCACCTCACCAGCCTGCCGACGGTTCGCCAAGACCACCAACCCCGGGTCGCTCACGATCGGTCCGCCTTTGGACATGACTTCGGTAACCTTGTCGTGGCCAATGTAGTGAACCGCGGCGGGCACGCCGGCTGCAACGGAAAATAGGGCGGCGGCCGCCGTCAAAAAAACCACTGCCGTCCCGAATTTCGCTCGTGTGAAAAGCATCCTCATGGCACTTGTCCTTTCCAGCGCGCGCACGGTCGACATTTCTCGGGCAGCGTGCGTCTGATGTCTTGCGGAGTGCTGGATGTATTCTACGCCAGCAGAGTCGAGCACGCTTGTTGGTTCGGAGCTATCCTTCCTGTTTTGTGAGTCTTGGAGATTGCGCCGAAGTGTGAAGGAACGAAGCCAATTCCGTTTTCGGACAGCGGACCGTATGAAAATCGGGCCGTTCTTCTTTGACGGCTTGTAGTATTGCGGTGAGAAACGAAGCCAATTTGCGGACAGTGCCGCCGCGGCCGCTTCTTGCCCTTCAGTGTAGTTCACCGCTTTTCGGCCGGGCGGAGGGTTGCCGTTGTCATGGGGACCTGTGGCGAAAAAGTGCCCGGCAGGAAATGTTTCCGGGAAGCGGAATCAGGCCAAGTGGCAAGACTATCTGCCGCACGCCGGCGATTTGACTCCGGGCGAAACAGATTTCCGAAAACACCACCAGCGTTCCAGCGCCAGCGGCTCGTGCCAACCAACGGCGAGTAGCGCGTCACACGCCGGAGCAGCGCTCAGCGTCCACAAGCGACTTATCGTTCCCTATCCGGCCCTGGAACGTCCGCTCCGTCCGAGTCTCTGACGACTCACCCGCAGAGAACTCTTCGACACACAAGTCGTTGGCGCCTCCGTGCGTTTCCGCAGCGCTCCGCAAAACCCATCCGCTGGCGAATACGTTGAAACCAGAGGGTTTTGTTCGGCAGACGATACGTGTAAAATCGTCCCTTGCTACACGTCCACGGAGGTTTAACCATGCGAAAACGTTTCCTTCTGTTCCTTTCGTTGCTGTCAGGCTTTTTAGTTCTCATCGGATCTTCCGTCGTTAAGGCTCAGCAAAAGACTTCTTCGACGGCCAGCGCGAAGCGTTGGTCTGAGGCAGCCACCTGGCCTGACAAGAAGGTGCCCGGCAAGGACGCCGTTGTCACTATTGAGAGGGACATGAACGTCGTCCTCGACGTGAGTCCGCAGCCGCTGCACGGCTTAACGATCAACGGCAAGCTGAGCTTCGCGGATGATAAAGACCTGGAACTGACCACCGAGTGGATCATGGTGCACGGGGAGTTGGAGATTGGCACGGAAAAGGCCCCTCACACCCGCAAGGCCACCATCACCTTCACCGACAACGTCAAAGGCGAAGACATCAGTGGAGTGGGTGGAACGACGGACCGCGTGGACCGCGGGATCCTGCTCATGGGCGGAACCCTGAACCTGCACGGCAACACCACCAACACATGGACCAAGCTGTCCAGCACGGCCAACGCAGGCGCCACCTCGATCCAGGTCCTGAACGCTGCCGGCTGGCGCGTCGGCGACGAGATCGTTCTCGCATCCACGGATTTCGATCCGCGGCAGGCAGAGCGCCGCAACATCGCCGCCATCCATGCCAACGCGAACGGGGGAAACACGATCACGCTCGACAAGAAGCTCGACTACATGCACTTCGGCAAGATCACCTTCGACGTGGATGAACGCGGCGAAGTCGGCTTGCTG
Organism: Bryobacteraceae bacterium; assembly: GCA_035516375.1. Lineage (GTDB taxonomy): Bacteria > Acidobacteriota > Terriglobia > Bryobacterales > Bryobacteraceae > PSRJ01. The sequence continues at coordinate 27,960 of DATJAK010000080.1, forward strand.
ACTCGCAACATCAAACTCCAGGCATCGGCCGACGCGGAACAGTCCTTCTACGGCGGGCACGTCATGGCGATGGTCGGAAGCAAGATGTTTGTCGAGGGCGTCGAATTCAATCGAATGGGCCAGAACATGACTCTCGCCCGATATCCGATCCACTGGCATCTGGTCGGCGACGCACAGGGGCAGTACATCAAGAACGCGTCGCTCCATGACACCTACAACCGCTGTGTGACCGTGCATGGCACGAATTTCCTGCGGGTCGAAAACAACGTGACCTACAACACCGTGGGCCACTGCTTCTTCCTGGAAGACGGCATCGAGCACGGTAACCAGTTCGTGCACAACCTGGCGATCCAGATCAAGTGCCACACTTCAAAGGCCTGCATGCCGACCAATCTCGCCCCAAACGGAGAGGCCGGTGGTTCGAATCCACTCGCCCCGACCAATCCTGAGAACAGCTTTACGAACGAGAATCGCGCGACCTACAGGGCGGCCAGCATGTCCGGCAAGGACACCCTGCTGCCTTCGGACAACACGGTGGCGGCTTACTGGATCACCAATCCGGACAATGTCTTCATCGACAACGTGGCAGCGGGTTCCGATGAGAATGGCTTCTGGTGGTCGTT
>DATJAK010000081.1:0-3597 GCA_035516375.1 Bryobacteraceae bacterium
CCATGTACCTGCGACTGGCGACCGGGGATTTTGCGCGAGGTGGCCCTCGCCGTTCCGGGCGGGCGGCATGGTCGAAAGAAGGGGAACTGATGACACGAGGCCATTCGGTTTTCACTCCGGTGTTTTCATCTCGCTTGGCGCCCGCGTTCGCTCAGTATGTCGATCTGAAGCGGGCTTTGGGACGGCGTTTCGATCTGCCATCTCGTACGCTGCAAGGCCTGGACCGATTCCTCTGCGATCAAAAATCGAAGTATCCGGACCTGGATGCCGCCGCGTTTCAGGCATGGTGCCGCACCCACGAACATGTGACGTCGGGGGTTCGGCGGGTGCGCATGCTGGAGGTTTGCTCCTTTTGTTTGTATCGCCGCCGGACTGAACCGCACTGCTTCGTTCCGGATCCCACCTCATTTCCGGCATATCATCAAAGGCTCAAGCCGTATATTTTCTCCGAGGCCGAAGTAGCAAGATTACTCCGCGCGGCTTCGGGCTTGAAGCGGAGCCCTCTATCGCCGTTGCGCCCAGAGGTGGTCCGCCTCGCGATCACCCTGTTATTCACCACGGGAATCCGGCGTGGGGAACTGCTGAACCTGACGATCGGCGATTATAACCGGCCGGAATCGACTCTGCACATCCGCCAGACGAAGTTTTATAAATCTCGCTTGCTTCCGATCAACAGTGGCATTGCCGACGAGATTGATCGCTATCTGCGTGCTCGAACCCAGCGGAAACTCTCCGTTTCTCCGGAGATGGCCCTCATCTGGAACCCTTCCTGGGGTGGAGGGGCTTATAGTGGCACGAGCCTGCGACGCTCTCTCCTGCCTCTGCTGCAGGAATGCCGTATTGCACAACGAAAGGAAAGCTACCACGGATTCACGATTTTCGGCATAGTTTTGCCGTGAATGCCCTGCTGCGATGGTACCGAGCCGGTGCCGATGTCGACGCCAAACTGCCCTTGCTGGCTACCTACTTGGGGCATGGTTCAGCCGTGTCGACTCACTATTACTTGCACTTCATCGAACCCTTCCGCAGTGCGGCCAGCGAACGGTTCGCGAGGCATTACGGCGCGCTGGTTTCGCCACTGCTCCAGTCGGCCCGGAGGCATGAATGAAGATAGAGCCTCCGAATCTACTCGGCGCTGTAATCCGCGACTACTTCACCGATCACCTTCCCCGCCTTCGCGGAACCAGCCCGCACACCGTCCACAGCTACCGCGACAGCATTGTTCTGCTGCTGCGATTTCTCGCCCGACAACGGAAAAAACCGGTTACGGGGCTCGATCTGACGGATCTGGACCCGCCCGGGATACTAGCATTCCTGGCCCACCTTGAAGAGGAGCGTAAGAATGGTGTGTCCACGCGAAACGTGCGGCTTTCGGCCATTCATGCGCTTTTTCATTTTGTGGCCTCGCGTAATCCGGAACATCTCGAACTAACACAGCGTATCCTCGGCATTCCCTTCAAGCGTGCCCGACAACGAGCCATCGACTACCTGGAATATGAGGAGATCGATGCGGTTCTCAAGACCATCAACCGGGCCACTTCTCAGGGAAGCCGCGACTATGCTCTGCTGGCAACGATGTTCAACACCGGCGGCCGCGTCCAGGAGATCGCAGATCTGCGCGTGTGTGATCTCCAACTGACCAAGCCGTTCCAGGTGAGATTATTCGGCAAAGGAAGAAAGGAACGCTACTGCCCGCTCTGGCCGCAGACCGCCGCGGTGTTGAGAGCGTTCTGTCATCAGCGGAATCTGGACCTGCGGTCGGAATCTCGCCTCTTCCTGAACCACCGCGGTCATCCGTTAACCCGTTTTGGAATCCGCCACATCCTCGCCAGGTGTCTCGGATTGGCTTGCGCCAGTGCCCCGAACCTCCGCAAGAAGCGGTTGCATCCCCACAGCGTTCGGCACAGTACGGCCGTAGCCCTTCTGAAGTCGGGCGTTGATCTATCAACAATCAGCCATTTGTTGGGGCACGCCAGTCCAACCACCACGAATCGCTACGCCAAGGTCGATCTCGAAATGAAGCGCCAGGCAATCGCCAAGGTCAAGCCGGTCCCACGCCGGTCCCCCACTCCATGGGGCAAGGACCACACGATCCTCGACTGGCTGGAGTCTCTTTAGACTCGAAGAAATGTGGAGTTGAAGCCGGCGGCCGGCCGGGGTTTGCAGGGCTTCCGCGCGTCAGCTCCGCATTTTTGGCAACTTCACATTAATCGATCACCAACACCTTGGGCGCGATATAGACGCGCAGGCGCCGGCCCAGCCGCCCCTCGCGATAAGCTCGCCCCAGATCCGCCACCATGTCGTGCGCCGTGATGAAATAAGCGCCGAAGCCCGCCTGGATGGCTGCTTCGGCCAGCGCCACGCTTAAGTGCGTCTTCCCCACCCCGGGCGGTCCCAGAAAAACCACGTTGCTGCTTTCATGCACGAAGCGCAACGAGCGCAGTTCGCGAATCTGCTTCTCATCGATGGAGGGTTGAAACCCGAAGTCGAATTGCTCAAAAGTCTTCCCGAACGGCAGATGCGCCAGTTGTAAGCGCGCCCGCAGATACCGCGTCCGGCGCGCCTCCACTTCGCAGCTCAGCGTTTCCTGCAGAAACTCGGCGTAGCTGGGCTCCTTCTTGGAAGCCTGTTCCAGTAAACCCTCCAAGCGGGCTTCCACCGCTTTCAGCCCCAACGTGCCCAGCGCGCTCTGCAACTGCTCGATCGGGGTCATTGCACACCCCCCGCCGCCAGGCTCTCGTAGGCCGCCAAGGGGCGGGCTTCCACCACCGGCGCCATCTCCCGCAGGTGAATCAGAATCTTGCCGCCCGGCCCCTGGCCACCCAACGGAATGCCGGCGTGATGCGCCGGTTGTGTGATCACCTGATGCGGCCGCGACGCCCGCGCGTGCACGGCGATGCGCTCGCTGCCATACTGCACCTCCACCTGCCCGCCTTGCTCCCGCACCCACACTTCTTTGCCCACGTACTGCCAGGGCACCGAGTACCGGCTGGCTTGCCAACTCACATACGCGTCCCGCGCCACCTTGCGCAGTTCGTCGTCGCTGTAGGGATACGGCCGCCGTCCGTTCACGGGCTGCATGGCAAACTGATCCCCGTCCCAGCGCACCAGCACTTGCTCGTAAGTGGTCCCATGCACCCGCCGGTTGGCCACTGTTTCCACCCACTGCCGCAGTTCCGTATTGAAATCCATCAAGCAGCCGGGCTCCCGCCCCTGCAGCCCACATACGAAATTCCGCCGCACATACTTCACGCCCGATTCGATCTTCCCTTTCGTCTGCGCCCGATAAGGCCGGCACAGTCGCGGCTTAAATCCCCAGTACCGCGCAAAGTCCAGAAACACTGGATGCCAGATGATTTCGCCGCGCTCGTCCTGGCCCAGCCACACCGTCCGCATGCGGTCGTACAGGATCTCTTCCGGCACCCCGCCCCATTCCTGGAAGGCGCCTTCGTGCATGCGCAGCAGCGTCCCCAGTTTCTGGTCCAGCGCCGCATGCGCCCACATCCGCCGGCTGTAGCCCAAGGTGATAGTGAAGCCCCAGATGCGGTGCGCGACGCCGTCCATCTCCAGGTCGCCCAGGTGCCCCCAATCGACCTG
>DATJAK010000082.1:0-5047 GCA_035516375.1 Bryobacteraceae bacterium
ACTCGTCCGAAGAATGCGCCCGGGAATTAATGGCGGCCCTCACGCGGCCAGGTCAGCCACTCACGCCAACGCAGCGCGCGATCGAAGCGATCTACGCGGCACACGGCATCGTGGATCTGGATGAGATCGCCAGCCAGGCGAGTCTCAGCTCCCGCCAGTTCCGGCGCCGCTGTCTGGAAGAGAGCGGCCTGACACCGAAGCATCTGTGCCGCGTTCTCCGATTCCGCCGCGCTCTCGGGCTGGCGGCGAGTAGCGCCCGGCTGGGTTGGCCTGCGATTGCGGCCGAAACCGGATACTTCGACCAGGCCCACCTGATCCGCGACTTCCGGGAATTTACGGGGGCCACGCCTGTGGCCGTTTTTTCCAATACAGGGGGAACCTGACCCGGCTAACATGGCCACATGAAGCTAACGCCTGTGCTGATTGTGGAAGAAATCGAGAAATCGCTACCGTTCTGGGTGGGCCGAATGGGGTTTGAGAAGACGGTCGATGTGCCCGAAGGCGACCGTTTGGGGTTTGTCATCCTCGTGCGCGAAGGTGCAGAAGTCATGCTCCAAACTGTGGAGAGCGTCGGTAAAGATGCGCCCCAGTTCGTTCCCAAAGGCCAATTGAACATCTCATCGTTGTTCATCGAAGTGGACGATTTCGACGATGTGCGCCGCCGCCTGGACGGCTACCCGATCGCTCTTGCGGAGCGCAAGACGTTCTACGGCATGCTGGAAGTGGGAGTGGTCGAGCCCAGCGGCAACATCGTGGTGTTTGCCGCGCGGGTTTAGAACCAGTGGCGCAGACGATCGCACTTTGTCGTCTGCGTTCCGCGGGCGGAAAGGCAGGCCACGAAAAAACGATGGCCTGCCCTCCATTCAAATAGCTACGCTTGCCGCGCCAGTTCCAGTTTGCGCTCCCGGAGCCAGCGCAGGCGGCCCTGGTGTTCCTGGTAGAGCGTGGCGAACGCCGCCCACCAATAGCCGAACACGAACAGCAGCAAGAAAGGAATCGCGAAGTAATTGTAGGTCTCTATGGCGAAGACGATCATCGTCACGAAATAGAAACCCACGAGGATTTCCGCGTAAGGCAGCCAGCCGCTGCGCGAACGGTATTTCCTCACTTCCAAATTCACGGGCCGGTCGCCGATCGCGAACTTCGCCGTTCGGGCGAAGGCCGTCTGCACGCCAAAGATTGCCTCCAACACCGCACGCGTGTTGATGATCGTCAGCCCCACTCCCACTGCGATGAGCAGGGGCAGCAGCAGGATCGACCGCTTCCACGTCTTCGGATATAGCTCCCGCTGCGCCACCACATAGAACAGCGAAATCGACCAGAAGGAAGCGACGATCAGCGGCAGATCGAGAAACACCATCTGGAACGGTCCCATGTAAAAGCGCACGATCATTACCGGCAGCATCAGCGCCGAGAGGACGATCATGAGCGGGTAGGAAATATTGGGCGTCAGGTGGAGGAATGCCTCAACCTTCTTGCGCTTCGGCAAGTCAGCCTGCAGAACGGCGGGCAAAAGTTTCTTGGCAACCTGCGTGAGCCCCTTGGCCCAGCGCGACTGCTGCACCTGGAACCCGTGCATCTCTACGGGGAGTTCCGACGGGCAATCCAGGCCCGGCAGATACACGAAGCGCCAGCCCTTCAGTTGGGCGCGGTAGCTGAGGTCGGTATCTTCCGTCAGCGTGTCGTGCTGCCAGCCTCCGGCATCGGCGATCATCGTTTTGCGGAGGATTCCGGCCGTGCCGTTGAAGTTGAAGAAGTATCCGGCGCGCGACCGGGCGCCGTGCTCCAGGATGAAATGCCCGTCCAGAAGCATGGCTTCCACTTCTGTGAGAAAGCTGTAGTCGCGGTTCAGATAGCTCCAGCGCGTCTGCACGACACCGACAGTGGAATCGGCAAACTGGTGGATGGTGCGCTGGAGAAAGTCGGCAGGCGGGCAGAAATCCGCATCGAATACAGCCACAAATTCGCCGGTAGCTGTTGCGAGTCCCGCTTGCAGCGCTCCGGCCTTGTAGCCCTCGCGGTTGGCGCGGTGGTGGTATTCGATCGGATAACCCAGAGCCTGATAGCGCTCCACCAACGCTTGCGCAAAGGGCGCGGTATCGTCGGTGGAATCATCGAGCACCTGAATCTGAAGCAGATGCTTTGGGTATTCGATCTTGACCGTTTCGTCGATCAGCCGCTCCACCACATAACGCTCGTTGTAGATCGGAAGCTGAACCGTGACCGGCGGCAGTTCCGCAAAGCGTTGTGGCGCATCCGTCAGGACGTTCTTGCGATGCTTAAAATAAGTGCGAATGGTTTCGTACCGGTGAATACCGTAGACCGACAGAATGATTAAAATGCCGAAGTATGGAATGAGCATCGCCCAATCGAACCAGCCAAGCTGGTGCACGCCGGCGAAGGTGTCGTCAAACAAGCCGTTGATGAAACGGGTGGTCGGAGACACGACCAACATGAACAGGGCCAACGACATAGGACTCAACTGGAAACGAATCGGGCGAGAACCATTCTAGCAGGAATATGGTTGAAATCCGGCACACGGGACGTACGGAATCGTCCCATCATCAGACTTTCTCCGTCGTTGAACTTACACCGCATCGTCCAAGCCCGGCGGCGGTAGCGTTGCTTTCCAGAAGGGAGACGGCGTTCGTAACACTGGCGCCCGGGCTCAGCCAGAGCAGCGAAATATCATCCTCAGTCGATCCGATCTGATTGATCTCGGAATCGGGTAGGAAAGCCGGTCCAAGTATGGAGGAAGGCGGCATCCCATTGCTTCCGCTGGGTCCGGGGATCGGGAAGAAACGGTTCGTGTCGATCGGAGATTGCCCGTGTTTGGCGGTAATGATGATGGTGGTCTGGCTGAAGAGACCCGCGGCCTTGAGGGCGCTGACCATCTGGCCGATCGCGGCATCCACATATTTAAATTCATTGAGCATGTCGGTTGTGGGAGTGCCGGCCGCGTCCATGTAGCCGCCTTTCCGCGTGCCGATGACCAACTTCTCGCCTACGCTCACCGCCTGGAAATCCATTCCGAATACGATGGGAACCTGGCCACCCAGGTTGCCGAGGTGGGTTCTGCCGTTAATCCAGTTCAAGACGGCGTTGACCTTCAGTTGGTCGTTACACTTCACCGAGTCAAAATCCGTGGTCCAGTCGTTGCCGTTGTTGCTAAGAGTCGAGCAATCGAAGCCGTTCGCGGCCAGGACCCCCGGAAGCGGGACGATGTTGGAATTGATGTCTGGGGCGTAATAGTCGTCCACGTTGCTCGGCTTGTTCGTGCCGGTCGTGCCAGAAACCACCGAATACGCGGCGTGCTTATCCGCCCAGGCCGTATAACCGCCTTCGTAGTGAATTACGCCGAAGATCGTATTGGCGCGGATAAAGTTCCACGGATAAACCGGGGCACAGTTGGCGAATGGATCGCGCGGGAGCCGGGTAGGATCGATGGACAGATACCCGCCGTCGATGGGACTCGTGTACAGCGGGCTGCCCCCGTTGATTTGTGTCTGATCGATATCGATTCCCTCTTCGTATTCCGTGCGCGTACCGTTAGCGATTCCCGGTGTGCAGGCGCCCCCGGACAGCCGCCGAGCTACTCCTCGTCGTGCTGCGCGGAAAGCCGGGTTACGACGGAGAGATCCTCGAGCGTGGTGACATCGCCCGTGACGGCATTGGTCGTGACGATCTCGCGCAACAGGCGGCGCATGATTTTGCCGCTGCGCGTCTTGGGAAGCGCATCGGTAAATCGGATCTGCTCGGGTTTCGCGAAGCTGCCAATTTCCTTGGCCACCCACTTGCGCAGATCTTCCGCCAGGTCGTGGTGATTCCAATCGCCTTTCTTCAAGGTGACGAAGCAGGCGACGGCTTGCCCGGTGATTTCGTGCGGTTTGCCCACAACGGCTGCTTCCGCTACGGCCGGATGGCGAACCAGCGCGGATTCCAGTTCCATCGTGCTCAAGCGGTGGCCGCTCACGTTCATAACGTCATCCACACGGCCCAGCACCCAGTAATAACCATCTTCGTCGCGGCGCGCGGCGTCGCCCGTCATGTAGACGCCCGGAATGCGCTCCCAGTATTGCTCGCGGTAACGCTCGGGATCGCGCCATAGCGTGCGCGCCATGCTAGGCCACGGCCGGCGGATGATCAAAAAGCCTTCGCGGTTCGCCGCCACCGGTTTGCCGTCCAAATCCACTACGTCGGCGATCACACCCGGTAGCGGTAACGTGCCGGATCCTGGCTTAAGCGGCACCGCGCCTGGCATGGGCGCGATCATGTGCGCGCCTGTTTCCGTTTGCCACCATGTGTCCGCGATGGGGCAGCGCTCTTTGCCGATGGTTTTGTAATACCACTCCCAGGCCGCGGGGTTGATCGGCTCCCCTACCGAGCCCAGCAACCGCAGGCTGGAGAGATCGTGCGAGTTCGGCCACTGATCGCCCTGCCGGATGAAGGCGCGGATTGCCGTCGGAGACGTATACAGGGTGCAAATGCGGTACTTTTCGATGAGATTCCACCAGCGGTCGGGCTGCGGAAAATCAGGCGCTCCTTCGTAGATGACGGTGGTGGCGCCCGCCGAGAGCGGCCCATAGACGATATAGCTATGCCCGGTCACCCAGCCGATATCCGCGGCGCACCAATAGACATCTTCCTCGCGCAGGTCGAAGATCCATTTCATGGTCATGTGCACTTGAAGCAGGTAGCCTGCGCTGGTGTGCACGATGCCTTTCGGCTTGCCCGTGGTGCCGGAAGTGTAGAGAACATACAGGGGATGCTCGCTCGAGAGCGGCTCGGCGGGGCAGGCATCATTCACACTTTGCTCGAGTTCGTGCCACCAGTGGTCGCGGCCGGGCGTCATCGTGGTCGCGCCGCCGGTCCGCCGGAGCACCACGACGTCGCGCACGCTAGGGCACTCCAGGAGCGCCTCGTCCACCGCTTCTTTGAGGCGCACCTCTTTTCCGCGGCGCCACGCGCCATCGGCGGTGATGACTGCTTGCGCTTCCAGATCCTGGATGCGCGTCTTCAGCGCCTCGGCCGAAAACCCTCCGAAGAC
>DATJAK010000083.1:0-25856 GCA_035516375.1 Bryobacteraceae bacterium
CGGTTGCCAACGTCGACCCGTCCGTCGTCAACAATCTCAGCCGAGTCGCAGTCAGTATCGGGGGCGCACCCATGGCGGTGTTACAGGTGACTGCCGCTGCCAACAGTCCCTCCGTCCAAATGGCGTTCCAGGTTGGTCAAAGCTTCGGCGGCGCTGCTGTTCCGGTAGTCGTCGCCGTGGACGGCGTGACCAGCAGTCCCTACGCGATCGTGGTCAACTGACGCCGGCGCCGGGCCACGAGCCAGGCAGCGCCGACAATCGCAAACACCAGGAAATTGCCGCCCGCATCCACGCCAAACAATCCATGCGTCCCGAAATAGTGGTAACCCACGCCGTCGGCCCAGATCACGTACGCCACCGGCAGATTGCCCGCCGCCAGCAGCAGGCTGTAGCGGGTGCTCGTCCCGTGCACCCCGCTCCCCAACACTTCCAACACCAGCGCCGTAAACCGCGCGTAGCAAAACCCTGTGGTCGTCAGGTACAGAATCGTGCCGGTGTAATAAACGCCCGGGCTATGGCCGGCCAGCATGACCAAAGACGCCAGCCCGTTCACCACGCCCGCGCCCGCATACGTCAGACGGCGATCCCAGCGTCCCGGCAGCAGGGTGGCCAGCAGCGAACCCAGTGCCAGCACCAGCCCGCCGGCCACGCCATTGATCCACAGCACTCCTTGCCCGCCCACGCCGTAGCGTGAAGCCACGGCGGGAAGCAGGTTCTGTGCCGCTCCCGAGCCCACCGGCGCCGCCAGCAGCAAGACCCCCCACAGCGTGTGCCGCGAACGCGCCAGCGCCGCGATTTCCTTGCCGATTCTGACAATGTGATCGAGCAACCCGGCGGTTGGCACTGGTGGGCCTTCGGCAATCGTGAACGCGGCCAACGCCGGCAGCGCCGTCATCGCGGCGGTAATCACGGCCACCGGCACCATCGCCATTTTGCTCAATAACCACAGCGTGACGCCCGCGCCAAACGCGCCGCCGCCCATGTTGCCGGCCTGTGTCCAGCCGGAGGCCTTGGCTTGGTCCTCTGGTGTCAACGAAGTGACCATCAGCCCGCCTTGCGCCGAAGACACCAGGACATTCACCACCAACCCGGCCAGCAGCAGCACGGTCACCAGCGTCAGATGCCTCTGCCCTGTAAGCGGCATGGCTACTCCCAGAGCTATGGCGCTGGCAAACGACGTTAGTACCAGCCAAGTGCGCCGCCGCAGCTTCATGTCTACCACCGGCGACCACAGGAAGTACGTAATCGCCGGAATGTACATCAGCGAGCCGATGTCGGCGATCTTTTCCACCGGCACGCCCACCTGTCCCAATAAATACGGCAATGCCGTGATAATAAAGCCTGAGCCGTAAATTCCCCCGGGCAGAATAAGCGGCAGGAAGAGCCACGGCGGCGGCCACCTCTTGGGGCGGTCAGACATGAAAGGGGCAGCATAGCACGCGTGGTACTGTCGGCACCGGCCAGAGCCGCGGTAGCGTATGAAATGGAGCGCGGTCTCTTGGTCGTGCCCCGTCGGCTTAAGCCAGGCGCGCTTTCGGCCGATAAGGAATTTGGGAGCTACATGCCGACATCGGTATCGCCGTTTGGCAGCAAAGTCTGGGAATTGCCGCCGCTCATTTTGTATCCCTTCAATGAACATCTGCCCCCTGCGTCTCTATTGGAGAGTTCCAAAGCCGCGCTCATGCTTTCGGGACTGATCCCCAGCGATGGCACCGAGCGGGAGGTCCTGGAGCGCCGTCTCCTGGCCGGCCGTTACGCGGAGATCCGCATGCTCTTCTTTCTGGGCAAGGATGTGCTGCGTTGGATCGAGCAGTGCCAGGAGTTCGTCGAGCGCACGCCCGAGTTGCAAGGCGCGGAAGTCCGCGATCAGAGTTTCGCCACGCTGCTCACCGCCAGCCCCCCTCCCGCCGTGCTCACCAAACTGGTGGCTTGGGGCGTCGCCGACTATGCTTCGCTATTTTCCAGGGGCATTGGTTTGAAGTCCGCCTTCACGGTTCCCCCGCCGCTCGATTCGCTCACACCGGAATTTGTCATCGGCTATCATCGCTATGCCGACGGGCTCTTCCGCTGTTACATGGAGTCCCATCCGCACCGCACCATCGATAACCGGAACTTCCGCTTCGATCTCTACGCCTCCGCCGAATACACCCGCATGCTCGAAACCGAGTGGGAAGAACCAACCCAGGGCCTCGATAACGCTTAGGAAGACGCAGCAAGTGGGTCCGCCCTTCCGGGCTGCCGCCGGGCTTTCCGGTAACGGACCCGTTCCGGGCCGCCCGGCGTGTGCGGGCGTGGCGGACTCGCGCCGGTCGCAGTCCGCCCAGCATGGTTTCCTGATATCTTGGTGCGAACCTGAGGAGGTGACTTTATGAGGATGATTCGATTGAGTGTCCTGTTGCTTGCTGCGCTTCCGTTGATCCCTCAGGACCAGAAGTCGCTGCCACGAGACATCCACCCCGTGACGCTCTCGCGCCTGCCCCCGGTCACCGCCGCAGACCTGGACGAAGAGGGGCAGCGTCTTCTGGCCGCGCGGCCCAACTTCACGCCGGGGCCGGGACCGAACCACGTCACGATCTACAGCCCGAGGGAGCGCGATCTGGGGATCCCGAGCGGTGAGAAGAGCCCGGTTGGTCCTCGATACTTTCAACTCGCAGTGTTGATCATCGCGAGAGAAATCGACCAACAATACGAATGGTCCGCGCATGAGCCGGCGGGCCGGCGGCAGGGCTTGGAGCAAGCGGTCATTGATGTCGTCAAGTACAACAGGGACGTCGCGGCACTATCCGAAAAGGACGCCACGCTGATCACTTTCGGGCGCGCGCTGTATCGCCAACATCGGGTCAGCAGTGAGCTTTGGGAAAAGATGGTGAGCCATTTCGGGCGTCAGCATACGGTTCAGCTCATGATGATCATGGGCGATTATTTCCGCGTAGGCCTCATGCTGAACGCCATCGATCAGCACCTTCCGCCAGGGCGCGAGGCGCTGCTGCCAACCTTACAAAGATAATTTGGACTGCACGCGCTTTACTCCACGATCGAATGGAAAACCGTACCTGTGGTCGAGGTCAAAGGCTGATTTCCCGGCTTTGCTCCGTTCATCTGCAGGATGTATGCCGTGATGTTGACCAGGGTCTCATCGCTCATGTGCAATTCGGAAACCGGTGTCGTATCGGCGGCTCCTCGAAAGAGAGAAAACAGGTCCGTCACCGTTTTCTGCCCGTATTTCCCGACAAAGTTTTTTCCTGTCAGAGCGGGAACGTGTATCGGCGTCCCGATGAATTTCAGATAGGCAGCGGGCAGCGACGTAATGGGAGGAAGCTCTCCCTCTTCCCCCTTGCGTCCACGCAAGCTGTAGGTATGGCATCTACCGCAACTGTTTTCGTATGCCGTGCGTCCGGCCTCGGCTTGCGCTGCGGTGAACACAGCCGGCATTGCGGGTTGTTGGCCAGTCAACGTGAGGCGTCCTGAGCCCATCGCGACAATCGCGAGAACGATAGCTTTGCGATTCATTGGCGGCGCCTCCTGCGTGGAGCCATTATACGCTGCCACTACCGAGCCGCGTTCGCCAGCAGTTCGACGAACCCTCAGTTCCTGGTGTGCGAGTGCTTCCGCGCAAGCCACCGGCTGACGTCTGGCCAGAATTCCTTCATGACGTTGCCGGACATGTCCAACCCCACCTGAACCAACAGCTTCTCCACGGCATCCTCGGCCGTATGATCGTTCGGATAATACGCGTTCGAAATGGCTACAGCAGTCGAATTGCCGAGGATCTCAGAGAAGTTGAATTGCCTGCGGCCCGAGTCGGAGCGCGTGACGAAGATCTGTCCCATCGCGTGTCCCAGCCTCCTCCATCCGTTGCCCGCGCCCAGCCGGAAATATCGAGGGTCCTGACGCAGCAGCGTCGGGTAGATCGCCTCCGTCAGGTAATCGCCCAACACCAGGTCGGCATAGCCCGAGCCGAAGTACTTCGCGTACCCGGCGACACCTTGCCCAAACTGGGGCGTCGAATGGAACATTTCGCCCTTTCCCGCCAACCCCAAAGACACCATGAGAATGCCCCGGTCGAAGGAATCTTGCGTGGCGATCTTGAACTTCTCGCCCGCTGTAATCGGCATGTACTCTGCTGGCGCGGGATAGGTCTTGTAGTTGGGAAGGATCCACAGGACGCGCTCCTGTCCCGGCGTTTTCGTATCCACCGGAACCGCCGGTAGAATAAGCGGCGCAACTGGAAAAGGGGCCGGTTCGAGCGCTGGTCCGGTCTGTTCCTGGCCGAAACCAATCTCAGGCCCTGCCGCCGCCCAACCCAATAGCAGCAACCCGATCCGAAGACGATCAAGCCTGAAGTGTAAAAGGCGCCCTGTAGTCATTTACCTGTGGACTTGCTGAAGAAACTACCGCTCTATGGAATTCCCGGAATCGTACAATCAGTTCCACTAAGTCCCGGAAATTTAGTGGAACGCCCAGTTGATAGCATGGATGTTCGCCACCAGTTCGAGCCCCACCACATTATCCTGGTTGCCTGTTTCTCCCTCGGTGCGCAGCCACTCGTAGCTACCTTTCAAAAGAAGATTGCGGCGCAGCCAGACACCGGCGCCCAACTCGAGCGAAGTCAAAGTCGGTGCGTACTGAGCGGCGGAGACCATGGCGCCATCCGTCACCCCTCCGTTCTTCAAGTACCCAACGCGTCCCGCCACGTATAAGCGCGGCGTGATCACGCTTTTGGCTTCCACGTAGCCCGTGGTGGTCGAAGGGGAAACCCCGAAGGTGGGCAGATCGTACTGAAACCGCTGCCACTCGCCATTCACATTCCACCGTCCGCGCGCCCACTGCCCATCGACGCCGATCCCCGTAGCCGGGAAATCGCGCACGCTCGTGCCAACTGGGAGGAAAGAAGCAACCGCCCGATCGAGATATGGGCCGCGGAAAGCCGAAACGCCGATGCGTGTGCCTTGCCGGATGGTATAGCCCGCGCCCGCGGTCCATTGTGCGTAGGACAATCGCGTTGTCGAATACTCCGAAATCGACGGCGAACTGGCGGTCAACTGTAAGCGGCCATCGAAGTGTCCCCGCGCGGCTTCCACTTGAACGCCCGGCAAGCCGTATAACGTGACTGGCGCCAAGCCACTGCCCCACCCGGGTCGTCCGCCGCACGATGCTTGCACATAACCGTAGTATTGCGAGAGCAGATCGGTTGTGCCACAGGGCAGTTGATCGCCGCGCAACGGAAGCTCACTGACATACGGCAGCGGTTGATCGAGAAGCGGATTGTCGGTGTCATCGTAACGCAAGGCGAATGAGCCAAACGCCGTCGCCAGGCGCCCCGCCTTCACCACCACCGTGGTCTTCTCGGTTCGCGTGGTGTAGCCGATGTAAGCCTGGATCGTATTCGTGTACAGTTCCCGTTCCGGGTCGTCGGCATCGTAGTAGAAGTACGGGGACAGTCGCACCTGTAGCGCGGAGTACGCAAACCAGTGCGAACCCAGCTTCAGCGTCGGGTACAGCATCACCCGAAAACCCTCCGCGAACGGTGATACCGAAGGATCGTCCGATTGCAGCCGGCCGCTGCGCAGCGCGCCGCCGCTAACCGTTACCGGTACGGTGATCCCGAAATCGCTGTTTTGCGCCAGCGACGGGACCGCGGCGATGCCCAACAATACCGCGAACCCGCCCACCTCTCTCAGCATGTTTTCACCTCCGACGGCGTTAGAACCTCTGCGGCCTCCTGCGCCGAACCGGTGTCGATCGGCAGCGGCAGCTTTACCCAAAACAACGAGCCCTCACCCGGCCGGCTCTCCACACCCACCTGGCCGCCCATCACTTCCACCAGTTGCTTCACAATGGTCAGTCCCAAACCGGTTCCGCCGTAACGCCGCGACGTTTGGCTTTCCACTTGTGTGAAGCGTTCGAATATCAAATGGATCTTTTCCGGCGCGATCCCGATGCCGGTATCCTGCACGGCCAGGTACATGGAAGCCTGTTGCTCCGTCTGTTCCAGGCAGCTCACACGAATGCTGATCCGCCCCTCGTGCGTAAACTTGATGGCGTTGCCCACCAGGTTGGTCATGACCTGGCGAATGCGAACTACGTCCCCGATGAACCGCGTCGGCGCGCCGGCCGCGTACTGCCGCTCCATCCGCAAGTGCTTCGCCGCCGCTTCCGCCGACAGCAGTTCCGCAATCTCGTTCACGGTGCGGCTCAGGTCGAAGGCCTCCGGCGTGAGCACCATCTTCCCCGCTTCCAGTCGGGCGAAATCCAGAATGTCACTAATGATCACCATCAGTGCCTGCGCCGATCCCCGTACAGTGCTGGCGTATTCGATCTGGTCCGGATTGAGCTCGGTCAACAGCAGAAGGTCCGACATGCCGATGATGCCGTTCATCGGGGTGCGCAGCTCGTGGCTGATATTGGCCATGAAATCCGATTTGGCGCGGCTGGCGCATTCGGCCGCGTCTTTGGCGCGCTCGAGCTCATCGCGCGAGCGGCGCGCCGCTGCCGCTACTTCGTTGAAGGCATCGGCCAACACTTGTAATTCAGTCACGGCGCGGCCGGCATTGATCCGCTCCGGAAAGTGGTGGCCTTGCCCTCCCACTCGCAATTGCGCCACCAGTTTTCGCAAGGGCTTCGACACCGACCGTGATGTGGCGATGGTGAAAAGCAGCGCGAGCACCACACCGCCCGCGCTCACATTGCCGAAGATGCGCAACAAGCCGGCCGTGAACTCGTGCGCGGCTTTGTCGAGCGACCGTAACTCCACCACCCGATACGTCGGCCACAGCCCCGGTTCCTGAATCTGCAGCACCAGCAGCGTCTCGCCGTTCCAATGGAGTTCGCACTCCATCACCGTCGAGCTGCAACTCTGGCGAAGTTGCTCTGCGAGCGGCGCCCAGGCCTTCTGCGGATACGTAGCGCGCAAAATCCGGCCGTTGCGCAACAATGCCGTGTCGCCCCCGAGCTGATAGCGGTTCAGATCGAACACTCGCCCCAACCGGAGGTTGCCAATCTGCTCATCGCCCATGATGATGGGTGTGGTAGATAGCTCGTAGACTTCGCCTGAGAACTCGAACACCGACAGATTCGCGGGAATCTCGGGCATTTGATCCGGGGATTGGAGCTTCCCGTTGGGAAAATATACGGCGGCGATGGTGCGCCCTTTCCAATCCGAGATCGCCAGGAAATCGTAGCCAACCTGTGTGTGAATCTCCTCGAGCTGCCTCTCGATGGTGCGGCGTATCTCGATGGCGTTCTCGGGCGTCGCGGGCACTTCGTGCATCAGCCCGATGGCCGCCTTCAACCCCGGACTGTCCGCAACCACCTTTACGAATTGGCTGACCCGGCGCGACGACTCTTCATTGGCCCGGATCACCAGATCTTCGGATTTCTGCAGCGACTCCCGCAGCTCGTATTTCACGCGCCGTTGCACCAGAGCATTGAGCGCCAGGAAGCTGACCAGCAGCACCACGCATACGGGCAGGAAGGAAAAGAGGAACGCGCGCGTGGTGAGAGAGGCGAACCGCTTCAAGGCTAGCGCCCCACATCGACCGGTACACGAATCTGGGTGTGGGCCGTGCCGTTCTCCGGGACATCTACCTCAACGTTGTAGAGGCCGGCGATTTTGTGCCAGGCTATCAGCCGGTAGTGTCCGGCGGGGATGTTGCTCCATGAGAAACTCCCGTCGGCCGCCGGCCGGCCATACCAGGGGCTCGCGGTCACCACGATCGCAGCATACATGTTGGAGTGAATGTGGCAATAAACCTGGACGATGCCGGCATGGTTGAATTTGACCGTGCGGCTTTGCGACTTGGGGTAGTAGCCCAGGTCAAACGGCTGTGCTCCCGAGAGCGAGAAGACGTTGTGGAAGATGGCATCGTCGTTCGGAAATTCGACCGATGAGCCAACCGGTATCACCACCAGGTCCGGCTCGAAACGGCTGTTGTGCTGCTCGATCTGAACCGTCTTCGGCGGGGCGGGGTCTGCCTTCCCACCTTCCAGCAGAATAACGGTGCGCTCGAATTCGTTGACCGGGTCTTTATCCACTTCTGCGAGCGGTGGAGCGGTCCCGCGCAGGTTGTAAACTCCGGGCGAAACAGATTTCCGGCCAAGGTGTCTGGTGATGACAACCTCGCCTGTGATATCGCCCGCCAGGACAGGGATGACCCCAAACAACAAGCCGGCCGTGATATACAAGCCGCGCATAGAGTTCTCGCTGCTAGAACCGTAGCATCGGCTTCCGCAAGGCCTCAATACTACCTTTAATTAGGGAACCATCGAAACTCGTGGGGCCAGGCCTTCTGGCCTGCCGCCGGGCTTCTGCCCGGCGTCCCCGCCGAAGCGAAACGTTGCCCGCACCGCCAGCCCCCGCGTCTGTAGGCTTTCACGGCGCCTATGCTAAAATTTTAGAGTTAGTCAACACTAGGTGTACCTTGCGAGCTCAGCGCGAGTCCACCCGGATTTCTTTGAAAACGAAGGTCTTGTTGGAATGAGTGTCGCCTTTGAAACATGGGATGCCGAGCGGGCACTGACGCGCATCCGTGAGCTCGAGCACCTTCCCGGCGCGCTCTTGCCCATTTTGCACGCATTACAAGAGGAGTTCGGATACATCGACAAAGCCGCCGTTCCCTTGGTCGCCGACGTGTTAAATCTTTCGCACGCTGAAGTGCACGGCGTCATCAGCTTCTATCACGATTTCCGCCACGCTCCTCCGGGCCGGCATATTTTACGTATTTGCCGCGCTGAAGCCTGCCAGGCCATGGGATGCGAAAAGCTGGTCGCCCACGTCGAAAAGCGGCTTGGCGTCCAGGTCGGGCAAACCACTCACGATCGCAGTTTCACCATCGAACCGGTCTACTGTCTCGGCAATTGCGCACTCTCTCCTTCGGTCATGCTGGACGGAAAACCGTACGGCCGCGTCTCTCCCGAAGTCGCTGACTTCCTGATCGACGATCTGCGGAGGCGGCAGTGAGCAGCAAGGTCTATGTCCCGTGCGACGCCGCGGCTCTGTCGGTTGGAGCCGATGCCGTAGCGCGCGTGGTGGCGGAACAGATCGCCGCCCGCCATCTGGATCTCACGCTGGTTCGCAACGGGTCGCGCGGTTTGTTCTGGATCGAGCCGCTCGTCGAGGCGGAAACGCCCAAGGGCCGAATCGCTTATGGACCGGTCACCGCCGAAGCCGTGCCGGGCCTGTTCGACGTGGGTTTCTTCGATGGCAAAGATCATCCCCTGTGCCTGGGGCCAACGGAAGACATCCCGTATTTGAAGAAACAGGAGCGCCTGACATTTGCCCGCTGCGGCATCACCGACCCGCTCTCGCTCGCCGACTACGTAAGCCATGGCGGCTACCGTGGCTTGGAGCGGGCTCTCAGCCTGACTCCGGCCCAGATGGTGGAAGAGGTGGTCCAATCCGGTTTGCGAGGCCGCGGCGGCGCGGGTTTTCCAACGGGCATCAAGTGGCGCACTGTCCTCAATACGCCCGGCGACCAGAAGTTCATCGTCTGCAATGCGGATGAAGGCGATAGCGGCACCTACGCCGACCGCCTGATCATGGAAGGCGATCCCTTCGTCCTGATCGAGGGGATGACCATCGCCGCCTTGGCCGTGGGCGCCACCAGCGGATACGTTTTCATTCGCTCCGAGTATCCGCATGCATTTCGAACCATGCAGCGAGCCGTTGCCATCGCCTATGAGAAGGGCTATCTGGGCGCCGATGTAGCCGGCAGCGGCAAGCGTTTCGATCTGGACCTCCGGCTGGGAGCGGGCGCCTACATCTGCGGCGAAGAGACCTCGATGCTGGAAGCGCTGGAAGGCCGGCGCGGGCAGATTCGCCCCAAACCGCCTTTGCCCGCTATCGAAGGCCTGTTCGGCAAGCCGACGGTGGTCAACAATGTGATCTCGCTCGCCACCGTGCCCATCATCCTGGATAAGGGCGCGGCCTTCTATCGCGATTTCGGCATGGGCCGGTCGCGCGGCACTCTGACCATCCAGCTGGCCGGAAACATCAAGTACGGCGGCCTGGTGGAGAAGGCCTTCGGCATTACGCTGCGGGAAGCGATCTTCGATTTCGGCGGCGGCACCTTCACGGGACGGCCGTTCCGTGCAGTGCAAGTGGGCGGGCCGCTCGGCGCCTATTTCCCGGAATCGCTGCTCGATACCCCGCTCGATTACGAAGCATTCGCCGCCCAGAAAGGTCTGGTCGGCCATGGCGGTGTCGTGGTGTTCGATGACACCGTCGACATGGCCAAGCAGGCGCGTTTCGCCATGGAGTTTTGCGCCCTCGAGAGCTGCGGCAAATGCACGCCCTGCCGCATCGGCTCAACCCGCGGCGTGGAAGTGATCGATCGCGTCATCGCCCACGAGAACCGCCCCGCGAACCTGCAACTCTTGGATGAGCTTTGCGAGTTGATGGTGGATGGCTCGCTCTGCGCGCTGGGAGGCCTTACGCCGTTCCCCGTGCTCAGCGCGATCCGCCACTTCCCCGAAGATTTCGATAAGCCGGCGCCCGCACCGCTGGCCCACTTGGCCGACCGCGCCCAGGAGACACAGCAATGGCGTTGATACAAGAGACTGATTACGGCACCCCCCTCCGCATTGCGGAAACCATGGTCACGCTCGAGATCGACGGCCGGTCCGTCACTGTCCCGGCCGGCACTTCCATCATGCGCGCCGCCGTCGGACTCGGGATCCAGGTGCCCAAGCTGTGCGCCACCGATAGCGTCGAACCGTTCGGATCGTGCCGCCTGTGCCTGGTCGAGATCGAAGGCCGCCGCGGAACTCCGGCTTCTTGCACCACTCCGGTCGAGTCCGGCCTGAAGGTGCATACCAGTTCACCCAAACTTTCCCGGATGCGTCGCGGCATGATGGAGCTCTATATCTCCGACCATCCGCTGGATTGCCTCACCTGCGGCGCGAACGGGAATTGCGAGCTGCAGGACATGGCCGGTGTGGTCGGCCTGCGAGAAGTGCGCTATGGCTACGATGGCGCCAACCACCTGAAATCCGAGAAGGACCAGTCGAACCCCTACTTCACCTTCGATGCTTCCAAGTGCATCGTCTGCTCCCGCTGCGTCCGCGCCTGCGAAGAAGTGCAGGGAACGTTCGCGCTGACCATTCAGGGCCGCGGCTTCGCTTCGGTAGTTTCGGCCGGTGGTAAGGATTTTCTCGATTCCGAATGTGTATCGTGCGGTGCCTGCGTGCAGGCCTGCCCGACCGCCACCCTGATGGAGAAGTCCGTCCTCGAGAAGGGCCAGGGCGAGCACAGCGTCATCACCACCTGCGCGTATTGCGGTGTGGGTTGCACTTTCAAAGCTGAGATGCAGGGCAACGAAGTGGTTCGCATGGTGCCGTTCAAAGACGGCATGGCCAACCACGGCCATTCCTGCGTTAAAGGCCGATTCTCGTGGGGCTATGCAACGCACAAGGATCGCATCCTGAAACCGATGCTGCGAGCCAAGATCACCGACCCGTGGCGCGAAGTCACTTGGGAAGAAGCGATCGGCCACGCTGCCAGCGAGTTCAAACGCATTCAGGCGAAGTTCGGGCGGGAATCGATCGGCGGCATTACTTCGTCGCGCTGCACCGATGAAGAGACCTACCTGGTGCAGAAAATGATCCGTGCCGCGTTTGGCAATAACAATGTCGATACCTGCGCGCGCGTCTGCCACTCACCCACGGGCTACGGCTTGAAGACCACGCTTGGAACCTCGGCCGGCACACAGCACTTCGATTCGGTCGAACATGCCGACGTGATCATGGTGATCGGCGCCAACCCGACCGATGCCCACCCGGTGTTCGCTTCCCACATGAAGCGCCGCCTGCGCGAGGGCGCGCGGTTGATTGTGGTCGATCCGCGCCGCATCGATCTGGTAAAGACGCCGCACGTTAAGGCGGATTACCACTTGCCCCTGCGTCCCGGCGCCAACGTTGCCGTAATCAATGCCATGGCCCACGTTGTCGTCACCGAAGGCCTGGTGGATGAACCGTACGTCCGCGAGCGCTGCGACATCGCGGCATTCGACGCGTGGCGCAAGTTTGTGGCCGAGGAGCGCAACTCGCCGGAAGCCGTGGAAGAGGTCACGGGTGTTCCGGCGGCCGATCTGCGCGCCGCAGCGCGGCTCTACGCGACCGGCAGAAACGCCGCGATCTACTATGGCCTCGGCGTTACGGAGCACAGCCAAGGTTCAACCATGGTAATGGGCATGGCCAACCTGGCCATGGCCACCGGTAACTTCGGCAAGCTGGGCGCCGGCGTCAACCCTCTGCGCGGCCAGAACAACGTCCAGGGCTCCTGCGATATGGGATCGTTCCCGCACGAGTTCTCCGGCTACCGGCATGTGTCTGACGATGCGGTCCGCCACTCGTTCGAGCAGGCCTGGCAGGTCCCCCTGCAGAGCGACCCCGGCTTGCGCATCTCCAACATGATCGATGCCGCCATCGACGGCACGTTCAAGGGCATCTACATTCAGGGCGAAGACATCGTCCAATCGGATCCCAATACGAAACACCTCACGGCCGGCATGGCGGCCATGGAATGCGTGGTGGTGCAGGATCTGTTCTTGAACGAAACCGCCAGCTACGCCCACGTCTTCCTGCCCGGCTCGTCGTTCCTCGAAAAGGACGGCACGTTCATCAACGCCGAGCGCCGCATTGGCCGCGTCCGCAAGGCGATCCCCCCCAAGGCAGGCCTGGCCGATTGGGAGATCACCGTGAAGCTCTCCGAAGCTCTCGGCTATCCCATGCCGTACCAGCATCCCTCCGAAATCATGGACGAGATCGCGCGGCTCACCCCCACGTTCGCTGGCGTCAGCTACGAGCTGCTCGACCGCGTGGGCAGCGTGCAGTGGCCCTGCAATGAGAAAGCGCCTATGGGTACGCCCGTGATGCACATCGGCGGATTCGTGCGCGGCAAGGGCCGGTTCATGATCACGGAATTCATTCCAACCGATGAACGCACCACCGACCGCTATCCGCTGGTCCTGACCACCGGGCGCATCCTTTCGCAATACAACGTGGGCGCCCAGACGCGGCGCACCGAGAACAATGTCTGGCACAGCGAAGACGTCCTCGAAATTCACCCATTCGATGCCGAGAACCGCGGCATCAACGAGCATGACCTGGTAGCGCTGACCAGCCGGGCCGGTGAGATTACCTTACGGGCACACATCTCCGAGCGCATGCAGCCGGGCGTGGTCTACACCACGTTCCACCATGCCGTAACCGGCGCGAACGTAGTGACCACCGAGTTTTCCGACTGGGCCACAAGCTGCCCCGAATACAAAGTGACGGCGGTACAGGTGCGCCCCGCCAAGAAGCTCTCCGAATGGCAACAGCATTACCAGGAGACCCGCAAGCAGACCACGCAGATCATGAGCGAGACGCACGGCGACTGAGACCATGCAAACCGAGACCATGGTTCACAACGCGAATCAGATCGCGCTGTTCTTTGCCAGCTACCCGCACGACGAAGCGCTTGCCGGCGTCACCGATCACTTGCAGAAATTCTGGGAGCGCCGCATGCGCCAGCAGCTCCTGGAGTACGTAGACCACGGCGGCCACGGTTTGCACGAGTTGGTGCTCGAAGCCGCGAAGAAGATCCGCCCCGCGGCGTAGGATACGTGGGGCCGGGGCTTTTGCCCCGCTGCCAGGCTTCTGCCCGGCGCAGCGAACCGAAGCGCCGTCCCTTCGCGCTGTAAGAGAGCTTGTGCCTGTCTCCGATCGGCCAGTGGGGTCTAATTCCGTACTTCAGTTTCCGTAGTCAATCCGAACAAGCGAAATTGCGGGACGAAGTATTCGGCTAAGCGATGGCCTATCCCGACGACCTGATTGCACACGCTAACTTTCTCGTCGACCTCAATGGTCCCCAAGACCCGAAGCAGGTAGATCTTCGCCGCGCAGTTTCGGCGGCGTACTATGCGCTCTTTCATCTGTTAACCACCGAAGCTGCGCAGAACTGGAAACACATTCGGCACCAAAACAAGTTCGCGAGAATCTTCGACCACAGACCGATGAAAACGTGCTCTGCTGGAGTTACTTCCCGGCAGCCATCGTCAGATCCCGCCATTCTTGCGGTTTTCGAGAAACTCAGAACAATAGCTAAGAACTTCGTTGACCTCCAGCAGGCCCTCGACGCTGACTATGACAATGCGCGGATATGGTCCCGGACTGAGGCCTACGCGGAAATTGCGAAAGCCGAAGCTGCCGTTGCTGCCTGGGCGGCTATTCGCGGGGAAGAGATGGCGCAGGACTATTTGTACGACCTTCTCGACGCTCGCCGGTGAAGTTTCCAGGCCCTCTGAATCTTTCCCCCGCCCCCGCCATCCAAACCCATATGCCGACTTCCAAGAAAGTTGCTCTGATCACTGGCGCGAATAAAGGGCTCGGGTTCGAGATGGCCCGCCAACTCGGCCAGGCGGGCGTGACGGTGGTGTTGGCAGCGCGTGATCCGCAGAAAGGCGAAGATGCGGTGCGCAGACTCCGCGGGGAGGGCCTGGATGCCCAGTTCCTGAAGCTGGATGTCACCAATCGAAACGACCACCGCGCGGCGTATATATTTCTGGACGAGAAGTTCGGACGGCTCGATATTCTCATCAACAACGCAGGTATCAACGCGGATGGCTTGGATGGCGGCAAGGCCAGCGCCGCCGCGCCCGATACCATTCGCCGGACCTTTGACACGAATTTCTTTGCACCGGTGGTGCTCACCCAAGTGCTGTTGCCCCTGGTCCGCAAAAGCCAAACCGGACGGATCGTAAACATGTCGAGTATTCTCGGATCGCAAACATTGCATGCAGACCCGGCGAGCCCCATCTACGATTTCAAGTCGCTGTCGTACGATGCGTCCAAGGCGGCGCTGAACTCATTCACCATCCATCTCGCGCACGAGTTGAAGGATACCGGGATCAAAGTGAATTCGGCGCATCCGGGTTGGGAAAAAACCGATATGGGCACCGATGCCGCACCCATGGAAATTCCGGAAGGCGCAAAGACCGGCGTTGCCCTCGCACTCGTGGGTGACGACGGCCCCACCGGCGGCTTCTTTCATCTGGGGAAGCCCCTGCCTTGGTGACCGCCCATTCACCGGCGGCCGCTCACTTCTTGCGCATCCAAACGCCCCACGTCACCGGCCCCATTTCGTGATTCGCCAAGGGCCGGCCCGCCAATTTGAGGGCCAGCTTGATCTGACCGTGATGGTAGCCCTCATGCCAGAGCATGTGCTGCAGCAGGAGAAGCGGGTGGTCGTAGTGGAGGTCCATTTCCCGGCCGGTCTCCACCCTGCTCTTTACCGCGTCCCGCACCGCCAGGGCGCTGTCGTTCAGCATCTGCGCGATGCGATCGGGGTCACGCTCGGCCGCCCACTCGTTCGCTGGTAGGTCTCTCGCAAACTCAGGTGCGTCCTCCAGGACGAACACCAGCCGCACATAGTGGATGTGTGTGAACATCTCCGCGACGGATGGGCTGCCCTCCATCGCCCTTACCTCGAGCCCGCCCTCCGGAACGGAGCGGAGCAGGTTGAGAAGGATGGTGTTGTTCCGGTCCCAGGAATCCAGCAGAGAATCGAGCAGGCTTTCGTTTGCTAGGTTTGACATTTCCGCATCTCCTCAAGGGCTTTTGCGAAGAATACCGATTCTCGTTTGACATCGCTCGCCCCTTCGCGCTATACCAAAACATAATAGAAGAGTTTTGTTTTGAGTTCCTGGAGCCGGCAGCCGAAGAACTACGTTCTCCGCGCTGTTAAAAAGACGCCCGCAGTTTCCGCCCTCAACCAGATCGCTCCACTGCCATCCCCCGTCGACGCCGGCCTTTTCCTCAATCCCGAATTGAGCCTCCTGCAGTTCCAGCGGCGCATTTTGGAAGAAGCGCGCGATGCCTGCAATCCGCTGCTGGAGCGGGTCAAATTCCTTTCCATCCTCAGCTCGAACCTCGACGAATTCTTCATGGTCCGCGTAGCCGGATTGCTCCAGCAGATCGAAAGCGGCGTGCGCGAGCTGAGTATCGATGGCCGCCCGCCGGGCGCGCAACTCGAAGCGATCCGTGCGGAAGTCACCAGCCTGCTCGCGGAGGCGTACGCCGCCTACCAGCAGGAACTGCTCCCGGCGCTGGCGTCCGCGGGCATCCACATCGCCAATTACCGCTGGCTGAGCGCCGGCCAGCGCCAGCAGTTGGAGGCCTACTTTCTCGAGAGCATCTATCCGGTGCTCACGCCGCTGGCCTTCGATCGCGGCCGCCCGTTCCCGCACATCTCGAACCTGAGTCTCAACCTCGCGGTGGTCGTCCGCGATCGAGACGGCGCCGAACACTTCGCGCGCGTGAAGGTGCCCGATAGCATCAATCAGCTGGTCCCGGTGCCGAAAGACGCCGGCCGCCCTTCCGTGGGCGACGCCTTCGTCTGGCTGGAGCACCTCATCCTCGCCAACCTCCACTACCTGTTTCCTGGGCTGAAGATCATCGAGGCGCATCCGTTCCACGTGACGCGCGATGCCGAAGTCGCCATCAAAGAAATCGAGACCGACGACCTGCTCGAGACCATCGAGGACGCGGTCTGGCAGCGGCGCTTCCGCGACGTAGTGCGTTTGCAGGTGAACGCCAGCATGCCGGAGCCGCTGCTCGAATTGCTGACGAGCAACCTGGAGATCGACCCCTCCGGCGTGTATTGCGCGGAAGCGGCACTCGATCTCGGCCGTCTCCGCCAGCTCACCGGACTCGAGCGCCCCGATCTCAAAGACCGTCCGTTTACGCCCCAGGCGACGCAGTTGGATGACGAGGAGTTCTTCGCGGCCATCCGGCATGAAGAGGTGCTGCTGCACCACCCGTTCGATTCGTTCCAGCCCGTGGTCGAGTTCCTGCAACGCGCAGCCCGCGACCCGAACGTGCTGGCCATCAAGATGACGCTCTACCGGCTGGGGCGCGATTCCCCGATCGTGGACGCGCTGCTCGAAGCCATCCGCAACGGCAAACAGGTAGCGGTGGTGGTGGAGTTGCAAGCGCGCTTCGATGAGAAGAGCAACATTGAATGGGCGCGCACGCTGGAACGCGAAGGCGTCCACGTAGTGCACGGCCTGCCCGGCTTGAAGGTCCATTCGAAGATCGCGCTGGTGGTGCGCCGTGAGGGCGATGCGATTCGACGGTATCTGCACCTGGCGAGCGGAAACTACAACCCGACCACCGCGCGCCTCTATACGGATATGGGCCTGTTCACCTGCGATCCGGAAATCGGCGCGGACGCGACGGCCCTGTTCAACTACCTGACTGGATACACGGGCGAGCACCGCTTCCGCAAACTCCTGGTGGCACCGGTGAACCTGCGCGAGCGGCTGGCCGAGTTGATCCGCCGCGAAATCGATCACCAGCGCCACGGCCGCGTGGGCCGCCTGATCTTCAAGATGAACGGCCTCGACGATCCGGGCATGATCCGGCTGCTTTCGGAAGCGTCGTGCGCGGGCGTCCAGGTGGACCTACTGGTGCGCGGCATCTGTAGTTTGCGGCCGGGGATTCCTGGTGTCACTGAGAACATCCGCGTCACCAGCATCGTGGGCCGGTTCCTGGAACACAGCCGGATCTTCTGCTTTGCGAATGGCGGCCACGAAGAGATCTACCTGGGCAGTGCCGACCTGATGCCGCGCAATCTGAACCGGCGCGTGGAAGTGCTCTTTCCGGTAAGCGCTCCGCGGCTGGTGGCTCGTCTGCACGATGAAGTCCTCCAGGTGTATCTGGCCGATGACGCGGGCGCACGCCACATGCGCAGCGACGGCAGCTATACTCCGAAATCGCTCGCCGGCAAGCGCGACAGCCAGGCCTGGTTTATGGCGCAGCGTACCGCACGCGGCAATACCGTGGACCGCAAGGTGATGGAATCGCCGCAAACAGCTCCGGCCATCTGCGTGGCGCCAAGTTCTGCACACGGCCCACTTCAGCAGGCCGTTTCCGTGCTGGCCGGCGACATCGCCCAGTGCCTGGTCGCGGTGGTCGAGCAGGCCAGCCGGCGCTTCTATCGCGACCTCGATACGGTCCACGTTCAGGTGGAGCGCTCGGTGGAACAGGTACGGGCCGTGGTGAGGACCGAGCAGCAGGGGATTGCCGCGGTCAACCGCCGCAACGCGTCTCTGGAAATGGCAGTCGAATCCTTGCGCGGATCCGCTGCTTCCCGATCTGCGGAGATCGAAGCCTTGCGCAACCGGCTTCAGGAATTGCGGGCCGCCGCACGGGCGGTCAGCAACGCGTAGCGATCTGGTATAGTTCGCCCATGACCCGCACGCTCGCCATCCGCATCTCAAGCGATTGTTGTGTTGGCGGTGGGCGCTTGGGTGGCCTACACCCAACAGCCTTCGGTCCCGCTCGCCATCCAGAAGATTAAGGGCGATCTCTACGTAATCGCCGTCAGCCAGGGCGTGGGCGGCGGCAATGTAGCGGTCTACGTAACGGATGAGGGCGTGATCCTGGTGGACGACATGTTCGACCGCAACTACGACGAGATCATGGCCAAGGTGAAATCGGTGACCGACAAGCCCGTGCGGTACGTGCTCAATACGCACCAGCACGACGATCACGCCGGCGGCAATGCGAAAATGATGGCCACCGCGGAAGTCATTGCGCACCGCAACGTGCGGGCCAACATGATCGCGCTGAAACAGCCCGGTGCGCCGCGCCTCACGTTTTCCGATGAGATCGACGTTCACCTGGGCGGCAAGGAAGTGCGCGCCCGGCACTACTGGCGCGGACACACCGGCGGCGATGCGATTATCTTTTTCCCCGCGGAGAAGGTGATTCATACCGGCGACCTGTTCTTGACCTATCCG
This sequence comes from Bryobacteraceae bacterium, assembly GCA_035516375.1. Classification (GTDB taxonomy): domain Bacteria; phylum Acidobacteriota; class Terriglobia; order Bryobacterales; family Bryobacteraceae; genus PSRJ01. The sequence goes on from DATJAK010000083.1 coordinate 18,783, forward strand.
CCCAAACCCTTCATCGACTATGCCAACGGCGGCAGTGCGCTCGAATGGAACAAGAATTTGGACGAAGTGTTGAAGGCCGATTTCGAGGTTGCGATTCCTGGCCATGGCCCTTTGTCCGATCGCGCCGGCCTCCGCAAATTTCGCGACGACTTCGAGACCATGCGCAACCGCATCGCCGGCATCGTGCGCGCCGGGAAGGGTAAGGACGAAGTGACGAAGGCGCTCGTGGGCGAGTTTGGCTGGCCTCCGAACGGGCTGGCGATCCAGCAGGTGGATGCCTTCATCGCCGAAATGAAGCAGTAACCGTGGGGCAACCCTTCCGGGCTGCCGCCGCGCTTTCGCGCGGCGCGCCGGGCAGAAGCCCGGCGGCGGGCCGGAAGGCCCGGCCCCACGCGGGAACTTAGCCTGCCTGGACCTGCGCTTCGCGCGGCCGCAGCGATTCCATCAAGCCTTTCGACTTCCGAACCACCAGTTCCGTCAGGTTTAACAGCAACGCCAGCGCCAGCAGCAGCGGCCACATATCCATGGTGGAGGAAGTGCTCCGGCCAGGATCGAACACCTGCCGGGGCTCCGGCTGATAACGCCCGCCGGTAGCTGAGGCGACTTGGCGCAGGATCTGTTCGTTGTTGCCGTACTCGAGCATTTCGTCTTCCTGCCGGTAGAAACCCACCTCGGGAAAAGCCGCCGAATCGGCCAGCGGCCGCACGCGAAACAGTCCCTGGTTCTGGCCGATGCCTACGCGCGCGCGAAAGTGGCCGGCGGCCACCTTAGTCACCTTCAGAGTCGCGTGGAAGTTCTCCGGGCCAATGGCGAAAATATCGGGAATCGCGGCCGGCTCGGAAACGCTGGCCGAGAGGTGGTAGTCTACCACGAGCTCGTTGCTCGCCCGGTCGAAATCGGCGGTGGCCTCGCTCGCAGTCGCATGCGGCAGCAGGTCGCGGAAGATGTTGGCCCACAAGCGGTCAAAACCCGGCCACGTGACCCAGTTCAGCGCCCAACGATTTTTGGCGTCTGACGTGAAGACGGCCGCGCGCCCCAGGCCGTACTGCCAGCGCACCAGCAGCGGGTCCTTCTGGTCGGCTTCGAGAATGGTGTCCGCCGTGGGCCGCGACTGAAACCGGATGTAGCCCTGCAGCGGCGGCGCGTTCTCCATGTCCACCCCGTCCAGAATTTCGGCGTTCTCGACGACTCGCGGCCGCAGCGACTTTTCCACGGCCGTCAACCCGGTGTGCTCTTCCACATCGCGCAGCAACAACTGTTCGAGGCCCGCCGGTTCATCGAGGAAATAGGATTTGCCTTCAGCGCCCGCCGCCACCTTATTCAAGAACGCCCGATTGACGTCGAGCCCCAGGCCCACCGTGGAAATCGTGACGCGGTTGCGTTTGGCATCGGCCGCCGTCGTCATGGAGTCGCCTTCCTCGGAGATTCCGTCGGTGAGCAACACGATGTGTTTGTAGACGGCGGCCTCGGGCGTGATCCGCTGGTAGGCTTCGCGCAATGCGGGTGCAATCTGTGTTCCGCCTTCCGCCTGAATTCCCGAGATCAGGCGCTTGATGGCGTTGCGGTCGGTGGCTTTGCGGATGGGCACCGCCCACTCGTAAGTGTTGTCGAAAATCAGCACGCCCACGGAGTCGATGGGCCGCAGATTCTCCACCACGCCGATGGATGCCAGCCGCGCCAACTCCATCTTGCGCCCTTCCATGGAGGAAGATTTGTCGATGATGAGGACCACCGCGGTGCCATCCTGCGTGCGCGGCGGCGCGAGCTTGGCAGGCAGCGTGCGTTCGAGCCGGTCTTCTTCACCCTTCTTTTCGACGTAGACGTTGCGCTCGCCGGCGATCCAGACGAGCCCGCCGCCCTTCTTGACGTATTCTTCGAGCGAGGCCTTGCGGGCTTCGGGAATCGACTGCATGTCCCAGTTGTTGATGATGGCGAGCTGGAAGCCGTCCAGTTGATTGGGAACTCCGCCGTTCGATTGAACCACCTCGAATGCGTTGGCCGCGAGCGCTCGCAAGAGGTGCTGCTCGCTGGCGGCAGGATCGTCGGAGACCAAGAGCACTCGCGGACGGCGTAACGTCAAGGCTTGCTCGAAACGCGCCTCACCCAAACCTTCGGCTGCTACTTTGCCCGCCAGTTCCAGCGCCCCGGTCGAGTTCACGCTGGCGTGCAGCCGCAGGTGGTTTTCGCCGGCATCCAGTTGCACCGGGTTGGCGCCCAGGGATTTTCCTTCGGCGGTCATTTCGACGGTGGCGGCCGCGCCGCGCGGCGATTCCACCGTGATCTCGACCGGGAAGCGCTCGCCGCTGAACACCTGGGCCGGCACCGAGACCGACTCGAGGCGCAACCCCGGTTTGGGGCGGCCTGCCAGCGCGACCGTGTCGATGGGGATTCCCAACTGCTGCGCCTGCCAGATGGCGCGCGCGACGCTGCCCAGGTTTTCGTTGCCGTCCGATACCAGAACCAGGCGCTGCGTCATGCCAGGCGGCAGCGAAGCAGCCCCATCGCGGATGGCCGATTCGAGATTCGTGCCGCGGCCGGCTGCTCCCGCGGTGTGGCGCAACTCCCAGCCGCTCTTGGTGTGCTCGTCAGTTGCGGCATTGCGTACATTGCGCGCAAACGGAATGATGCGGGTCCAATTGCGGCCGCGGGCGCGTTCCACCTGGCCGGCAAACGTGGATGCGGTGCGCAGATCTTCCGCGGAGACGCTGGCGGACGTATCAACCAAAACCGCGGCGGCCACCTGGTTGCGATAGACCGTGATGCGTGGTTGCGAGAGTGCGAGCAGGATGGCGGCGAAGGCTCCAGCTTTGAGGAGCAGGCTCAGCCGCCGCGTGGAGCCGCGCCACTCCCAGGCAGCCCAGCCGCACGGCAGCAGAAGCAGGATGAGAATCCAGGCGTGATCGAATGTCATCGGTGCGCCACCTCCACTTCCGCTGGTGCGCGGGGACGCAACGGCACCGGACGCCGGCCGAAGGTTCGCCGGAAGCGTCCGAACAGGTACCATTCGGCCAGCAAACCCAGGCCGCCAGCCAGTGCCAGCCAGGGCCACAGATCGTGGCTCGTGGAAGGCACGGGCAAAGAGCGAGGAATACCGCGGCGCACGCCCTCAGGCGGCTGCCATTTGGTTTCCCCGAGCTCCGGCAACGTCAGCGAATAGATGTACTCGCGGTCGCCCGCCACCACGCGCACAACTCCCGGCGCGCCGGCGAAGAAATGAAGCGCCCGATCGCGCACCGTGAACGGCAGCGCCGAGCCATCCTCCGCAACCACCTGGACGCCGGCAGCATCGCGGTCCTGCTCCATCGTCATCTTCACTGCGCCGACGCTCCCACCGCTCAACTCCGACCGGCGGAAGATCTCGGGCGCGAGCCAGCGCAGCAAGTTGGCAAACAAGAGCGGCGTGGCCAACTCGTATCGCAACGCTGAGAGGGCCGGATGGAATCCGAGCACCGCAATCTTCGGCGTTCCGGCCCGCGCCACGATCACCGGACCGCCATCCACGCTGCCGATCGACTCGTCGGCCGGCGAGGAGGCGAAGACCTCCGCCCTTTCCAGCTTGAAGTCTTTCGCGCGCAGACCGGCGGCGATGGGGCTGGCGCTATTCCAGCCGGAGAACGGCGCCTGGTCTACCGTGGTGCGCACCGGAATCGGGGATGCTTCGGGCGGCGGCTCAATCCAAATGGAATCGCCTTGGGGGCGCTGTGGCGGAGCGAAATGATCGAGGATCACCAGACCCGGCGCGTTGGGTTGGAACTCAGCCGGTTTCCGATAGAAGGCGACGACGCGCGGGTTGGCGGCGAGCAGCGGGCGCAGCAGTTCCGGGCGATCGGAGTACACCGTGACCGTGAGCGATGGCTGCGCCGGAAGCTCCAAGGTCGCCTTGTCGTCGCCGGGGAAGGCATCGTGCGGAGTCAGGCTGACGCCCAGGATTCCCGCGGCGCGCGTGCGGAATTCGAATGTCTCCTCGCCATCGGCGCCAGGCTGCAAGGTCAGGCGGCGCGCGCCGACCACCGTGCGCGTGTTTTCCTTGGGCGGGCCAAAATCGACCGCCAGGTTGACGGTGCGCGGCATCGCGCCATAGTTGCGGGTGGAAACGTAGATCTCCCACACGTCGGGATCTTCATTGGAACGGCGCAGCCCGATGCGGCGCAGGCCGGAGTTTTCGATGGCATCGGGGACCGGAATCACGCGCAAATTGCGTGGCGGCGCGGTCATCGCGGCGGAATCCATTTCGGTGGTGCGGCCGGTGCCGACAAACGCGATTTCGCCGGCGGTCCGCCCGACTTGCGATTGCAAGCGGCGCGCGAACGCCAGCGCCTGTTCCAGGTTGAGAGCGGTCGAGCCGGGAGTGGAACCGGCGATGGCGGCATCGATTTTGGCACGATCGGGCTCGAACACGGTGGCGGGAGTGGCCAGCGCATCGGCGCGCACGACCATGATGTGATCGCCTGCCGGAATAGCACGCACGTATTGCCGCGCGCGCTGGCGGGCGATGTCCATCAGGGTGCGATTACCCGAGCGGGCGGCCATCCAGGCCGAAGTTTCGAGGATCAGAACGTGGTCGCGGCCGGCCGCGTCCGGAGACCCGAACCGGAGCTGCGCCAGTGCCAGCAGGATCAGCGCCATGCTTATCAGTTGCAGGATGAGCGACCACGGCTGCTGAATGCGCTTGCGCCGCGCCACCACGGAGGGCTGGTCGGCAGCCACCCAGAAGCGCAGCGTCGAAACCACCTGGCGGCGGCGCGAGCGATCGAGCAGATAGAGCGCGATCGAAACCGCGGCGATGGTTCCGAAGACGGCCAGGAACTGCGCCAGGGATAGATTGAGGAAGTACATGAGGTGTCCCGGTCAGGCGATCCCGCGCATACGGATCAGATCCCCGAAGATGATGCTTTCGAGCGGCTGCGAAGTGGCGACCCCGGCGTACCGGCCGCTACTGCGCAGCGCCAGGCGTTCCAACTCCGCCGAGTACTCGTCGAACGAGTGAGTATATCGCGAGCGGGCTTCTTCATCGACATCCAGCTTGAGCGCCGCGCCCGTTTCCGCGTCACGCAAATCGAGCTCGCCCATCCAGGGCGGCGTGCGGTCTTCGTCGGCCCAGATCTGCAGGAGCATCAATTCATGGCCGAAATCGGCGAGATAGCCGAGGGCCCTGTCGCAGCCCTGGTCGTCGAGAAAGTCCGAAATGATGATCACCACGCCGCGCTGCTCGTAATCGCTGATGAATTCGCGCACCACCCCGAGATAATCGGTGCGCCCACCCGATGCCAGGGCCGCCAGACCGTCCATCACTGCGGAGATGCGGTGCCGGCCGCCGGTGGAAATGATGCGCTGCGAGAGGCGATCGGAGAAGCCGTGGATCTGGATGGTGTCCAGGCGCACCAGGCCGACGTAGCAGAGCGCGGCGGCGATCTTGCGCGCGTAATCGAGTTTCGCACCGCCGTGTGCCGTCATGGAGTCGCTGGTATCGAGCAGCATGCGCACGGGGACGCGCGGTTCCACCTGGAACATTTTGAGAAAGAGCTTCTCGAGGCGCAGGTAGGCGCGCCAGTTCACGGCGCGCAGGTCGTCGCCGTGATGGAAATGCCGGTGGTCGAGGAACTCCTGTCCGGCTCCCGCGAACCGCGAGATGTTGTGCCCGCCCACCAGGCCGGCGAACGACTTTTGCCAGTGGATCGTGAGCCGTTCCAATTTTTCGAGGAATGCGCGATCCAGCAGTGGCCCGTCACCCATAGCGGAACCCTATGCGGCCGACACCTGCGCGCTCACCGTGCGGATGATGTTGGTGAGCAGGGTTTCGGGCGTTTGCCCATCGGCATGCGCGTCGAAATTGAGGATGATCCGGTGACGCAGCACGGCTGGCGCGACCTGCTGCACGTCTTCGACCGACAAATGGAAGCGGCCCTTGATGAGCGCGCGCACGCGCCCGCACTCGACCAGCGCCTGCGCGCCGCGCGGCGAACTGCCGTAGCGGATGTATTTTTGCGCCAGCGCGTGGGCTTCTTTCTGCTCCGGCTGGGTGGCCATCACGAGCTGGATGGCGTACTCCTGGACGTGCGGCGCTACCAGCACTTCGCGGCAGACCGAGCGGACTTCAAGAATCGCCTCGCGGTCGACGATGGCATCGGGAGTTTCGCTCTTGGTCTGGATGGTCCGCTCGACGATGCGGTTCAGCTCGGCGTGCGACGGGTAGGTGACCAGAATCTTCATCAGGAAGCGATCGAGCTGCGCTTCGGGAAGCGGGTAGGTGCCCTCCATTTCGATGGGGTTCTGCGTAGCCATCACCAGGAAGGGCTGATCGAGCTCATGCGTGATGGTGCCGCTGGTGACGGTTCGTTCCTGCATGGCTTCGAGCAGCGCCGACTGCGTTTTGGGGGTGGCGCGGTTGATTTCGTCGGCCAGCACGAGGTTGGCGAAAATCGGGCCGGGCTGGAAGCGGAGGGCCTTGGCGCCGCGATCGTCGCTTTCGATGATCATGCTGCCGACGATGTCTGCGGGCATCAGGTCGGGCGTGAACTGGATGCGGGAATACTTCAATTGCAGGGTGCGGGCCAGGGTGCGAAGCAGCGTGGTTTTGCCCAGCCCTGGAACCCCTTCTAAAAGGACGTGGCCCCCGGCCAGCAGGCAGACCAGAACGCCTTCCACCACGTCATCTTGCCCGACGATCACCTTGGCGATCTCGCGCCGGACAGCGCTCAGCCGGTCGACGGCGAGCTTGAGTGTCGCTTCGCTTCCCACGTACTTCATTGTAGAGCAAGTGGAATGGCGGGCATTTTGAGGGGGCGCGCGGCGGCCCGTAGCCACTGGCGGCCGTTGGCTGGTGCGCCCGGAATGATGGCGGCGAGGGGTTTGATTGGGTTCGTTTCGCCCGTGGGATTATCTTTGGTTTCAGCGGGATAGTGCCGCGATTGGGTTCTTCCGAAAATAACTACTGCGGCCTCACGTCTCTGCTCCTCGATTCAGTGAATTAGCGGCAGATTTCAGACTGACTGGGCGACAGCGAGTCGCAATTCCGAGCTTGCCTAATCTCCGTACGTGATGGCGAATCAGCCGTTCCCGTTGACGTTCGGTGAG
>DATJAK010000084.1:0-2704 GCA_035516375.1 Bryobacteraceae bacterium
CTCATGGTGGAAGTGGGAATGTACACCAGGCCCGTCGTGGGATTGAACGACATCGGAGACCAGTTGTGCGCGCCGCCGGGCCCGGGACTGATGGCGATGGGCTCGGTGCCATAGTGCGCTTGGGGATTCACAAACGGCCGGCCGCTGCGTTCATCCAGGCCGCTCGCCCAGGTGACGCGGGCGAAGGGCTGGCCGGAGATGAATTGGCCCGTGACGCGGTCCAGCACATAGTAGAAGCCATCCTTGTTGGCTTGCATCAAGACCTTGCGTCGCTGGCCGCGAATGGTCAAGTCAGCCAGCAGCAGTTGCTGGACGCTGTCGTAATCCCAGGAGTCGCCGGGCACCGGCTGGAAATACCACGCGAGCGTGCCAGTATCGGGCTTCACGGCGAGGATCGAGGCGACGTAGAGGTTGTCCTTGCCTTTGGATTTGCGGAGCTCCTCGGGCCACGGGCCGCCGTTGCCGGTGCCCACATAAAACAGGTCGGCCTCCGGGTCGTAGGCCATGCCGTCCCAGACGGAGCCGCCGCCGCCCAGTTTCCACCAATCGCCGGACCAGGTTTCGGCGGCCTTCTTGAGGGCCGGGTTTTCGAATGGCTTCGAGGGGTCGCCGGGGACGGTGTAGAACTTCCACGCCTGCCTGCCGGTGAGGGCGTCATAGGCCGCGAAGAATCCGCGGACGGGAAGCTCTGACCCGGCGGCGCCGATAATCACTTTGCCCTTGGCGATGCGCGGCGCCATGGTGACGGTGTAATTGTCCTGGGTATAAGAGACACGGGCTTCCCACACCGGCTTGCCGCTTTCCGCGTTGAGCGCCACCAAGCGGCCATCGATGATGGGCGCGATCACCAGGTCCTGATAGAGCGCGATGCCGCGCTGCACCACACCGCAGCAGATCTTGGAGCGCACGGTGTCCTGGTTCACTTCCGGGTCCCAACGCCATTTCTCCTTACCGGTGCGGGCGTCCAGGGCAAACACGATGCTCCAGTTGGTGATGCTGTAGAGAGTGCCGTTCCACGCCAGGGGTGTAGCTTCCTGGTTGCCGCCGCCGCGGCCGACATCGTAGGACCATGCCAGGCCCAGACGCGAGACGTTGGAAGCGTCGATCTGCTGCAGAGGGCTGTAGCGGGTTTCGCCTTGCGTGAAACCGTAGGTGGTCCAATCGTTGCCGTTCTTCGCGGCGTTTCGTAAAGTGGCGTCGTCTACGCGGCCGGCCTGGGCGTAGGCGAACGTGGCCATTTCGATGATGACAATGCTGCTGAGCAGGAGCTTTTGCGCCATAGATTCCCTCGAGCGGTGAAACTAAATGATTGTAGCGTGTGGGGCGCGCCGCGCGCTCGACGGATGGGAGTGCTGAGGAAAGTCGCTTCCGGGCAGCGCCGGGCGCTACCCTATTGGCGCCTAGCAGCCCGTGTCTAAAAACATTTCTCGCCTGCAGTGTTTCACCTTACAATCAGACATGGCGATGGGAAGAAAACGGGCCCGGGAGCAGTCAGAAAAGCTGTTCTATGCGACTGAACAGACCGAGGCACCGGGGCATCCCTTCTATGAGGAGTTGAACCGAGTACTGGAAGGGGCGAAGTTCGACGCGTTTTGCGAAGCCGAGTGCGTCAAGTTCTACCATGCAAAACTCGGGCGGCCGTCGCTGGCGCCGGGCGTGTATTTCCGGACACTGCTAATCGGGTTCTTCGAAGGGATCGGCAGCGAGCGCGGTATTGCCTGGCGGGTGGCCGACAGTCTTAGCCTGCGGCGCTTTTTGCGGTACGGTCTGGACGAAGCCACGCCGGATCACGTGACCATTTCGCGCACGCGACGGTTGATCGACGAACAGACTCATCGGGCGGTGTTCACCTTGGTGCTCGGCGAAGTAGCCAAGCGGGGGCTGTTGAAAGGGAAAACGATTGGTATCGACGCGACGAGTTTGGAGGCGAACGCGGCGATGAAGTCGATCGTGCGGCGCGACACGGGCGAGAGTTACATGGAATATCTGCGGCGGCTGGCGACAGAAACGGGCCTGGACGCCAGTGATGAGGAATTGCGACGCGCCGATCGCAAGCGCAAGAAAAAAGGGTCGAATGAAGAATGGGAGAGCCCGCACGATCCTGACGCGGAAGTAACCAAGATGAAAGACGGCACGACGCATCTGGCGTACAAAGCCGAGCAGGCCGTTGATCTCGATACCGGCGCGATCGTGGCGATCACGACGCATGGGGGTGCAACGGGCGATACCACGTCCATCCAAACCACGCTGCCGGAAGCGGGGTTGGCGATTGCAAACCAGATCGATACGCCCACCGCCAAGGGTGCGTATCCGGTCCACCCGGAGGGTTTGCAGGAAGTGGTGACGGACAAGGGGTATCACAGCGATGCCAGCCTCCAAAACATGGCATTGGCGGGCGTGCGGAGTTACGTACCCGCGCCGCAGCAGGCACGAAACTGGGATGGCAAACCGGAGGAGAAAGCGGCCTTCCTGGCTAACCAGCGGCGGGTCGCAGGCAACCGCGGCAAGCGGCTTTTAAGGCGTCGCGGCGAACTTCTGGAGCGACCGTTTGCGCATCAATACGAGACGGGCGGACTGCGACGCGTGCATGTGCGTGGTCTGAAAGAGGTGGCGAAACGAGTGCTCTTGCAGGCAGTCGCCTACAATCTGGCACTGATCTTGCGGTCGATCATGAAAAGCGGAACGCCGCGAGGGTTGGCCGGGC
>DATJAK010000085.1:0-10342 GCA_035516375.1 Bryobacteraceae bacterium
CGGGAGCCGTCATCCGGCTCGCCTCGGCCGGCGGCGGCTTTGAGCTCGGCGGCCAGCGCGTCGGCCCACTCTTTCCAAGTGAAATGCCCTTGCGCGGAGAGGCGCACCGCCAGCGCAAACGCCTGGGCCTGCCAGGGCTCGCCGAACACGGGGCCGCCCTCGTCGCGAGGCAGGCGAGGCAGCTCCGCGAACCGATCGGCGTTGGTTTCAGGCGTGTTCAAGGTAATCGTCCCACAGGTCAATATAAACGGCGTCGTGCGGCGACGCTTGCTCGCCCCACAACTCGCGCGCGGCGAATCGCACCGAATAAACGTGCTGAGGTTTTTCGCCTTCGAAGCGGGCGTTGGTATCGGGAAAGACGAATACACCGTGATCGCGAACGATCGTGCCGGCTTTGCCCCGCGCATAGCGCGGCAACCGCGTGTGACCCACGGGATTGATGTTGCGGGCGCGCACTCGCTGCTTCACTTTGAATCGGGGAGCCACGGCAACATCGCGGCGGGCCGGCCCACCTCGCCCCAGCGTCGCAGGCACCATGGCCGCCGTCAGCGCTGGTGTCGATCGTGCCGATCCCGCCGCAACCTTCCCGCTCTCGATCTCGGTTTCGGTTACTACTCCCAGCCGGATCAGGTTGCCCTCGAGGCGCGCCAGCCATTTTTCGTAGTAGCTCAGGCGCAGATAATCGGCTGGAGGCAGAAGCTCGATCCCGTACCGGGAATTGTCCAGGTTGCCCTTGCCGGCTCGCACCGCCAGGTTGAGGGCAAACACCCGCGCTTCCCAGGGCTGATGGAACACCGGCTCGTTCTCTTCGTGCTCGATGGGCCCCATGCCATGCATGCCGCCCATGTCGTGGATGCCGTTCACGCTTTAGCTCCTGGGAGAGTAACCTTGGCCACGCCGACCATCGAATCGCGCGTGACTAAAGCGGCCAGTTCTTCTTCCGTCATCTTTTCGCTGCCGGCCGGCCGCTCGGGCAGCACCAGATAGCGCAGCTCGGCGGTGCTATCCCAAACACGCACTTCCACGTCCTCGGCCAATTCCAGCCCGAACTCGTGCAGCACGCCGCGCGGATCGATTACCGAGCGCGACCGGTACGGCGCCGACTTATACCAGACCGGCGGCAGGCCCAGGACCGGCCACGGATAGCAGGAACACAAGGTGCAAACCACCAGGTTGTGAACCTTCGGCCCGTTCTCGAGCACCAGCATTTGTTCGCCCTGCATGCCGCTATAGCCGAGTTCGGCGATGGCCGCGGATGCGTTGGCGAGGAGACGCTGCTTATAGGCCGGATCGACCCAAGCCCGCGCCACCACGCGCGCACCGTTGCGTGGGCCGACCTTGTGCTCGTAGGTGTCGATCAGTGCGTCGAGCGCCGCCGGATCCACCAGTCCCTTTTCCACCAGCAGCGATTCGAGCGCCTTCACACGCAGGGCGGGGTCGGATGGCACCGCCTGGTGTTCGTGATCGTGATCATGACCTTGGGCGTGCATAGCCTGTTGCGTTGCCGCGGCACCGGCGGTCGCCAGAAAACCGCGCCGACTGGTGTCCATGTTGCCCCCCTTTCGTCTGATGCCTGAGTCTCTGACAGTATATGCCCAGACGCAACCGCACGGCGAGGCAGCGCGCTAAACAGAACAATCGCATTGAAGTGGTACGATAATTGGTAAGATCATGTCTCATACCAAACGGAGGAGCGGGGCGCGAAAGGCCAAGAAAAGCTATACTCTTTCGCCACAAGCCGTCGCCTTTCTGGAAACCATGCGCAAGAAACGGCATGCCCGATCGACTTCGCATGTCCTGGAAGAGATCTTGCAAGCGTTTCGACGCAGCCAGGAAAAATTGGCTCTCGAGAAAGCCGTCACGGACTACTACACAAGTCTTTCTCCCGCCGATGCGGAAGAACAGGCACGATGGGGCGAGTTTGCTCTGCGTGAGTTTCCGAAAGAGGTGGGCTAAATGCCAGCGGTACGCCGCACGCCACTCCGCGGCGAGATCTGGCTTGTGCAATTGCCGCTCGACCCGCCGGGTAAGGGTAGACGCCCAGTCGTGATCGTTTCCCTCGACGCGCGCAACCGCCACGAGCGCGCTGCCACCGTTCTTGTGGTGCCGCTCACCACCAGCATCCATAAGGATTTTCCCACGCATGTTTTTCTGCCGGCAGGCGAGACCGGGTTGCAGGCGGATTCCGCGGCTCGCGCCGAAGACGTAACAGTGGTTCGAAAAGAAAGCTTAACGGAATCGCGAACTCATCTTCGTACTCTCAGTCATCAGCGAATTTGCGAACTGGCGGAGAAGGTCCGCCTCTCGATGGGTTGCTGAGCGAACGCCGGCTTGCCGTCCAAGCCATCTCAACTCATCCCGTACAATAGAACTTCTATGCAATTCCAGGAAGTGGTGGAGGCCGAAGGCCACCTGATCGACTCCCACGTGATGGAGGACATCTTCGATAAGGTGGTGGAGCACAACGCCCGCTTCGAGGTGGAACAGTTCCGCATCGGCCGCACCAATAGTGAGCCGTCGTATCTGCGCCTGAAGGTGGAAGCTCCCGATGAGGCTTCGCTGCGGCACTTGCTGGAGGAATTGTTAGGGCTCGGCTGCGCGGCGGTCGACGCTGGGGACGCCGAGCTGCGCGAAGTGGAGCAGGACAAATGCGCGCCGGAAGATTTCTACTCCACCACCAACCACCGCACCTACGTGCGGCATGGCCACGCGTGGATCGAGGTGGAGAACCAGCGCATGGACGCCATGATCGTGGTTCGCGATGGGCGCGCTGTGTGCCGGCGTCTGCGCGATCTGCGGCGCGGCGACCGGATCGTGGTGGGGCTGCGGGGTATCCGCGTGATTCCGGAATCGAAGGAGCGCGACCGGTTGTCGTTCGCCTTCATGTCCAACGGCATTTCGTCGGAACGGCAGGTAGAGACGGCCGTGCGGCAGACAGCGGCGCTGGTGCGCCACGCCATCGAGCAAAAGCAGAAGGTAGCGGTAGTCGCCGGGCCGGTGGTGGTCCACACGGGCGGGGGTCGTGGACTCGCGGCGCTCATTCGCAACGGCTGCGTCCATTCGCTACTGGCTGGTAACGCTCTCGGCGTACACGATGTGGAAGCGGCGTTGTTTGGCACATCGCTGGGCGTGCGGCTTTCCGATGGACGCCAGGAGGAGCACGGCCACCGCAATCACATGCGCGCCATCAACGTTATCTACCGCGCGGGCTCGGTGCGCGCGGCGGTCGAGTCGGGCTGCCTGCGCTCGGGGATTCTGTACGAATGCGTGAAAGCGGAGGTGCCGTTCGTACTGGCCGGCAGCCTGCGCGACGATGGGCCGCTGCCCGACACTATCACCGACATGAATTGTGCCCAGGATGCCTATGCGGCCGAGCTCAAAGGAGCAGGCCTGGTGTTGTGCCTGGGATCGATGCTGCATTCCATCGCTACCGGAAACATGTTGCCGAGCTGGGTGAAGATTGTGTGCGTCGATATCAATCCCGCCGTTGCCACGAAGGTGAGCGACCGTGGCACGGGCCAGGCGGTTGGGGTTGTGGCCGATGTCGGGTTGTTTCTCGACCTGCTCGCGAAGGCACTGGCATGAAGCGCGCGTACACGGATGAACATGCGGCGGCGGGGGTGCGGGCTGCGCTTCCGGAAATCGAGACATGGCCGAACCAATACCCGAATTACGAGATTGAAATCGTGATGCCCGAGTTCACGTCGGTATGCCCGAAGACCGGGCTGCCCGATTTCGGGCGCGTGGCGCTGCGCTACGTTCCCGATCGGTTGTGCCTGGAGCTGAAGTCGTACAAGATGTACCTGCTGGCTTACCGCGACCTCGGCATCTTTCAGGAAAACGTCGTGAACCGCGTGCTGCGCGATGTGGTCAAGGCGGCCAAACCGGTGTCCGCAACGGTGGTCGGGGAATTCACGCCGCGCGGCGGCCTGGCCACCATCGTTACGGCGAGTTGGGGCCGCTCCCGGAGGGGGAGTGGAAAGCGCTGAGCTGATTGCGATCCTGCGGGAAGTTCGCGAGCGCGTGCGGGCGCGCCATCCCGAAGGCTCTGCGCCCGGCAATATCCCCCTGCCCGACCTGTTGCCGCTGCTCCATGCACGCGATGCGGCGGCGTCGAAGGTTGCGTCCATCGGTACGGTAAACCCGCGGCGCGGCGGGCCCGTCAACGCGCTGGTGCAAGCGTGGAAACGGCTGGTTGCGCGTCTGCTCGATTGGCACGTGCGGGAGCAGGTCGTTTTCAATCGCAAAGTGATGGAATGCGTGGATGCCGCCCTCGAGGCGATGAACGAGAACAATCGCGCGATCGCCGAATTGGCGGGCGCGGTGGGGCAGGCCGAGGAGCTCAAGGATATCCGCGCGCGCTGGGCCGAGTGGCACGTCGACTGGGAGCAAAAGCTGCAACAGAATGAGGTGCAGTTCCTTCGCAGCGTGGCGGAGTTGCAAGGGGCCTTCCAGCATCGGGTGACGTTGATGGACACCAGTTACCGCGATTCGATGCGCGGACAGCACGCCGAGTTCGAAGGCGCGCTCGAAAAAGCCGTCAACCAGATGTGGGGCAATATCGAACGGATGCGCGTGGAGTACGAGCGGCTGATTCACTCGGAGCTGCGGCTGATTCGGCAGAGGGCGCAAGCTCCGCTCCCTGACGGTCGCGGCTCGGAAAGCAGCCCTCACACAGAACCGCGACCATCAGGGAGCGGAGCCATCGCTCCCTCCTTCGACTACACCCGCTTCGCCGAACGCTTCCGCGGCTCCGAGGAGTACGTCAAGCAGGGCCAGCAGTTCTATCTGGCTTACTTCACGGGCCGCAAAAACGTGCTGGACATCGGCTGCGGCCGCGGCGAATTCCTGGAGATGATGCATGCCGCGAACGTGCCGGCGCGCGGTATCGATCTCAGCGCGGAGTCGATGGCGCTGTGCCGTCAAAAGGGGTTGGACGCGCAGGTGGCCGACGCCTTCCCCTATCTGGCCGCGCTTCCGGAGGAATCGCTCGATGGCATCTTTTGCTCCCAGGTCATCGAACATCTCCCACCCGAGCGCCTGCCGGAACTGCTGCGGCTCGCGGTGAGCCGATTGGCGCGCGATGGCGTGATCGCCATCGAAACGCCGAACCCCGAGTGCCTGGCGATTTTTGCCACGCACTTCTACATCGATCCCACCCACACCCGGCCCGTGCCGTATCCACTGCTGGTTTTCTTCCTCGAAGAGTTCGGCATTGGGGGGATCGAAGTGCGCAAGCTCTCGCCTGCCGTCGAATCCATGCCGTCGCTGGCTTCTTTGCCGGAGGAGTTCCGAGCGGCTTTCTTCGATGGATTGGACTACGCGGTGATCGGCCGAAAGTTATAACCGCTCCCTTTGGTCACGGCTCGGTAAAGCGCCTTCCAAGAAAAGCGCGCGTATGATTGTTCGGAAGGCGTTACGTCGCGACCCGTTACCGAGCCGCGGCCGGAGGGAGCGGTTGTCTTAGAATTTCTCTCCTGGAGCGGCCGGGTTGCCGCGGCCTTCATCCAGGTTGACGTTGATCGTCATTTCTTTCTTATCCCGCACCAACGTCAACGGGACATTCTTCCGCGAACGCACCGATCTCAATTCAGAGGTAATTTCGCGCGTGCTGGCCACGTTCGCGCCATCCACTTTCACGATGACGTCGCCGGCTTTGAGGCCGGCCTTCTCGGCGGCGGAATTCCGAATCACGGTTTTGACCAGCACGCCATCCGTCACACCGAAATAAGCGGCGAGCTGCTGGTGCTGCGCGAGCGACTCTCCTTCAATCCCCAGCATGCCGTTTTGCCAGGTCATTTCGAATCGCGGAATTTCGATCGATGGCATGGGGGGCATCGGCGGCATGGCCGGAAACGTAACCGGGCCCTCCGGCGTTTCGATCACCATGTTCTTGCGTGCGCCCACCGTAGCCGTCAAATCTTGCTGGGCGCCGTTGCGCCAAACAACGAGCTTGGCCTGGTGCCCGGCAGGCGTTTCGTGCACCAACCGGGTAAACTGCTCGATGCCCAGGACCGCAGTCCCGTTATACTCGAGCACTACGTCGCCTTCTTTAAGTCCCGCCTTGGCAGCCGGGCTGTTCTCTTCCACGTGCGCTACTTCAATTCCACGCTCTTCTTTCAGCTTGAGCGCCTTGGCGCGTTCGGAGTTGATTTCCGCGACGCCAATTCCGAGATAGCTGGTTCCTGCATGTTGAATCACGACCGCGGTCGCGCGGTGCGGTTCCTGACCGAAGGCGGAAGTTGCCGCCAGCTCCAGCGCGGCCAGTGTAATGAGACAAAATAACCGTTTCATAATCGAACCCTATGGTTGACGCTTGATAAAGATCGTACCGCCGGTGCCCGAGATGCGTAGTAGCGGGCCGCCACCGTTCACCGGCCCTTCCGCGACTACCTGGGTACCCTTCATTTGCACGGCGACCCCGGGAAAGTCGGAAACAATCCGGCGCAACGTATCCGCCAGATCGCTCTCGGCTCGAATGGTCACCCCTACATTGGACGGAATCATCACCGTGATGTCACCGTTGCCCGTCGCCAGGAATGAATCCGCACCCGGGCCGCCCAGCAACGTCGCTACGATGCTGCCCATGGTGGTCGACACGCGCATGGGGCCGGAGATGTTGCTCACACGGATGCCACCAGTGCCGGACTCGGCGCGGATACCGGCGGCCGCCCCCACTTGCACCGGCCCGGCCATGTTGCGGACCGTCACGATACCGCCTGCCTTTCCGATCACGATCGAGCCTCCGCCGGTGGCTGCGGACACGGGACCTCCTGCGGAATTGACCCGTATGGCGCCGCCGGCCGTATCGGCCGATACCGACCCGCCCGCGTTATCCACTTCGATATAACCGCCGGCCGTTTCTACCACGGCGTTGCCATGCACCGTTTTGACCATCACGCGGCCGCCGGCAGTTGAGGCGTGCAGGTTCCCCTGAACTGCGCCCACGTGTATATCGCCGCCGCCGGTAGTCAGGCTGGCGAAGCCTCCAATGCGATCGCACTTCAGCTCACCGGCGCCGGAGCTGACTTCCAGGTTTCCCTCCACACCATTCGCTTCCACCGGACCGTCGGAAGTGATGATGCTGGCAATCGTAAGCCGTGGGGCTTTGACGGTAACACTGGTGGTGTCGGGGCCGCCCGGCACACTCAGGACTACGGTGTCGGGCCCAGTACCGATCCGCACCGCGTATCGGCTCAGAATGCGCCTGGCGTCCTCTTCGCGCCGTGCTTGTACGGAGACCTTGGCCGTGTACGCAATCGCGCCCGCCCCGCCAGCTTCCAGGTGCACGGAGCCCTCGGCGTTCACCCGTAAACGAGAAGCTGCGGGTGCGGTCCCGGTGATGGTCTGGACCCAGCGGTTGCCTTCGCGCGTGAGCGTTTGCGCGAACAGGCTAGCGGGGATCAGCGCCAGCATCGCAAGCGTACTGCTGTTCTTAAAATGTGCCAACGGACGCATTCATTGCCTTCAGCGCCTTCTCCGACTTCAGGCGCACGTAACTGTTGTCTTCTTTTTGCATCAAGTCCTGCAGGACACCCACGATGTTGTCGTCGCTGTGCTCCACCAGCACATCCACCACCTGCATGCGGATGGCGGGGTTGTCGTCTTTCAGAAGCACCTGCGCCAGGGTCTTGCGAATCTCCGGGTCGCCGGCCAGCGGTTTCAAACCTTCCACGGCTTTCAGCCGCACGCCCGGGTTGGGATCGTGGGCCGCGGCGTTCAGAAGCGCCGATCGTACCTCGCTCGACGCCGGCCGATTCTTCAGCAGATCGACCGACTCGACACGCACCGCGGGGTTCTCTTCGCGCGCCGCCGCCAGCAACAGGCGCTGGATATTGGCATCATCCATGCGGCCCGAAACGGTACGCCGCTGGGTCTCATCAAAATTGATCTGGACCTGCCCCGAACTCTCAGGCTGTATCGAACGAATGGTGTGGACAATCTGATCGGACGGCGCCAGGGACGCTTGTTGCGCGGCGCCCGAAACGAAGCCGGTGAACCGCGCTGCGAAGAAGCCAATTGCCAGAAGCGCTACCGCTCCCGCCGGCTGCTGCCACCGGCCGGGGCCCGCAAGGCTATGGGCCATCGCATCCAGGAACAGCTTCCAAGGGCTAGCCCCAGCGCCCGGAACCGAACGTGGCGCGCCACCCTCGATTGCGGCCATCAAGTCTGCGCGGCAATCTTCCAGCAGCGACATCGAAACATCGGCGCGGTTGCGGTCGAGCGCAGCCGCCAGCGTGCGCTGCCGTTCCATTTCGCCGGCGCAGGCCGCACACGTGTGCAGGTGCTCTTCCACGCGGTCTTCATCGGCCGGGGACAGCTCCCCATAGAAGTACAGGGGGATCGCTCGCAAAACCAATTCACACGTCATACAAAATCTCCCAATACCGAACGCATCTTTTGGGTAGCTCGAAACAGGCAGTTCTTGGCTGCTTCCTCGGTGGTGCCCAGCACTTCGCCAATGTTGCGCAAACGCAAACCTTCGTAGTGGCGCATCTCGAAAACCATCCGTTCGCGAGGCGTCAGCTCTTCGAGCGCCCCTTGGATCCGCTGCCGGAGTTGCCGGTTCCAGGCCGCGCGCTCCGGATCGGCCTCCGCCGCTTCCTCCGCGAAGGTCTCCATCCGGTCCACGGGGCCGTCCGCGGTTTCCACTACTCCCTGCTCCTCCTTGCGCACTTTGCGTTTCCGCAGGTGATCCAGGCAGATATTGGTCACGATGCGGTACAGCCACGTTGCAAAGCTGCAGTCGAAGCGGAATGTGTGCAGGTTCTTGTACACCCGCAGAAACGCCTCCTGATAAACATCCCGGGCCTCTTCCGGGGATCGCAGGAGGTTCATGGCCAGCCTGAGGACACTTTGATCGTGAGCGCGCACCAGTTGCTCGAAGGCATCCTGGTCGCCGCGCTGCGCGGCCCGAATTAAGGAGTCAACGTTAGGTCCCAATCGGGCGCCCACCGCTCCGGCTGCGTTGGCCATATCCCCGCCGCCATGCTGGCGTTAGCGAGCTGCGTCCTGCCTATCCACAGAATTGGACGTGCCTGTTGAAAAATAGTAACGGAACGCGCACAGACCACTGATTTTACAAGAGAAGCCCGGGCCGCGCGGACTTCGCCTCCGTACGCACCCGGCTGCGTAAAAAGCCCCGGTAGCGTCCCGGTAAGCCCCATATTTTCAGCGAATTGCGTATGGACTTTGCCGTGCTTGGCGAACTGACAGACCCGAAATCTGAAGTCAGGAGATGCGGCATGGCTGAGAATACCCTCACGGTTACCGACAATCGGACCAACCAAAACTACGAAATCCCCATTGAGAACGGCGCAATCCGCGCCATGGATCTACGGCAGATCAAGACCGGACCGGATGATTTCGGGCTCATGAGCTACGATCCCGCATACGTGAATACTGCCTCGTGCCGGAGTGCGGTTACGTTTCTCGACGGCGACAAAGGCATCCTAAGGTATCGCGGGTATCCCATTGAGCAGATCGCCGAGACCTGCAGTTACCTGGAAGTCGCGTATCTCCTGCTGAAGGGGGACCTTCCCACCATGGATCAATTGCAGGCGTGGGAGCTGGAGATCGCGCGTCGCACCATGATCCACGAGAACATCAAGAAGTTCATGGACGGGTTTCATCATGACGCGCATCCCATGGGGATCCTGATCAGTACTGTGGCCGCGCTGTCGACGTTCTACCCCGAATCGCACCAACCACGCGACCCGAAGGCGCGTCATGGCCAGATTGTGCGGCTGATCGCCAAACTGCCGACCTTGGCCGCATGTGCCTACCGCCATCGCTTGGGCCTGCCTTATGTGTATCCCGACCCGGAACTAAGCTACGTACAAAACTACATGAACATGCTGTGGCGAATGACGGAGCCAAAGTACGTGGCCAATCCGGTGCTCGCCCGGGCGCTCGAAGTCTTGTTCATTCTCCACGCCGACCACGAACAGAATTGCAGCACCAGCGCCATGCGCTCGGTGGGAAGTTCGAACGCCGATCCGTACTCAACCACAGCCGCCGCGATCGCCGCGCTTTCCGGACCCCTGCACGGCGGGGCGAATGAGGAAGTGCTGCGCATGCTCGCCGAGATCGGATCGGAATCGAACATCCCCGGTTTCATCGAGCAGGTGAAGGAAGGCAAGCGGAAATTGATGGGCTTCGGGCACCGGGTCTACAAGAACTATGATCCCCGTGCCCGCATCATCAAGCGCGTAGCCGAGGAGGTCTTCCAGGTGACCGGGCGCAATCCCAAGATCGATACCGCGCTGGCGCTCGAGAAGGTCGCGCTTTCCGACGAGTACTTTATCAAGCGCAAGCTCTATCCGAACGTGGACTTCTACTC
>DATJAK010000086.1:0-41154 GCA_035516375.1 Bryobacteraceae bacterium
ATCGGAGAAGGCCGGGCAGTCGCGCACACGAGCCGCGAGGTCGGTTACGCTGCCTCGCCGAAAGACGGCTTGGGTCAGCCATGCCTGCGCCTGGTTTCGCAGCCACGCGAAGAAGACCAAAAACAGGCACACGGAGATCAATAGAAACGCGAGATTCAGAGGCGCCAGCGTAACGCGCTCCACCAGCACCAGGCGGAACGCCGCCGCGATCACCAGCCCCGAGAGGAGGGCAGCTAACAGGGCGTTGGCCAAAAAGCGTACGAATGCATCGAGCAGGACAAAACGATAGTCCTGCAAGAGGACGAACAGAGCCAAAGGAATGCCGGCATGGTGGACCACCAACTCGCTCGACCAGGCCTGGCTGGCGTGTCCCGTGCCGAAATGGACGAAGGACATGGCGAACAGCACCAGGCACATGGACGCCACGATGCGGATGCCGCCAGGCTGGCGAGCCCGGTCGCTGCCGAGCGCCGCGCGCACCACGGCCGCCATGGTAAGCACGACGAATCCGATAGTAATCAGCAGCAGGGCGCGTTGGTGCAGGGTCGCACCGTCACCCTGGATCTCCTGAAAATGCATGGTAACGGCAATCCCGCTGAGCACGTAGCCCGCGCCGGTCAGAACCGGCCACGTGTTGCCGATCGACAAATGCAGCAGGACCGCCGGCAACACGCTCAGCACCGAAAAACTGATGGCGACGACAAGCGCCGAAGCAGGCGCGGGCAAGCCGGGCCATGCCAGAACGACCAATGACCCGAGGTTCCACGCCAGCGACAGACCAGCGGCCAGTCCGGCCAGGTAGCGCCCATGCATTCCGGACCAGCCGCGTCCGCTGTACAACAACACCAGGAATATCGCGAAGATCAGGGCGCCGGCGGCGTGGCCGAGTACGTTGATCAGGAGTGGCTGGTTGAGCCCCGGCATCTTGTTCTACTGTACTGCCAATGCAGGACTCGAGGCCTTCTTTACGTGGCGTGGCATAGGCATCCTTGCGTGTGTTTTACTCACCTCATGAGCTTGCGATCGATTCAGACGCTGATCGTCGACGACGAGCCGGTGGCCCGCAAGCTCCTGCGCGAAGAATTAGAACTGATGCCGGAGATCGCCATTGTGGGTGAGGCCGGCGACGGCCAGGAAGCTTTGCAGAAGATCGCGCGGCTGAAGCCGGACCTGGTGTTTCTTGACCTTCAGATGCCCGTGATGGGCGGTTTTGAAGTGGTGCGCAGCCTGGGCGGGGGCCACCTGCCGGTGATTGTGATTGTGACGGCATTTGACCAACACGCCATTCAGGCCTTCGAAGCGGGCGCCATCGATTATCTGCTCAAGCCGGTGGGAGAGGCGCGTCTGGAAAAAGCGGTTAAGCGGGCCAAAGGACTCCTGAAGCGGCCGGGCGAAGTCGCCAACCAGGTCGCGCAGATCGCCGCGGTCGGGACGCCTTCCACACCGTCCACAGCGCGAAAGGTGGTCGGCCGCAGCGGCGCCGACTACATTCTGCTCGACGCCGATGAAGTGCTCGCGTTTCAGGCCGAGCGCGAGCTGGTGTGGATCCTCACGGCGAAACAACGCTTGCTGGCAACGCAACCGTTGCACGCCATCGAAGAACGATTCGCGGAGCCGCAGTTTCAGCGCGTCCACCGCAACGCAATCGTGAATGCGAACCACGTCCGCAAACTGACTGCTTTGAGCAGCCAGCGCTGGTCCATTACTCTCAGCAATGGCTTACAGTTGGTGGTGAGCAAACGCCAAGCCCACAAAATCCGCCAGATTCTGCAATCTTGAAGACGATATGGTATCGTCGTAAACATCCCGCTCACCAAAATTTATAGCCCGCTGGATGTCAAAAAACGTCCGGCTACAAGGATAAGCTTTGGGACGATACCTGCGGCTCCGAATACTAACTACATGGGGAGAATTCTCGCGCTCAGTGTGGCTTGTCTGCTGTTGGCCGTGGTTACGCCCTGGGTGTGCGCGCAATCGCTGGGGAATGCAGGAAGCATTGACGGCATGGTGGTGGACCCTTCGGGCGCGGCGGTCCCAAAGGCCACCGTTACCCTACACAACATGGTCAGCGGCTACAGCCAGACCGTCACTTCCGGAATGGATGGCTCTTTCCGTCTGCTGAATATTCCAGCGAATCCATATCACTTGGATGTCACTGCGGAGGGCTTCAATGCATTCGCCCAGGACCTCACTATCAAGCCGGGTCTTCCGCTCCAGCTCAAAGTGAATCTGGTGGTAGCCGGAGCGCAAACCAGCGTGAATGTGGAAGCCACGGGAGACGTGCTGGAGACCGATCCTTCGGCTCACGTGGATGTCGACCGAAGCCTGATCATCAAGCTCCCGACCGCCGATCCGGCCGCGGGACTGAGCGAGGCGATCACCTATAGCACTGGCGGCGTAGCCGCGGACGCAAACGGCTTCTTTCATCCCCTGGGCGACCACTCCCAAGTGAGCTTTGTGATCGATGGGCAACCCATCAGCGATCAGCAGAGCAAGCTCTTCTCGACGCAACTCCCGACCGACGCCATCCAGAGCATGGAGGAAACCACCGGATCGCCGGCCGCGGAATTCGGGGACAAGAGCAGCCTGGTCGCCCAGATCTCGACGCGTTCCGGTTTGGGAGCGGGGAAGGTTTTCGGCAACCTGGACGCCACGTACGGTTCCTTTGGCGAGGCTGGCGGTTCCGCGGCTCTGGGCTACGGCAACGCCAAAGTCGGGAACTTTTTTGTGGTGGATGGCCTGCGGGACGGACGCTTTCTGGACACGCCCGAATTCACCGCCTTCCACGATATCGGCAACAACGAAAGCATTTTCGACCGGTTTGATTATCAGCCGGGCGGACACGATGTCTTTCACCTGAATCTGTTCACGGCGCGGAACTGGTTTCAGATTCCCAACGATTACGATCAACTCGCGCAGGACCAGCATCAGCGGGTTCTGACTTGGAACATCGCCCCCGGTTATCAACACACGTTCAGCGCGAGCACTTTATTGACGATCAATCCGTATATCCGGAAGGATCAGGTCAACTACTATGCGAGCCGCGATCCCTTCGACGATACGCCGGCTACGCAGAGCCAGAACCGGCAACTGTTGAACTGGGGGTTGAAGGCGGATGTCTCCACGAGCAAGGGGCCGCACACCCTGAAGTTCGGCGTGGATTTGAAACAGACTCGCCTGCTTGAGAACTTCGGCTTCGGCATTACCGATCCGGCATTCAACGCGCCTTGCATTAACAGCTCCGGCATCTCTGTGGCGGATCCGGCTCTGACCAGTCCGGATCAGTGCGCGGCAGCCGGTTTCGAGCCGAATGTTTCTACCAATCCCAATGCGGTGGCGCCTTTCGCGGCGGGCCTGTTGCCATTCGATCTGACTCGCGGCGGAACATTGTTTGCCTTCCACGACGCCGCCAACATCAATCAGGTAGCGTTCTATGGGCAGGACGAGATTACGCTCGGGGCGTTTCAGTTGAACGTTGGTTTGCGCGTAGAGCACTACGATGGCCTGGTTTCGAAGCCGAGCCCGGAACCGCGTGCGGGCATCGCTTACAACATCAAGAAAACGCGGACGGTGCTGCGCGTGGCGTATGCCCGAACGTTTGAGACGCCATTTAACGAGAACCTGCTTCTTTCGAGCGCGACGGGAGTCGGCGGGCTGGCGCAGAACGTTTTCGGTTCCACGTCGGTAGCGATTCAGCCGGGGTTTCGCAACCAGTTCAACACCGGATTCCAGCAGGCGATCGGCAAATACCTGATGTTGGACATGGACTACTTCTGGAAGTACACGCGCAATGCTTACGACTTCAGCACGCTTTTGAACACTTCGATTACGTTTCCCATCGCCTGGCATAACTCGAAACTGGACGGACTGACCGGACGCTTGAGCACCACGGACCTGCACGGCTTCCAGGCTTATTGGACCTTCGGCCACACACGCGCCCGCTTCTTCCCGCCGGAAACAGGCGGCCTGGTTCCGCAAGGTGCGGCCTTAGCCAATGGAGTATTCCGCATCGACCATGACCAGGCGTTCCAATCGACCACGGTGCTGCGGTACCAGCACAAAAAGAACGAGTGGATCGCCTTAACCTGGCGCTATGACAACGGCCTGGTAGTGAGCGGCATCCCCGATGCGGGCGCAGCCTTGAGCATTCTCACGCCGAATCAGCAAGTGTCCATCGGGTTGGCGTGCAATGGTGTTTTCGCGACGGTAGCTGCTCCGATTTCCAATTGCCTCAGTGCGGGCGGTGGAATCGGAAACGTCACCTCGAAGCTGATCACGCTTCCGCAAGGCGGGTATGGCGGCTTCCCCAGTCAGGAGAACGACGACCACAACCCGGACCGCGTGAAACCGCGCAATGTCTTCAACCTCGGCATCGGCACCGACAACCTGTTTCACACCGAGAAGCGCCAAAAGTTTACGGCGTCTGTCGATATTGCGAACTTGACGGACAAAGTGGCGCTCTACAATTTCCTGTCGACATTTAGCGGGACGCACTTTTTGGAACCGCGAACGGTGGTGGGGCGCGTGGGTTTTGTGTTTTAGTGTGGGGTCGGGCCTTCTGGCCCGCGGCCGGGCTTTCGCCCGGCGGCAGCCCGGAAGGGCTGACCCAACGCCTATTCGTTCCGAGGGCGTTACTGAAGAATCTCGGTGAGCACCCGGCCGAAAGCGCCGCTGGGCAGGTCCACATCCATCAGGGCGGCCAGTGTCGGGGCGATATCGTTCACGGAAATATTGTTGCTGCGCCATCCCGGCTTGACGCCTGCGCCTAAGAAGATAACCGGCACGTGGGTGTCGTAGTTGTACGGTGTGGAGTGGGTCGTTTTGGTGGGTAGCCGGAGCTGGATCATGTAGTAAGGCTCGAAGAGCACGATGATGTCACCGCTGCGAGGCGGATAGAAGCCGTTAACTACCGCCCGTGCGACGGCATCGCCGGCAATGCCTTGCGCCAATTGGTCTCTGGTGTAGACGCGGGCGACGTGCGCCTGGGGAATCGCCAGCAGAGCTTCGGTAGCGCTGCGATATGCCGCTGCCGGGTCGATTTTCTTCTCTTCCAGAGCTTTGTGATCGAGGTAAATGGCGTTATCCACCGTGCCCGCGATCAACTCCTCGGGGCCGAATTTCTTGGCGAAGGCCGACCGCACGATGTCTTCGATATCGACAAAGACATAATCGCCCGGCATTTTGCGCTCCTTCTGGAGTTCGGGAAGTGGCGACACGCCGTGATCGGCGCTCAACACAAACAGGGTGTTCTCCGTGCCGACCTTTTGCGCAATCCAATCGAACAGCTTGGCCAGCAGTTGGTCGGTGCGGATGCACATGTCGCGGACTTCGGGGGAATCGGGACCGGTCTGGTGGCCGACGTAATCGTTGGAGGAAAGCGAGAGTGTGAGCAAATCGGTGCTTTCCCGCTGACCTAGTTTCTCGGCTTCGATAGCGCGCTCCGCCAGACTTTCGAGCAACTCGTTGCCCCAGGGGCTTGCCTCCAGTTTTTGGTAGGGGCGGAGGCTGCCCACGTCCGCGTGAAAGTTCCACGACTCGAATCCGGGCCACTTGCGATTGATGTACTCTTTGGCCAGATTCTGGCGGTTGAACGCCTGCACCCACTCGGGCAATTCCGCGAAATAGTAATCGCTGCTGACAAACGCGCCGCTTTGATCGTCGAACCAGAACGCGCCGTTGGCCCGGTGGCCGGACGGCAGAATCGCGCTGCGCGCTTTGAGCGAAATGCCGAACACCTTCGACCGCTCGTCGCGATTCCGCAGTTCATCACCGACCGTACTGACCAACAGGCGGTTGGGAGAAGCCGGGTCCCAATCTTCGCAGCGCAAGCCCGGCATGGGCGTCTCTGCGCCTACTACGTGAAACTTGTAATCGCAGACGCTGGTGACTTGCCGGCCGGTTTTGGCATCGATCCAGGTGTTGCCGACAATGCCGCTCACCGCGGGCATCGCGCCGGTCATGATGATGCTGTGCCCGACCGCGGTTACCGTGGGCGCCTGCTCGTACTTCGCATTGGTGAAGACCGCGCCCTGGCGCAGCATGCGATCGAGGCCGCCTTTGTAATCGTCACGGAATCGCGTCAGGTAGTCGTAGCGGAACTGATCCACCACGATGGCGACCACCAGCTTGGGGCGCCGCGCCACTTGTGCCGAAACGCACACGGCCAGCAACAGGACGATCAGAAAGCGTTTCGGTTGCATGGCGAGATGGTAGCACAGCGAAAATGAGGCTCGATTACAAACGGGTGAAAGGCCAGCTTACCGGAACACACCCGTGTGGCCCAATGAATACCGCCCCGGCTGCGGGTACACGCACAGGCCGTGCGGTCCGTGGCCGACCGGGATCCGCGCCAACAGTTTTCCATCGGCGGTGTCGATGGCGTAGACCTCGGAGTTGTAGCGGCCGGAAAGCCACAGCACTTTTCCATCGGTGGAGACGCCGCCCATGTCGGGGCTTCCACCGCCGGGCAACTCCCACTTCCGGGTGACTTTGCGGGTGGCCAGGTCGATCAGCGAGATACTTCCCTCGCCGCGATTGGAAACGTACAGCACGCGGGAGTCGCGGCTCACATAAAGGCCGTGCGCCCCTTTGCCGGTGGGGATGAACTCCAGCTCCCGAAACGCCTCGCCATCGACCACGTGCACGCCGTTGCCGTGCATGTCGGCTACATAAAAGACCGCGCCATCGGGTGAGGTCTTCACGTCTT
Source organism: Bryobacteraceae bacterium (assembly GCA_035516375.1). Lineage (GTDB taxonomy): Bacteria > Acidobacteriota > Terriglobia > Bryobacterales > Bryobacteraceae > PSRJ01. Next base: position 6,707 of record DATJAK010000086.1, read on the forward strand.
GCGGCATTCCGGCCGGATTCAGCGGCAGGCGCCCCATCAGCTTCTGCGAGGCTACGTCCACCTTGATCACCGCTCCCCCGAACTCGCAGCTTGCGATCAGGAAACGCCCGTTGGCGGAAAAATCCATGTGGTCCACGCCCTTGCAAGGCACCCACAATTGATGCGAGAGCTTCATGGTGCGGGCATCGTAGAACTCCAGGCGCTCGCGCTGTTCCGCCACCACGATGGCGTACTTGCCGTCGGGCGTGTAGTACATGTTGTAGGGGTCCATCACTTTGATGGTGTCGCGCTTGGCGCCGGTCTTCGGGTCGATGCGGGTCAGGCTGCTGCTCTTGTCATTCAGCACCCAGAGCGTCTTCAGATCGTAGGAGGGAGTGACATGCTGTGGCAGCCTTCCCACGCGGAATTGATCGATCACCTTGTAGGTGGCCGGGTCGATCACGTCCACCGTGTTGCTTTCCGTGTTCGGAACGTAGATGCGCGGGGGAAAATCTTTGACCACGGGGCTGAGCTCGCCGGCACGATCAGCTGCGTAGATGTCGGTGGGAACCAAAACCGGCGGCATTCCGGGCAGGGCCCCTTCGGCCGCGGCGGGAATGGTGGCCGCTTCAACTTTGCGATTTTGATTGTCGGAAGAACAACCGGCGAGAGCCGTTACTGCGATCACAACAGCCGCGAACTGCCGCATCGTCACCCCTACTTCGACTCTACCCTTATTTTTGCGAAGCGGCGATCGCTTGTTCAAGATCCCAAATGATATCTTCGACGTCTTCGATGCCTACCGAGATGCGCACCAGATCCTTCGACACACCAGCCTCCTGTTGCTGCGCATCGCTCAACTGCTGGTGGGTGGTGGACGCCGGGTGAATGATCAGGCTTTTGGCGTCACCCAAATTCGCCAGATGGGAGAAGAGCTGCACCGAATCGATCAGCTTGCGGCCGGCCTGGAGCCCACCCTTGATGCCGAACGTAACTATGGAGCCGCTGCCCTTGGGCAGATATTTCTGTGCCAGGGGGTAGTACGGGCTGGACTTCAGGCCCGGATACTTGACCCAGCTGATCGCCGGGTTCTTGGTGAGCCACTCGGCTACTTGCAGGGCGTTGCGGCTGTGCTGGTCCATGCGGAACTTGAGCGTCTCAATGCCCTGGAGGAACAGGAAGGAGTTGAACGGCGCCATGCACGGGCCAAAGTCGCGCAGACCCTCTACGCGCGCTTTGATGATGAAGGCGATGTTGCCGAACACCTCGCTGAACTTCATGCCGTGGTAGCCGGGGCTCGGCTGGGTAATGGCGGGAAACTTATCGCTCCAGGGGAACTTGCCGCTATCGACGACCACGCCGCCAATCGACGTTCCGTGCCCACCCAGGAATTTGGTGGCCGAATGTACCACGATGTCGGCGCCATGCTCGATGGGACGGCAGAGGTAGGGCGACGCCATGGTGTTGTCGATCACCAGCGGTACACCGGCCGCGTGCGCGATCGAGGCGACCTTCTCGATGTCGAGCACGTTCATGCGCGGGTTGGCGATGGTTTCGGCGTACAGGGCGCGCGTTTTGGGCGTGATGGCTTTGCGGAAGTTTTCCGGGTCATCCGGCTCGACAAACTTCACGTTGATCCCGATGCGCCGGAAGCTCACGTCAAATTGCGTGTACGTTCCGCCGTAGAGGGTGCTCGCGGAAACCACTTCCTCGCCCATGCCGACGATGCTCGAGATCGCCAGAAATTGAGCCGCCTGCCCGCTGGATGTGGCGAGCGCCGCGACCCCGCCTTCGAGCGCCGCTATGCGCTGTTCGAAGACATCCGTGGTCGGGTTCATGATGCGCGTGTAGATGTTTCCGAACTGCTGCAGGGCAAACAGAGCGGCGGCGTGGTCGGAGTTCTCGAACACGTAGGAAGTCGTCTGATAAATCGGCACGGCGCGGGAGAGCGATGCTTTATCCGGCGTATGGCCAGCATGCAACGAACGGGTGGAGAAGCCCATTTGGCGGGCGGGAGCGGTATCAGCCATAAGGGGATAGCATACCAATCCCAGGCGGTTGCGGTCTGCCTCAAAATCGGCGCTGGAGCAATAGTGTTGCACCGGCGGTCAGCGCTGTTTTGCTGTACGGACAGACTCCGCCGCCCGCCTGGCAGAAAAAAGGCCGATTTGCCTCTAACTAAATGGGAAAATTCCGCCGATAGGTAATGGGAGGCGAAAACGCGGCGCTTATGCTCAACCAGCAGACCGAATTCACGCGAACAGCAGGCTTGAGACGCTTCACACTGAGCCAACAGATTGGGGCCGTTGGACTCTTGATTCTATTGACGGTCGCGGTGGTACCCACGTACTTCATTACGAAGGGGTTTTCAAAGGACATCGGCTTTGCCGCTTTGGAGCGCACGGGGATCGAATATCAGCATCCGCTGGATGCGCTTGTCGAGAACATCGCGCAACATGAATTGCTTGCTCGCCGCTATGTTGCGGGCGAGAGGGACCTGCAAGGACAAATGGCGGCTGTTGAGCAGAAAGTCGATGCAGCCATGCAGGCTCTCGAAACCGTCGATGGCCGGTTAGGAGCCGCGCTGCAATTCACTCCCGAGGGTCTCGCCAAACGCAAGCGTGAGCATTGCCGCCGGGACATTCTAAACCAGGAGTGGGGGGCATTGAAAACTGGCCTCTCCGGCCAATCCGTGGCGGATTCAGACAAACTGCACGCCCACCTGATCGGAGATGTACGAACGATGATCGCGCATGCCGGCGATACGTCGAACCTGATCCTCGATTCCGACCTCGACAGCTACTACTTGATGGACGCCGTGGTGGTGTCGCTCCCGCAAGCGCAGGAACGGCTGGCCGCCATTGCGATGCTCGGGCAGGATATCGCCAACGGCAAAGCGAGCGACAGCCAGCGGACGCAACTCGCCGTTGCCGCGGCGCAACTGAAAGAGGCCGATCTCGATCATATTGCAGGCGATATCCAAACATCGCTGAACGAGGACGAGAACTTCCATGGCACCAGCCCGACCTTGCAGCAGAATTTGCCGCCTGCTGGACAGGAGTATTCGAAAGCCAACAACGCCCTGCTCGAATTGATGCAGAAGATCACCACGTCCCGGGACGCATCGATTTCAGGAGCGGAAATCGCGCGAGCAGCCGATGCCGCTCGCCAAGCCAGTTTCCAACTTTGGCAAGTCGGCGCACAGGAACTGGACGTGCTTCTGGCAAAGCGCATCGCCGACCTGGGGAGTACGCGTTTTTGGGCGCTCGCATTGACAGCCTTCGCGTTGGTAGTGTCTGGCGGAATTGCGACTCTCGTAATTCGGTCGACGACAGGGTTTCTCCGGGACGCCTCCGAACGGATTCTAAGCCAAAGCCAGGGGATTCGAGCGGCCACCACGCAAATCGCCGCGGCTTCGCAGGAACTGGCCCGAGGAGCGTCCGCACAGGCTGCTTCCTTAGAAGAGACCTCTGCCTCCAGTGAAGAGATCAACTCAATGGCCAGGAAGTGCAGCGAGAACTCCAGCGCAGCAGCCCAACTGGTCACCCAGTCTCAGAACCGGTTTGAGGACGCCAGGCGATCTCTGGATGGAATGGTGGCGGCGATCAACGAAATTAGCTCCGAGAGCGACAAGATATCGAAAATTATTAAGGTGATTGATGAAATTGCGTTCCAGACCAATATCCTGGCGCTGAACGCTGCGGTTGAGGCTGCACGGGCCGGTGAAGCGGGCATGGGTTTTGCCGTGGTGGCGGATGAAGTTCGCAACCTGGCGCAGCGATCCGCGCAGGCCGCAAGGGATACTGCGGCGTTGATTGAGGGATCGATCGCCAAGTCCAGGGAAGGCAGCGCGAAGGTAGACCAGGTGGTGTCCGCGATTCGCGTCATCGCCGAAGACTCGGCGAAGATCAAAGTACTAGTCGATGACGTAAATGTGAGCAGCCAGGAGCAGACCCGCGGTATCGAGCAGGTGGCCAAAGCCGTTGCGCAAATGGAGCAGGTGACGCAAGAGAACGCCGCGAGTGCAGAGGAAAGCGCCGCGTCGGTTGCCGAATTGAACGGGAAGTCCGAAATCCTGCAGGGGATCGTGGCGGAGCTCACCCAGGTAGCCGGCGGCGCGCAACGAGCGTCCAGTCTGCGCCAGGCCTAATCCGATGCCGGCCTGCTAAAACACGCCGGCCTTCTTGAAATCTCCGGCCTTCACGATCACCAATCCAGCCGGGTCGATGTGGCGCCGTAAGGCGGCATTCACCTGCTCGGCGGTGAGCATTCCGATCTTCGCTTCCAGGTCCTGATCGAACTTCATCGTACGGTCGAAGTGCTCACGGTTGGCGAGCGTCCGCGCTAGGTTCGGATCCTGCGAACGCAGAACCGTCTGTTCCTGCAACAGAGCCTTCTGGCCCGCGGCAACCTCCTCGGCCGTGAAGCCGCCGTTGAGCGTGCGCGCCAACTCGTCTCGAAAACTCGCCTCGACTTTGGGTGTGTTTTGCGGGGCACTGATGACGGAGGCGGAGAAGACGCCGTCGTCATCCTTCGCGGGCGCCTGGAAGTTGGAACGGACGCCGTAGCTAAGCCCCTCCTGTTCGCGGATGCGGTGCACGAGGCGTGACCCGAAGCTCTCGCCCAGCATGTAGTTGGCGAGTACCATCGCCGCGTAATCGGCCTCGCCGTCGGACATTTGGACCTGCATCGCGGCCAGGAAGGTAGCGTTCTGTTTGTCGGGCGTTTCGATCTTCAGGTTGGCCGGCTCCGTCTTGCGGTACTTGCTCGAGACGCGCTGATACCCGCCAGGACTCTTCCACGAACCGAACAGCTCGGCCGCCAGCCTTTGAACCGGCGCCGGATCGAATTGGCCCACTACCACAAACTCGCCCGCGGAGGCGCCGTAGAATCTTTCGTGGAATTGGCGCACTTCATCGAGTGTGACTTTCTGTAAGTCCTCAATCTGCTCTTCGGGAGACGAGGTGTAGCGCACATCGCCCCGCGGAAACGAATCCAGGTGCTTCTCGAGCGTCACCGATGCGAGGGCGCCCGGATCGCTCCGCGCCGCCTCAACCGCGGCAAGCCGCTGCTGACGCATCTGATCGAACTCCCGCTCCGGATAGGAAGGCTCGCGCAACACCTCAGCCGCCAGGCGAAGCACGGCCGGAAGATTCGCTTCCACGGTCTCGATGCTAGCGGTGGCATTCGTGGGTCCGCCCGTGACCGTCATACGTGCCTTTAGCCGATCCAACTCGTCCTGGATCTGCTGGCGTGTCTTGTTCTTGGTGCCGCGCATCAGGAGTCCTCCGGCAAATTGCGCCTCGGTGGATTTGCCGAACAACGATTTCTCGTCGCCAAACCGCAGCGTCACCGTTGCCGTAACCGTTCCTCCGCGCGTCTTCTTGGGTAGCAGCACCAGCTTCAGTCCGTCCGGCAGCCGCGATCGCGTCAGACGTTTTTCAATGTTCGCCGGCGAGGGGTCGAACGCTTCGCCCGCCGCAATGGCTTCGCCCCCTTTGAAGTCTTTCAGCATCGCGGTAACGTCAGGCGTCGGCGGAATCTCGGCGCGATCTGGTTGGGCGGTGGGAATGAACTCGGCCAGCGTGCGGTTCGATTCCTTGAGGTACGTCTTGGCTACCCGCAGCACATCGTCCGGCGTCACCGTTCTAATACGGTCGCGAGTAACGAACAGCAGACGCCAGTCGCCCAACGACGCCCAATCGCTCAGGCTGAGCGCGATGCGCTGCGTATCCGTAAGCTGCAGCTCGATCTGCTTCAGGATCCCCGTCTTCACGCGATCGACTTCTTCTTTGCTCGGCGGCTCATCCGCCAGTTTTTCGATGGTGCCGATGAGTGTCTGGCGCGCGTCATCGAGCGACTGGTCTTTGCGCAGCCGGGCGGAAACCAGCAGGAAACCGGGATCGTGGAGTTCTTCCGCGTCGGCATTGGCGGAGACGGCCTTTTTGTTATCGACCAGGGCCTTGTAGAGCCGGCCCGACGGCGCATCTCCCAGAACACCAGCCAGCACTTCCATCGCGCCAGCGTCGGGATGCGAGCCGGCGGCGATGTGATACAGGGCGATGACGGTCTGCGTATCACCCACCCGACGCAGCGCGACGAATCGTTCGCCATCCTGTGTCGGCTCGACGGTGTACTCCTTCTCCAGCACTCTTTGCGGTTTCGGAATCCGGCCGAAAGCTTCCGCAACCCATGCCAGCGTTTGCGTTTCATCGAGTTTCCCGGCGATGGTGAGAACCGCATTATCCGGCTGGTAGTATTTCTGGTAAAACGCCGCCAGCTTGGGAACCGGCACATGCTCAATGTCGGAGCGGTTGCCGATGGTCGACTTCCCGTAGTTGTGCCAGGCATACGCCGCTTCCATGGCGCGCTGCATTAAGACCCGGTCGGGGCTGTTCTCGCCGCGCTCGAATTCGTTGCGCACCACCGTCATTTCCGCGCTCAGGTTCTTCTGATCGATGTGCGCGTGAATCATGCGGTCGGCTTCCAGGCCGATTGCCCAGCGCAGGTTCTCATCGTTGGCGTTGACCGTTTCGAAGTAGTTGGTCCGGTCGAAGTCGGTGCTGCCGTTCATGATCGCGCCGTGGTCGGTAAGCTCCTTCTTAATGTCGGTGCGCGTGTCGGTTTCGCGGAACATCAGATGTTCCAGCAGGTGAGCCATGCCGGTCTCGCCGTAACCCTCCTGCCGCGAGCCAACCAGGTACGTCATGTTAACCGTGACCTTGGGTTTGGACTGGTCGGGAAATAGCAAGACGTGCAGCCCGTTGGGGTACGAGTATTCCGTAATGCCTTCGGCCGCCGTGACCTTTTGGACGCCCGGCGGAAGGGTTTGGCAAAAAGCCGAAACGACGAAAACGATTAGAAGAAATGCGAACCGAGCCGAACGGCGCATCGGGAAGACCTCCACGTAAAGTTGAGGGAATTATAGCAAGCGCCGGGCGCGCGTTACGGCGTGATAGCCGCACATTCCATGTACGCCGCCGCCTGGTGGTGTAGACGAAGAGCAGAGAAAAACGTTACGGAGAGGCGTGCGGTATCGCCATCGGCTGGGGCGCAGGAACAACTGTTTGAGGTCGACGGACCCGCCTCCGATGTCGCCGCCCACCAGATTCGCGTTATGGCGCTCCAGTTGGGCCGGCGTCAACGCGTGGCGAGCCAGAATGTGCTGGCGGAAGCCCGGCGCAAAACGCTCCACCTGCGACTCGATGGCGTCGGTCATATCGAGAGCAGAACCATTGGGAACGTGGCAATAGGCCCAGGCTGTGTGTTTTCCTTGGGGCGCACGCGAACTATCGAAAAGGCTCGGCTGCGTCAGGATGACAAAAGGTTTTCCGGAGAAATTCGATTCCCACTGGGCGATCTCTTCCAGCGTGCCTCCCAAGTGGACCGTTCCTGCGCGCCTCGATGCCGGCGCGCGCCAGGGGATCGGCGCATCCAACGCCCAATCCAGTTTGAAGACGCCAGGACCGTAGCGATAACGGGCCAGCGTGCGGCGGAACGATGCCGGGAAACGGTCGCCGCCGAGCGCGAGTAGTTGGCGCGGTGTAATGTCGCACAAGACCAATGGAGCGTCGGGCAGCGTGTCGACGCGGGATTGTGTCCGGATCTCGCCGCCCAGCGAACGAAGGTACCCAGCCAAAGCGTCGCTGAGCCGCTGCGACCCTCCCCTAGGAATCGGCCAACCAACCGCGTGTCCTGCGGCGGCCAAAACCAGCCCGAAAGAGGCGCTAGGCCGGACCTCGAGCGGAAGAACGGAGTGCGCAGCGATGCCCGCGAACAGGGCCCGCGCACGTTGGCCGCGGAAGTGCGACTCGGCCAGCACCCGGGCCGGCTGCCGGGCGTTGAGACCGAAACGAGCCATCAGGAAAGGATGGCGGGGCAGACGAGGTTGCGGTGCGAGCACGTCGTGGCGAAGGCCGGACCAGCCCGCCGCCAACGGCTCCAGGAGCCGCCGCCACGCTTTGCCATCTGCGTCCAGATTGGCGCATGTAGCGTCGATCGAGCGCTCCATGGTGACGGCTGAGCCATCGTCCAGCGGGTGCGCCAGCGGAATCTCCGGCTGTATCCATTCAAGCCCGTGAGCGTGCAGCGGATACTGTTCGAAGCAGGGCGAGCTGATGCCCATGGGGTGAACCGCGGAGCACAGATCGTGCAAAAAGCCGGGAAGCGTCAGCTCGGCGGAGCGCGCGCCGCCCCCAATTTGCGCAGCTGCTTCGAATACCGTTACGGCCAGGCCGGCGCGTGTCAATTCGATCGCGGCTGTCAAACCGTTCGGTCCAGTACCGATCACCACCGCGGGAGTCTTCGCTGGAAGTGCCAACCTCGGATATTGTAAGGGAGATGACCAAGAAACAGCTGGGCAATAGCGACATGGAGATCACTCCCATCGGAATCGGGGCGTGGGCCATGGGCGGCGGCGGCTGGGCGTTTGCCTGGGGGCCGCAGGACGATCGGCAATCGATCGCCGCAATACACGCCGCGTTGGATCGCGGCGTCAACTGGATCGATACAGCAGCAGTATACGGATTGGGCCATTCGGAAGAAGTGGTGGCGCGCGCGCTCGAAGGCCGCTCCCATCGGCCGTATGTGTTCACCAAGTGCTCGCTCGTGTTCGATGAAAGCCGTAAGATTAGCAATTCGCTGAAGGCCGATTCGGTCCGCCGCGAATGCGAAAACAGCCTCCGCCGCTTGCGGCTGGATACCATCGATCTCTACCAGGTTCACTGGCCCAATCCCGAACCCGACATGGAAGAGGGTTGGGGCGCGCTGGCCGCCCTCCGCCAGGAGGGTAAAGTTCGCTGGATCGGCGTTTCAAACTTCAACACGAAACAGATGGACCGATGCCGGAAAATCGCGCCGATCACTTCCCTGCAGCCGCCGTATTCGGCGGTGTCGCCGGAAATCGAGGACGAGATCCTTCCCTACTGCCAAAAGCACGGGATCGGTGTCATTGTCTACTCGCCGATGAAATCGGGCCTGCTCACCGGGACCATGACCAGAGAGCGCGTGGAGAATTTTCCGCAGGATGATTTTCGACGCCGGGCGCCGAGCTTTCAGGAGCCTGCCCTCACGCGCAACCTGAACCTGGCGGACCAGATGAAGCAGATCGGGGCGCGGCACGGACGCTCCGCCGGCGAAGTGGCGATTGCCTGGACCCTCCGCCACACGGCTGTAATCGCAGCCATTGTCGGCTTCCGGTCCGCCGAACAGGTGGCGGGTATGATCGGCGCCATGGATTTCCGGCTTACGCCGGCTGAGGTTCAAGAGATCGCCAAATTCCGCGAAGTGGCGGCCGCCCAAACCGGGAGATGAGAGCCGATGCGAGCCAAGCGGGCAACCTGCGCCATCACTCTAAAGCCATCGCCGATACTTGCACCTTGTCGGGCCGCTTCACCTCGACCCTCAGTTTTTCTCCAAACCCGAGATTCCCAGTCACGGTGAGCGTGTAGTGCGATCGCACGACTTCGAAGACCCGCTGGCCCGGCTGATCGGCGCTGGCTCTGCGCAGGTCCCGCGCATTGAAGGAGGCGCCGCCGGTTTGCCGCGCCAGTTGCTCCAACAGGGAGCGTTCGTTGCCCACTACGTAAACCGGGTAGATGGAGACTTGGCGATGCCGTGCCAGCCGGACTACATCACGTTCGCCGCTGCGGCTGGCGCCTTCGAGTCCCGATGTCAGCAATAACACGACGCGCCGGAACACCGTGTCCGGGAAGCCGGTGTCGATGGCCGCGAAGAGCGCGTCGAGCAGGTGCGGCTCATTCCCGTACTTGACGCCGCTGAGGGAGCGCATGATCAGTTCGCGGCTGGAAGTAAAATCCTGGATCAAGTCGGCCGAGGAGTGATACGCCACCACCGCCAGTTGCTCCTTGGGTTGGAGCTGCGCGACGAATTGTTCCGCCAGCGGCTGCACCACTCCTCCTACCACGCTGGTGTCCAGCAGCAACATGATATCGAGCGTATCGTGCGTGAAATCGACGGACTCCACCTGGCGCGGCGTCTTGTCATCGAATACCCTGAAATCTTGCGGTTGCAGGTTCAGGACGGGCGCGCCGGATTTCTGCTCTACCACGGTCACCAGAAGCTTGGTTGCACTGTAAAGCGGTAGTGCTGCTAGCCACAGTGCGGCGAGCCGCAGAGTGGCCCGGCGAATCATTGCGAGTCCTCGATTTTTTCCACCAGCCGTTCCACGTGCACGCTATAAAGCGCCGGCTTGCCATCCTTGTCGCTTTGAAAGTAGATGCGTTGGGCGTCCGGCGCAAAGATCGGCGCGGCCGTCTCCGGATGGCTCGCGCGGTGCTCGCATAACGTAAGCTCGCGACGCGTGATACGCAGCATCAACAGGATCACCGGCGAAGCCACATTGCGGCTGGCCCCCACGAACACCGAGTTGTCGCGGTTCGACCCGAAGCTTGCGTATTGGCTGGTAGGGGCGATCAGTCTATCCGTATCCTGATCCAAAGTATGTTCGCGAATGGAATTCAACTGTTTGGGATCGTCGGGAAAATTCAAATACAGAAGCGACCTTCCGTCGGCCGTCCAGTAAACCGGACCGGCAGCGCCGGGCGCCAGCCTCAGTTCGCGATTCTCCTGGCCGTCGCTATTTACCAGGGCGATGCCTTTACCGGGCTTGCGATACAGAATCTGGCTGTGTTGCGGCCGCTCCATCGGGTCGGCCATTAGCGAAGGCGATTCGAAAATCGTGCGCGCCGCGCCATTGACGAATGCCACGCTGCGCAAACGAGAACCCTCGCCGCGGCGTTCCACAAAGGTGGCATGGGCGCCGTCGCTGGAGATGTTCCAGCCAGAACCGGCTTCCCAACCTTCGGGGATGGTGTAGACGGCGCGTTCCTTCAGATTCATCAGGCTCGCCTGATACAGCGTGCGCTCGGCGAAGTAGCAGAACGAGTGGTTATCCGGCGACAGCATCAGGGAGACGCCGTCTACGCCTTTCCGGTCCGTTAACTGCTGCGTCTCGCCGGATTTCAGATTCATGCGAAAAGCCTGGGCCGAGCCATTGCGATCGCAACAGTAGAGCAGTAGATTGCTGTTGCGCGAAATTACGCGATTGTAAGTCGCCGGCAATGTGCTGGCATAGGCGGGGTCCGTGAGACGGTAGACCAGGAATTCGGTGGCGGCGTCGTTGTACCGGCTCCATTCCGATTCAAAGACCTCGCTCTTTTGGCCTTTGACGTCGCTGCGGAGCGCGCGGGCTGCCAGGAAACTGGATGCCAGCAACGACCGGCGCGAGTAGACCGCCATCTTTCGATGTTATACCGCACCGGTCAGCGACGGGCCGCTCGCGCCATCTGGACGCGCAAGGGACCGCGCATTTTCGCGCGCGCGGCTCCCTCCAAATACGCCGGCGATTCGAGCGGCCGGCAGGGTGAGGAAACAGGGGGCGCCGAGAAACACTTCCGCCCTCTGGTTCGAGCAGGGGATACCACACCCGCTGCCATTGCGCATCGAATACCTGCAGAAATCCTACCTTCGCCTGGTATTTGAGTTCGAGGGCGGAGCAATCATGCAGAGTGATCCGCGGGCGGGATTGGGTTAATGCCGCTTACCGGCTTCGGCGCGGCGCTTCCGCCTGCTGGCCCAGTATCGTTTCATGCGTTTGGATACTTCCTGACGCTCCTCGATCCCCATGGTTTTGCGGCCGCGCCGCTTGGAGCCCGTCTCCAGGGACGGGATGGCGCTTCCAGACAGGCGCAGTTCTTCCAGGGAGGCAATGACGCGCTCGAGTTTCTGTTTCTGCGCATACAGCTCTTGCAAAGCTTTGTAAAGGTGCATCGCTTCAGCCAAAATTTTCAGTTGGTGCCGGAAAAAGCTCCGAGCTTAACTGCCAAACCCTAGGGCAGTATACCCCAGAATCCTGTTTAATATGCTGCGCTTTTGTGAAGGAACAGAAGTTGCCGAGTGACGCTACACCCAGGTGCGGCAGCGGAAGGGCAGCAGCAGCCAATCGGTCACCATCTGCAATCGACGGCAGTCCGGGCAATCCTCGGAGCATTTTCCGGCCGTGTGTGCGACCAGGTACTCCAGTTGATCGAAAAGCACATCGCTAATCCGTGCCGGTCCGGCAGAACTTGGGTTGCCGGTATCTACCGGGCTTGTCGCAGATTCTTGTTCCGCGGCATCGGAAATTTTTCGTTCCCAATCCATGTCGCTCTCCCTCCCGGACGCGACAAGGTCATCCGGTGTGGTTATAAATATGTATCATTCGCGACGGAAGATCGAGTCCTTCGCGTACCGCCGTCCGCGGATTGAAGTACTACGCTCGTGTACCAAAGGCCGCCCGCACAGCCAAAAGCTTAATCGCGGCTAGCGTGCGGTTCGTAGTCTGGGCTAACACGCCTCTGTGCTCAACGGGACAGCAACCGTATCTAGCGCACGCGTGCGTGTGGTTTCCAGATAGAGCAGTAGCGCGATCACCGAGCTCAGAATCGCAAACTGAATCTGTGGCCACAGAAAGGGGTGTGCCAGTGCGGTGGGCCTCCAGATGTAAAGCAGAGGCGAGATCAAGATGGCCGCTACGCGTCGTCCGCGTCCCGATTCGTGGATCAAGAGCAGCAGGGGCATGAGCACGACGGCGTCGTACAGATAGGCGTGGTGGCTCACGAGTAGGCCGCCGGCGAGCGCCGCCGCCATCGCTGCCCAGATAGTGGGGCTTCTCATCGCAATCCAGCCTACCAGTGCCGTCAGCAGGAAGCTCAAGATGATCTCGATCAATTCGTGACCGCGAAACCAGACCGAGAAGCCGAAGAAGGTCGGCATCTCCGCCGGGCCGATATGCTCGCCTTGAATGCTGCGAAACTCGCGCAGGGGCCAGTCCATGCCTTCGGCCATCGACAACGCTAACAGCGCCACCAGCCCGCTCGCAGCCGCGAATACAGCGGTCCACCTGCGTTTGGCTACCAAGGCGATCGGCAGCAGAAGAGCCAGGTGGAATTTAATCGCGCACAGCGCCAGCAGACATCCTGCGGCCCGGTCGCGCTGCTTGTCCAATAAACGGCACGCCACGATGGCAAAGAGCACGAATATGGCGGTGTCCTGCCCCAGAATCAGGTTGTCCACGAATGGGTAGGAACAAACAACGAACGCCTTGGCCCATTTGCTCCCGTATGGCCACAGCAGAACGCCGGCGATCATCGCCGAAAGATTGAGCAGCGCCCACAATAACCTCGCCGCGGAGAACGGAAGCCACGTAAGCGGTTTCCACATGAAAGCATAAATGGGGAGCCGGAGAAACGGCAGCGGGTGCGGCTCCGGCTGGTAGTGCGTTTCAATGTGGGTTATGCGGTCTACTTCGAAGAGATGACCGGTGCCTGCCAGTTGTGCCGCCGCATAGATGCCGACAAAATCATCGTCGCTCCTGACGGCTCGCAGGCTGGCCCAAATCGAAATACTCGCGGCGAGCGCGCAGAGAATTACCAGGTGAGCCGGTTTCATCGGGCGGGACGATCCGCAGCGATCTTAGCATCACGCCTCGCATGGGCCCCCGCTAACTAGAGTTAATATGCCAGTCGATAGCGGCCTTATCCGCCGGTCCCGCAAATGCCTACACGCGGCTCAGTTCCAGTGCCCGCACGGTTTTATCTACTGGCTCCAACTCGGCCAGTGCTACGCCCAGCGGGGCCGTTTTGAGCTCTTCGAATTTGCGAGCGCTCGCCATCACGCGGCTCTCGAGCGAACCGGTGGCACTGTTGTACGCCTCCACGGCGCGCTCCAGATTCTTGCCGACTTTGCCCCAGTGGTCGCCCATGTCGGAAAGGCGCTTGTACAGCTCCTTGCCCAAGGCGCTGATCTCAGCGGCATTCTGCGCCAGTTTTTCGTGGCGCCATCCGTAAGCCACCGCGCGCAGCAGCGCGATCAGCGTGGTGGGCGTGGCCAGAATGATGTTCTGGGCCACGCCGAACTCAATCAGCGAAGCATCATTCTCGAGCGCCGCGCTGAAGAAGCACTCGCCGGGCAGGAACATAACCGCAAATTCGGGCGCCTGATCGAACTGCTCCCAATACGATTTGCGGCCCAGCGTGGTCAGATGCGTGCGGACCTGCCGCGCATGATCGGCCAGTCGCGCTCGCCGCGTCGGCTCATCGGCTGCTTCCATCGCCCGGAGATAGGCGTCGAGCGGGGTCTTGGCATCCACCACAACGGTCTTGCCTGCGGGCAGACGCACCAGCAGGTCGGGCCGGATGCGCCCGCTCTCCGATTCCACCGTTGCCTGGCTCAAGAAATCGCAATGCTCCAACATCCCCGCCATCTCGACCACGCGGCGCAGCTGGACTTCCCCCCAGTGGCCGCGCACGCCCGGCGAGCGCAGCGCTGTCACCAGCCGCCCCGTTTCCGAACGCAGTTGCTCCTGCGTCTGTATCAAGCTGCGAACCTGTTCGCTCAGCGTCGCGTAGGCTCCCGCGCGCGATCGTTCCAGCTCCTGAATCTTGGAATCCACCTTCTCGAGCGATGTCCGTACCGGCGTTACCAGGTCGGCCAGCGCCCGCTGGCCGCGCTCCAGATCGCCGCGCGCTGCCTCTTGGGTTTGCGCAAATGTTGACTTCGCCAGATCGAGAAAGCTTTGGTTATTGCGCGCCAGCGCGTCGGCAGAAAGAGCGCGGAAAGCTTCGAGCGACTCCCGCCGCCGGGCGCGTAGCAGAGCCCATGCCAGCAGGAATCCAGCCAGGAAACAAAGAACCGGTAGAATGTTTTGCATTTTCTCCATTATCCTCCGCGATCATTTCACGCGATACAAAAAATATGGACCGGCTGCCGCCACCCTCTCCATCCCCCATTCCGACTCGTGCCCCAGCAGCGCGTTACCGGCAGGGGTGCTGCCTCCGCCGCCCGTCTGAGCCAAAACAAATCCGTACCCGGCCTGGCGGATGGCGCGGCCCGCGTCGAGCCTCAGATCCGCGCTCGGATACGGCGCCCAATGAGCCGTGCCCAGTGGATGCCAGCGGCCCTTGGCGCTCTGGCCGTAGGCATCCAGAGACAGGTCCGGAACCGGCGATGGCGCATATAGAGCCGCGGACGAGATCCGCTGCAAATGATCGAACCGAACCTCCAGGAACATCCCGGCGCGGACCGGCTCCCAAGTCCGCCATCCGGTGGCCAGGTTGTCATCGAATGCCAGCGGCGCTTCCCAGCGGTTCGGCCAGACGCGCAGTTGCCAGTGGGGGCTGGGATATACCATGTCCGCGCCCGAGTAGATGCGCATTTCGTCGATTTTCCACTCCGCGCGCGCCGGCGAGCGAATTCGCAAACGAAGCGCCTGCATAGACTCGATCGGCCAAACTGCCGTCCATAGGGAGAGGGGCTCGGTGGAATCCAATGCGCGCCGCAGCGAATCCAGGAGGCGATCGGATTCCGCCGATTGCCACGTGACGCGCACGTCGCGGGTCAGGTACGCATTGGCAACGCTGATCAGCCCCAGGATTTTGGCATCCGGCGGCGTATTGGCTTCAATCATTCGGGCAACCGTGTAATCGTCCAAGTGCCTCTTGAGATAGGTTGGCTCCGGCTCGATCCGCAGTGCCGCCGCGATCGGAAACTCGTGCAGGCGGAATGAGTAGCGCGTTTCGCGTAGGTCGATCACCTGCGGCCAGCACAGAATAGCTTGTACGACAATAGCCGCCCACGCGGTCGGCCCCGGCAAGACCATGCCCAGGGTAAAGCCCAGGAGCGCGATCGAAGGCATCAGAAAGCGCGCGCCGGTATTCGAGAACCACGCCACCGCCAAAACGGCGGCCGCTGCCCAAAGCCATCGCCCCGCGCGGCGCCGCAACGCCAGCAGTCCCAAAGGCAGAGCGAGCAGCAGCGGACCGAATGCTCCCTGGAGGCGATCGCCGAATGCCAACTCCCATGGAATCCCCGCCGCCCGCACGCCGCCGAACGAACGCCAGCCGGCCACCAGAATGCGTTCCGTCGCGAGATGAAAATAGCGATTCGGAAAGATTCCGTTTAAGAGCGGTGCGGCCGGGTTGTGTGTCAGCACCGCGTTACGCACCAGCCAGGGAGCCATGACGAGGGTTGCACATCCCGCCAGAAGAAATGCCGCCTTGAGACGACGGCTGGCCAGCACGAACAGAATCGCCGCTACTACGGTCAGAACGCCCGGGGACTTGATGTTATAGCAGAAGCCTGCCAGCGCGCCGGCCGCCGCGAGGTACCGCATGTCATTCGAGTCGCGCCACACGAGCAGCAGGTAAAACGCCGCGAGTGTAAAGAAAACTCCGGCCGCGTCGGTATAGGAGGATGCCCCCGTTGCGCCTACCACCGGGGCGCAGAAATAGAGGGTCGCCGCCACCAGCGAGGCCCGGTCGTTGATTCCGAGGCGCCGTCCCAAGCGAAAAAACAATGGCACGGTTGCCAGCAGGAACGCGAACTCGACGAGCTTCGCCGCCGCATGCCGCCCGAAAGCAAAAGCCGCCGTGTACAGCATCTCCATTCCCTGCGGCACGACGTCATAAAACGTGATGCGATGGAGGAAACTCGCCAGCCGAACGTATTCGTAGGGAAGCCCGAGATGGTAGGTGGCGCCGTCTGCCAGCACCTCGGGGGCAAGGGCATTCACCGCGTACCACAAGAAGTAAGCGCTGAAAATGATTGCACCGATCGTCCGCTCCCTCCCTAAAGGATTTCTTACGGGGTCGCCGAGCGGCACTCGGCCGGTGAATCGCCAACCCACCAAAGCTGCCAGGCCGGCGGGCAGAAAGACAAACCAATAGCCTCCATGAACCAAAAGTAGTAGCCAAACTATCAGGCTTAGCGCCACCGCGCCGACTGCCAGCGCGATCTCAGGAGGAGCCGGGGTCCGCCGCAGCAACACGACGCCCAGCGCGTAACACGTCACAAGCGTAAAAATGGCGCCAAAAAGAATCGATATGAGCGCGGGCAACAAAGTCAGAGCAGGACGGTATCGATGGGCTCTTCGGAGGTGGCATCGGCCGCTTGAGTTCGCCCGTCCGCCGAGGCAACCGCCGCCGAGGCGTGAGGCGGGCCTTCTGCCGCAACTGCAACCACGGACGCCGGTGGGGCGTTTTGCATGATGAAGCCGATCAATTCCTGCTCGGAGCCGTTGAAAAAGCCGTTCAACAATTCACGCACGGCTGCCCGGCGCATGCTGTCGCGCGACGCTTCGGGCGAGTACAGGAACGAACGGCCCATCTTGCGCCGCTTCAATTTCCCCTTGCGCACCAGCCGCTCCAGCACCGTCATGATCGTGGTGTACGCCAGAGGACGCGTGCGCGCCACCAGCGTCTGAACCGCTTTTACATTGCCTTCCTGGATCGACCAGAGTGCGTTGAGGCACAAAAGTTCCAACGGTGGAGGAGTATCCCGCGCGGTCCGCGGCATCAGCCTTCACTCTCCGGATCGGCTGCCGCCAACGCTTGTTTCAGTTTGTCACCGAACAAGGAGTCGGGCTTGGGCGCGAACAACGGGTGCGCAGCCAGTGCGGCCGGCACGATGGGAGCATCCGGCGAATCGATGGCGGCCTCCACCGGAGTTGAGGCAGCCGGACGCGGGGATTCTTCAGCGCCGTTCAGATAGCGGTCTTTCTTCAGCGCAGGCCGGGCCAACGCCGAATTGTACGTCGTGAAACAGCCTTCCACTTGCCGATCACGCTCGATCAAAGCTCGCATGCACTCCATCTTGGAATCGAGGTCGTCAATGTAGTGTAGCAGCAGTGCCTCTGGAAATTGCGGTAATTTTGGGGAACCAAATTCTAATTGTCCGTGGTGGCTCAGAATCATGTGCTCCACCAAGGAGCGCAGGGCGGGCGGGAAGTCCGGGAAATTGCGTAATTTATCGGCCACCATGCGCATGGCAATCGCGATGTGGCCCAACAGCTGCCCGTCGTTAGAGTACGAAAAACCACGTTCGTAATTCAGTTCGTAGATCTTACCGATATCGTGCAGCACGACGCCGCTCAAGAGCAGGTCATAGTCGACATAGGAGTAATGCTGCGCGGTCATGCGCGCCAGCGCGCACAGCGACACAACGTGCTCCAGCAGGCCGCCCAGGAACGCATGGTGGATCTGTTTGGCCGCGGGAGCCCGGCGGTATCGCTCGGCAATTTCTGGATCGTCCAGCAACGCTTCGAGAAGCCCCTTCAGATGGGGGTTCTTCATCTGCCCGACGAGGCTCCGCAGCTCGCTCCACATCTCGCCGGTATCGCGCTTGGAGCAGGGAAAGTAGTCCGCGAAATCTACTTCACTGTTGTCCATCCGGCGCATCTTGTGGATGGTCAGCTGCGGCCGGTTGTGGAAAACCTGGATCAGGCCCTTGACCTTTACGAAGTCGTCGCGGTCGAATCCGTCGATCACCTCGGCGACGTTATCCCACATCTTGGCATCCAGTTCGCCGGTGCGGTCTCCCAGAAGCAGCGAGAGGTACAACTCACCACTCTTCTTTTGACGGATTTCTTTCGAGTGAACCAGAAAGCTCGTGGTGATCACCCGGTTGGGTTCCACCTCGTTCGCGTACGGCGATTTCATTGCTTAGGAGGCGCGCTGCTCGAAGGCGCTGTGCCCGTAGCCGGCGCCGTGCCCGAGGCAGGTGCGGCGCCCGTAGCGGCCGGCGTCGCTCCATGACCAATCGGAATGAACAGAATCTTTTTCTTGTGGTGTGCCGCCACTTCTTCTTTCGTGGTCGTCTCCGGCTTCAGCTCCACCGCGTCTTTCCACCGTGTGTCCTTGCCCGGTACGGCGCCGCTATCCGCATAGCCGTCCTTGATCTGCAGGAACGCATCCTCGCGCAGCCTCGACAGATAGTCCCGCAGCTTCGGCCCCATCTTCGGTTGGGACATCCGCGAGTTCACTTCCTCCTTGACCTCTTCGAAGCTGGCCTGCCCCGCCTCGAACCGTTCGTCTACACGAACAATTAACAATCCCGCGGGTACCTTAAAGGGATCCGTGACATATCCCTTTTTCTGCTGGAAGACGATGTCCTCGATTTCTTTGCGCAGCATTCCGCGCTTGTAAGCGCCGGCCTCGCCGCCATTCTTGGCGGTGTCATCATCGGAATTGGAGCGCGCCAGGTCGCTGAACTTTTCTCCTGCGCGGGCCCGGGTCACCAGGTCTTTGGCTTTCTTTTGCGCCGCCGCGATCTGTGGATCGGTCTTGCCCTCCGTGGAAATCAGGATCTGGCTGATGAAAACCTGCTCCTCGCGCACGAATTCGCTCTTGTGCTCGTCGTAATACTTCTTCAGATCGGTTTCGGGAATGGCAATACGCGAGCTGATTTCTTCGCCGATGACGCGCTGCGTGAGCAGCTGGTTAGTTACTTGCTGCTTGAAGTCTTCGTAATTCATTCCAGTTTGCTCACGGACGTAATCGTGGAACTTATCCGGGTCCGTGATTTTGCTGGCTACCTGGATTTCCGCCATGCGGCGGGTGACATCGGGATCCACTTTGATCTCGAGTTCTTTGGCCCTCTGCACTAAGAGGAGCTGGTCGATCTGGTCGCGAAGGGCGTCCTTCTCCTGCTGTTGGAGCGCCGTGTTGAGGTTGGCTCCCGTCAGGCCCTGCCGTCTCAGCTCGTCTTTCAAGGCCGCACGGGTGTGTGCAATTTCGCTGCTTGTGATGATGTCGCCATTTACTTTGGCCACGATCTCCTCGACGACATGCACCTCCGCCGCGATCGCTATCGGCAAACTGGCTGCCATTAAGAATGCAAATCTGTGGAACATGTGGGTAGGCTATTATTTTACCGCGTCGCGGACATGCCGACTTCGCCGGCTTCACTCCCGCCCGAACCGCAATTGTAGCGGTAGCCGAGCAGCGGTGCGGTCGTTTCCGCTAAAATCGTAAACGATAATCCGAAAGGGAGTGCAGATTGCCGCGGAAGCCACGGAGCGTAGTTGCAATCTATCCCGGTTCGTTCGACCCGATTACGAATGGACACCTCGATCTGATTCGACGCGGGTCGCGGCTGTTCGATCGCTTGATCGTATCCGTGCTGCGGAATGAGCTGAAGTCGACACCGCTGTTCTCAGTGAGTGAGCGGATGGAAATGTTGTGCGAAGTGGTGCAGGGTTATCCGAACGTAGAGGTCGATTCGTTTGACGGGCTGCTGGTTCAGCACGCCGATGCGCATTCGGCCACCGTCTTGCTGCGCGGCATTCGCGCCATTTCGGATTATGAATATGAGTTGCAGACGGCGCTCATGAACCGGCGGCTGCGTCCCGGGCTGGAGACGGTTTTCCTCCTGGCCAACGAAGCATATTCGTTCATCAGTTCGCGGCTGGTGAAGGAGGTCTTCGGGCTGGGCGGAAGTATTTCGGGGCTGGTGCCGCCGTCAGTCGAAGCGCGTTTGCAGCGGAGGATGGCTAAAACCAGGCGGAGAGGTGAATGACGGACACTAAAACGGCAGTGGCTCATACCATAGCGGATCGCATTTCTTTGATCAGCGTTTCTTCCACGATGAAGGTCGCGGCGGAAGCCGAGCGTCTGCGCGCGGAAGGCGTGGACATCGTCGATTTCGGCGCCGGGGAGCCCGATTTTCCGACGCCCCAAAATATCAAGCAGGCGGCAATTCAAGCGCTCGACGATAACTTCACCAAGTACACCGCTGTGAGCGGCACGGCCGACTTGAAAAAGGCCGTGTGCGAGTACCACACCAAGCACTTCGGCACCGATTACAAACCCAATGAGTGCCTGATCACCGTGGGCGGCAAGCACATCATCTTCAACTGCGTGCAGGCCCTGATCAATCCCGGCGATGAGGTGGTGATCCCGGTGCCGTATTGGGTCACATATCAGGATGTCGTAAATTATGCTGGCGGCAAGTGTGTCTTCATCGAAACCGACGAGAATCTCGGATTCACCGTGACGGCGGCCATGATCGAGCCGCACTTGACCCCGCGCACCAAAATGGTGATCGTCAATTCGCCCTCAAACCCGAGCGGCGCCGTGGTCGATCGAGAAGAGTTCCAGAAGATCCACCGGCTCACCTCGCAACGCGGCATCTATTTAATGACTGATGAGTGCTACTGCCAATTTCTTTACGACAGCCAGCCGTACTCGATTGCCTCGATGCCGGACTCCAAAGACAACGTGTTGGTCGTGGGATCGCTTTCGAAAACCTACGCCATGACCGGCTGGCGGATCGGCTATGGCCTCATGCCCGCTCCCATCATCACGGCCATGACCAAGCTGCAAAGCCATTCGACATCGAATCCCACTTCGATCGCGCAACGTGCTGCCGCTGAAGCCCTCCGTGGGCCGCAGGAGTCGGTTAGCATCATGTTGGCCGAATATCGCCGCCGCCGCGATTTCGTTGTGGCGGCGCTGCGGAAGATCCCCGGTGTCAAATGTGCCGAGCCGCGCGGCGCGTTTTACGCATACCCCAACCTGGGCGTGGTCATCGGCCGGAATGGCATTCACAATACGGTGCAGCTCTGCGAGCGGCTGCTGGCCGACGCCAAAGTAGCGGTAGTGCCCGGAGAAGCCTTCGGCACCAGGCAGCACATTCGCCTTTCCTACGCGACTTCCATGAAAGAACTGGAGCGGGGCATCGAGCGCATCCACCAGTTCATCGTGCAGAATTCGTAGCGTGGCTCCCGCGCTCGTCAGAAAGTGGGGCCAGGCCTTCGGGCCTGCCGCCGGGCTTCCGCCCGGCGCGCCAAACGGAAGCGCGCCTCGAGCCCTGAGGGCCTCCCTATGCTGAAGCCCATCCGCCTCACGCCCTCTCCGCGCGAGAAAGTCTGGGGCCGGACGCGCCTTTCGCCGTGGTTTCCCGATTCGGACCGGCGCATCGGCGAAGTCTGGTATCTCGCCGAAGACGAGTTACCGCTGCTGGTCAAGCTGCTCTTCACCTCTGAGCGCCTCTCCGTGCAGGTCCATCCCGATGATGGTGAAGATGGTCCGCGCGGCAAAACCGAGATGTGGCATATCCTCGAAGCCGAGCCCGGCGCATCCATCGCGCTAGGCTTTTGTGAGCCGCTCTCCCATGAGCGCCTGCTGGAGTCCACCCGTACCGGCGAGATCGAGCAGCTTCTGCGATGGATTCCGGTGAATGCCGGCGAAACATACTTCACCCCCGCCCACACGGTGCACGCCATCGGCGGCGGAATCGTGCTGTGCGAGATCCAACAGAACTCCGACGTCACCTATCGCCTTTGGGACTACGGCCGCCCGCGCGAGCTCCACGTGGCGCAAGGCGCGGCCGTTTCCGATCGAGGTGTTCATCCCGGCGCCTGCACCCCGGTCCCAATCTGCCCAGGCCGCGAGCTGCTGGTGAAATCGAAACATTTTGTCACCGAAGCCGTCACCCTTGGCGCAGGCGAGCAGTATCAACCCTCAGCCGAGCGGTGCCACCTGTGGATCTGCCTCGCAGGCCGCGGCCGAATCGGCAGCGAGGCCGTCCGGCCAGGCGAAGTGTGCCTACTGCCCGAGACCGGTCCGCAGCCCAATGTCCACGCCGACGCGGCGATGCGCTTCCTTCGCACGCACGTGTGAGCCGCGCATGGCTGCCCGTGCTCCCATGAGCCCGCGCCTCTCTCGCCTTTCGACTTGGCTGTGCGCCCTCGTTCTCTTTCTGCTGAATGCCTACTTCTGCCGCGATCTGTTCAACCTCGATTTCAGCAGCCAGATGGCATCCATCGAGAGTTCGTACATGTCGATCAGCCGATGGGCGATGGACAACTGGCGCGACCTCACCTGGTTCCCGCTCTGGTACGGCGGCATGCCGTTTCACCAGGTCTACCAGCCCGGACTGCACCTCTCCGTAGCGGCGCTTGCACAAGGGATGCGGTGGACTGTGCCCCACGCGTTTCATTTTTTGACGGCGATCGCCTACTCCGCCGCGCCCGTCACCCTTTTCTGGCTATGCGTTCGCACCACCGGGAGCCGCGCATTGGCTTTCACCGCCGCCGCGATCCATTCCCTGATCTCGCCGGTTTGCTTCCTGGCGCCAGCCGTTCGCGCCGATGTGGGCGGGCTGCTTCTAGCGCGCCGCTACCAGATCCTCGTCCACTACGGAGAAGGGCCTCACCTTACCGCGCTGGCCCTCCTTCCGCTGGCAATCGTGGCGCTGGATGGCGCGATCACTGCGCGCCGCAGAATTTGTGTCTTTCTCGCCCCGGCTGCCCTGGCCGCCGCCCTGCTGACCAATTGGCCCGGCACGATGGGCTTATCGATGGCCATCGCCGCCTACGGATTGTCCCGCCTGTTTGCTGAGCCAGCCAGTTCCCCGCTCACCGCCGCGGGAGTCGCCTTAGTTGCCTACCTGCTCGCGATCGTATGGGTCCCACCCTCGATCCTCGCCGCAGTCCTGACCAACGCGCAGCAATCCGACGCGTCGTATTTCGGAAAAGCGCAACTCGTGCCCGGACTCTGCCTGCTCGCCGCATTGGCCGCACTCCTGGCGGCGTTTCGCAGATGGCATGTGGAGCCATGGGCCCGCTTTTTCGCTTTCTTCGCTCTCATCACGGGCACCATTGTCCTGGGCTGGCAATGGTTCGGTTGGCGGCTGGTTCCGCAATCCAATCGATTCGAAACAGAATTCGACATGGCCATGGCAGGCGCCCTGGCTTACGTTTTCATAGCCGCTTGCCGCAAGCTGCCTCGCCGCGCGCAGATCGTGTTGCTGGGCGCCGCAGTCCTCCTGGCCATTGTGCAAACTCGCCATTACCGCCGTTACGCCCGGGAACTCACCAAGCCGATCGACATCACCCAAACCATCGAGTATCGAATGTCCAAATGGTTCGACGCTCACATCAACGGCGCCCGCGTCTTCGCTCCCGGCAACGTTTCGCTGTGGATGAATCTCTTCACCGATACGCCGCAACTCGCCGGGTGCTGCGATCAGGGCGTGCCGCACGCTGCCTACCGGATCGCCACCTACACCGTCTATACCGGTCAAGCAATGGGCGCGCAGGAAGCCGCAGATTCGCTGCTGTGGCTGCGCGCCTATGGGGTCCGCGCGGTTGGCGTAAGCGGGCCGAATAGCACCAACGCGTTTCGCCCGTTTTGGAATCCCAAGAAGTTCGAGGGCCTGTTGCCGGTGCTCTGGCGCGACGGCGACAACGCGGTCTATCGCATCCCGTCGAAGGCCGCGGATCCGGTGAGAGTGATTCCCAAGTCAGCCGTGGCCGTTCGCACGCCGGTGCTTGGCATCGATGTGAAGCCGCTGGAGCCGCTCGTCGAAGCCCTGGAAGACGACCGTCTGCCTGCCGCCACCTTCCGTTGGCTGAATCGGCACGAGGCCGTGGTAGACGCAGACACCGCGCCGGGACAGGTGATCTTCCTCCAGATCAGTTACCACCGCGGCTGGCGCGCCGAACAGGATGGCGTCCGGCGCCCGGTCCTTCCCGACGCCCTGGGCATGATGTACGTCGAGCCGGCGCACCCAGGCCACGTGCAGCTGCACTTGGCCTACGACGGCCGCACGGAAGCGAAAGTCACGCGCGTGCTTTTTGTGCTCGGGCTTCTGCTCTGGGTGGCATTAACCCTGTTCGTGCCCCGCACGCCCGCCTCTACTGCGTCCTGACTCCGCCCTTCCTCACCGTTCGGTATGCCTCTCCTATCAGGAACGCCGCGGACGGCAACGGCACCGGCGGAAATTCACCGGTCTCCTTCACCCGCGCCACCCAGTCCGTCCACAAATCATGGGTCGATCGCCCAACCACCAGCGCCGCAATCTCGAACTCGCACCCGGCATCTTGCGGTCCACCATAATTCACCGTTACCGTCCACCGGCCGGTCTCGATCTCGACCGCTCCACCGCCTTGGGGCCACCAGCCGTCAAAATCCTTGCGCCGAACCAGAACCCACAGATATGAATGCGCCGGTGGTTCCGCGCGGCCTTCCACCGTACCGGTGTCCGCAACCACCGCTCCTCGATCCGGAAAGAGAATATCGAGGCCGCACCGCGGCACCCTCCGTTTGATCCGCGCCACGTTTCGCCGCATCAAGACGGGCAACCGCCTTTGCACCTTCTCCCTCCACGTGTATCGCCGGAGCGTTCGGGCGTTGTAGTTCTGCTGCCACCACCCGTCGCCCAGCGGATCAAACGTCGGTGCGCTCGTACGTGTGAAGAACCCCGTCGTGCCCACCACTTCCTCCAGTTCGAACATCGCATCCCGCCGCAGAAATCGGAAGAGGTTGTTTACCGTGGGAATGTGAAGGTCATCCACGATCAGCAGCGCGCCGCGCTCCAGTTGCGGATAGAGATAGTAATACTCCAGGTCCGGGAATGGATAACCGTGCGGCCCGTCAATCAGTGCCAGTTGCAGCTTGTCGGTGAAGCGATGCTGCGGCAGGGTGACCTGCGTGGGTCCCTCGACGAACGTCACCACGTCTGGTCGAAGCAGCGGCGACCGGCGCACGTTGGTGATGCTGCCGCTTCCCGCATCCAACGCAAAAACCGTGTGCTGCTCGCTCAAGTGAGACAACAGCAGCGTGCTCGCGCCGGACCCGGTTTCCGCGGAGTGGTGAATCGGACGCGTCGGAGCCCACCGCGCAATCGCCGTCAGCGTCTTGATGGAAAATGTTCCCGCGCTGTGCAGGCCGGGACCCACCTCGGCGATCCGGCGGAGTATCTCGTCCTCTAAAACCGCGTCACCTCCGTAAAGTCAAAGCCGTGCGCCTTCATCGCGGGAATCAAAGCGCAGGTGGCGCAACCCTTATTTACTGGTCATGTGCTGCGGATCTGTGTTGTTCTCGTTACAAATGAACTCCTGAATCTCTTCCCCAGGGAGGAGATCCCAAACCGTGTGAACCTTCCATGGCTTCGTGAGTGTTCCGGGATCCTCGATTACGATCTGCACGTCCAGGTGTCCTAGGTCGGGCCGGCGATAGCGCGTCACCACGTGCAGCATTTCCGTATGGGGATACACATCGAGCCAGCTTCGGTCGTTGAATCCGACCGTGTCCACGACGAGCACGTCTTTCTCCCACCGGCCGGTCGAGTGCCCCATCCATGTCGGGTTCAGCTCCTTGGGGTGCGCGCGCCCATCCAGGTAAATCTCGCGGAGCGCTCCCACGTTATACTCCCCGATAATCACTACCTTCTTCGGCGTCTGCACGATCTCGAAGGGATTTGGCGAATCGAGGAGGATGTCGCCAGGCAGACAGAGCGTGGATGGGTTGTCCTTCTCCTGCCGGCTCTTGGCGAGCGCTTCGGCCCACGCGAGGGCGGATGGTTTTTCCGGGTTGGCGTCATTTTGTCCATTCCAGACGCCGGAAAGATCCGGGTGTCCATCGGGCATGCGCGGAGCCGGTCCGGACGGCGGGCCACGCCGGTTGCTGCGCAGGATCACCGAGTCGTCATCTCCGATCGTTCCCAGGTTGCCTGCAAATTCAATCCGCAGATCGAGGCGTAGCGTTTGCGCGGCCGTTACCGTGATGTTTTTGCGCTCATACTTGGCATAGGTGAATCCGATATCGGGAATCCCGACGTCGTAACTTCCGGCGGGCAATCTGGAAAACGAATAGCCTCCCTCTTTCGAAGTGACAGAGTCATAGCGTTGTCCGGTACCGGTGTTGGTCAACTGGATGGGCGCGGCGACCACTTTGTCACCGTTAGGGTCAGAGACCACTCCGGTAATGCTGCCGCGTGGGGCCTGCGCAAGAGCCGCTACTGCCGCCAAAAGAGGCAATAATCGAAACATCGGACTTAAAACCGCGTTACCTCCGTAAAGTTGAAGCCATGCACCTTCATCGCGGGAACCACCATGTCGGCACTCTCTTCGCCCGAAGCGCGCACCGGCGGCGAAAGCGCCTCCACATTCGATAACAGTTCAATCAGGCTCTGGTTGAAGCGAAAATTGCGAACGCCGCGCGTTACTTCGCCGCCCTCAATGAGGAACGTGCCATCGCGCGTCATACCCGTGAAGATCTTCTGGTAGGGATCCACCTCGCGGATGTACCAGAGGCGCGTCACCAGAATGCCGCGCTCGGTCGAACGCACCATTTCCCGTACCGTAGATCCGCCGCCCGCGATCACAATGTTCATGGGCGCTTCCCCGATTTCGTTGGGCAGCGGAAATCCGTGACCCGTCGGCGTCACTAAGGCGACCGCCGCCGCCTGGCGGCTGTAGGCAATCTCGCGCACCACGCCATGCTCCACCAACGTGAGTGGCCGCCGCGGCACGCCCTCGCCATCGAACGGCGCGCCCGATTGCAGCGGGTCGCAGACGTCATCGTTGATGGTGATGTTCGCGCCGAAAATCTTCTTGCCGATGCGGTCGTTGAGAAAGCTGCGGCCATCGCGAATGGCTGTGGCGCTGAAGTCTCCGAACATCTGCCCCACCAGGTCCAGCACCGCGGCCGGTTCCAGCACCACGGTATAACGCCCGGGCGGCGCCACCACCGGCGCTCGCGAATGTTCGGCTTTGCCCGCCGCGCTGCGCGCCAGTTCCTCCGGATCGAGATCGCTATGATGGCAGGCGCTCGCCTTGGCCCATCCCGAGCTGTCTTCGGCCATCGCCGTGATTGAAAAGCGCGCCATCGTTTCGCGGTGCCACGCGCACACGCCCGCCGTATTCATCAGCGCGAAAACCGACGCGCCCGTCGAGTAGATGCCCGCCGCCGTCTGGCCCTTTTGTTCCACGGCATCGATGGCATCGGCCACCGCTTGCGCGCGCTCTTGCGGGGTGGCATGCGCGGTCGCTTCATAGAAGCGCCGCACTTCGCCCGATTCGGCCGCCGTCGCCAGCGGCAGCAGCTCGGCATCCGGCTCGGTTAATCGCGTGATCGCGATCGACGCCTCGACTACGTCGCGGATGCCTTGCCGGTCCAGCCGATTGGTGGAAGCGCGCGCCGTCCGGCCATCGATTGCAGGACGCACCGAGAGCTGTACCGTACGTTCCGCCACGTTCTGATGAATCGTGTTGTTCGCGAACCGCGTCAGCGCGTGCTCCTCGCCGCCGATGATCACTTCGAGGTCATGCACGCCTTGCGCGCGGCCCGCCTCGGTAGCCTGCGCGAAAATCGACTCGCACTGGTGCCGATTGAGCGCCTCATCCCGCATACGCGCTCCCGATCTTGATTTTGCGGAAACGCGCCGGGCTGGTCCCGTGCCCCGTTCCCATCACCTGCTCCGGCTGCCCTTTCCCGCAGTTGGGCACGCCCCACAGAGTCCAGTGCTCCGGTCCCGCAATGGCTGCGCACGAATTCCAAAACTCGGTCGAGATGCCGCTATAGCTGGGGTTCTTCAACATGCGCACGCGCTTCCCATTGCGCATCTCCCAACCGATCTCGCAGCCGAACTGGAAGTTGTAGCGCTTGTCGTCGATCGACCAGCTGCGATTCGTTTCCATGTAAATCGCGTGATCCGAATCGTACACTTCCTCGAGCGATTGCTGGCCGGGCTTGAGGCTCACGTTGGTCATGCGGATCAGCGGCAGACGCGCCCACCCGTCGGCCCGCATGCAGCCGTTGGAGCGCGATTCTCCAACCTGTGCTGCCGTCTCGCGTGACGTCATGTACCCGATGAACTGACCGTTGCGGATGATATCGGTCGATTGCGCCGCCACGCCCTCGTCATCGTATGCGAACGTTCCCAGCCCAGGCCCGTGCTCCACGCGCGCGTCGCACACGACATTGACCAGGTCCGATCCGTAGCGCAGATGGCCTAGTTGATCGAGCGTCAGAAAGCTCATGCCCGCGTAGTTCGCCTCCGTGCCCAGCACGCGGTCGAGCTCGATGGGGTGGCCGATCGATTCGTGGATTTGCAACCCGAGCTGTGAGCTGTCCAGGATCAGGTCGAACTCGCCCTCCGGACACTGGTCCGCCGAGTGAAGCGCCACGGCCTCCCCGGCGATCCTGGGCGCGTTCTCCACCAGCTTCAGCTCGTCCACCAGCTCGTAGCCCTTCAATTGATACTGCCCGCCAAACGAATTTGGGTATGAGCGGCGCTGGATTTCGCCATCGTGGTAACTGAGCGCTGAGAAGCCCGCGCCCGCGGTGTAGCGCGTCTGGTCGATATGGCTGCCCAGGGTGGAAGCGAACACCTGCCGCCGCCGCTCGAAATGCATCGAGGCTTCCGCCAGGCTGATACCCTTTTCGTGCCGCAGCTCCGCATCCACCGCCAGCAGCACGGCCAATTGCTGATCGATCGGAATGGTGAAGGGATCGATGCGAAACGCCGAAACCCACGTCGCCTCGTGCCGCTCCTCCGCGGCCAGGTCAACGTCGGTCTTATGCGCAGCTGTGCCGGCACGCGCAATTTCCAATGCTAGACTGGCCGCCGCTTCCAGTCCATGCGGCGTCAAATCGTCGGTAGCAGCGAATCCCCAGCACCCGAAAGCGAGGACGCGGATTCCCACCCCCACCGATTCGGTGCTCGAAACATGCCCGGCCTTTCCGTTTTTGGTCGAAATCTCGCGGTCGCGCGTTTCAATCGCGCGTACATCCGCATAGGTAACGCCGCGGCGTGCCACCATGTCCAGCGCTGACAGCGCGAGGTCTTTCATTACGGCTCACCTATCGTGGCGTGATCAGGCCGCCCAATTTATCCTGCTCCCCCGCCGAGTTTCGCGGGAAGCGCGTGCCATACGCCTCGGCATACTTCAATCCGGTTCCCGTGTTGTAGATCACGATCCGATCCGCCGGTTTCAGAAACCCGGAAGCCAGCAGCTTCTCGAGCGCAGCTACGCATGCCGCGCCCTCTGGCGCCGCGTAGATGCCTTCTTCCGAAGCCAGTCGCGCGCCCGCGTCCAGCATCTCCGCGTCACTCACGGCCACGGCCGTCCCACCGCTCTTGCGCACCGCGTCCAACACCAGGAAGTCGCCCAAGGGCTTCGGCACGCGCAAGCCGCTCGCCACAGTGCGGGCATCGTCCCAAAAACGGCTCCGCGGCTCATTCTCCTCCATCGCGCGCACGATCGGTTGGCAGCCTTCCGCCTGCACCGCAATCATTTTGGGCCGCCGGCTCCCGATCCAGCCAAGCTGCTCCATTTCCTGAAAGGCTTTCCACATCCCGATCATGCCGACCCCGCCGCCGGTCGGATAAAAAATCGCATCGGGCAGTTCCCAGTCCATTTGCTCGGCCACTTCGAAACCCATGGTCTTCTTGCCTTCGATGCGGTAGGGTTCCTTGAGCGTGCTCACGTCGTACCAGCCTTCCGCCGCGGCGCACTCCGCCACCATCCGGGCGCAGTCGCTGATCAGGCCATCTACCAGCGTGACCTTTGCGCCATACGCGCACGACTCCAGGTAGTTCGATTCGGGAACATCGCGCGGCAGAAAGATATACGCTTCCAGACCCGCCGCCCCCGCGTAGGCCGCCAGCGCCCCGGCCGCGTTTCCAGCCGATGGAATCGCCACCTTTCGGATACCCAGCTCCACGCACATGGAAATCGCGCACGCCAAGCCGCGCGCTTTGAACGAGCCCGTGGGATTTACTCCCTCGTCCTTCACCCACAACTGGTCCGCGCCCAAACGCGCACCCAGCCGGCGCGTGCGCAACAGCGGCGTCCAGCCTTCGCCCAGGGAAACAACCGATTCATTGGCCGGTGGCAGTAACGGCGCGTAACGCCACATGGTGGATGGGCCGTGCGCCACCTCGCGCCGCCTCCAACGGTGCCGCAGACGTCCCAGGTCGTACCGCACCAGCAACGGACCGCCGCACGTGCAGAGGTTGAGGACAGTACCCGCCTCAAGCGTCTGGCCGCACAGGCTGCATTCCAGGTGCGTCGGTTTTGGCATTGGGAAATATCAAGTCTACCATCGCAGGCCTTACTAACCGGCGGGGCCGCGCACACATGATCGTGCCCGTCTCTTACAGGCTGTTTCCGAGGAGGTCGCCGGCAACCGCGCAGTTCGGTGGCTCGGGGACTTCTCACTCGTTGTGATAATCCGTGGACGGCGTGCCCAAGACTAATCCCGATTCTTGGACGGAAGGACTGTTCGAGTGGCTCCCGGCCCGGCCCAGCCCTTTCTCCGAGTGGCGCGTCACTCGCCCAGAGCGTCGGTGAGGCCGCCTTGGCAGGCGTACGATACGGCGGCAAACCGTCAACTTGGATCTAAACGCTGCGGCGTAAACCGGACCTACTCTTTTTTCAGCGCAGGCATGATTTCGACAGTGGCTGCCCGGAGCGCCGGGTGATAACAAGCAAACAATGCTGGAAGAAGAAGCCCAAATCCCGCCGCGATAAGAGTCAGCAAATCGACCGCGGGCACACCGAACGAAATGCTTTGCATCGCGCGGCCGACAAGGTAGGCCCCGGCTAGTCCGATAGCCGAACCCATGCAGGCCTGCGCCAGACCCTCCTTTACAATAGAGGCAACGACGCGACTGCGTGTCGCGCCAAGCGCCATCCGCAGTGCAATTTCATGCGAGCGCTGCGCCACGGAAAAAGCCGTCAGGCCGTACATACCCACGCCGGCAAGCAATAGCGCAACCGCGCCGAAGCTAGCGAAAAGGATCACAGTAAACCGGTCGCCGGCCACTGTCTCGCCGCGGACCTGATCCATCGTTCGCGTAAGGGCAAGGGCCGCCTGCGAGTCCACAGCATTCACGGCGGACGAGATGCTCTCAGTCATCGCCGCCGGTTCCGGTCCGGTACGGACACCGACACCCGCCACGCCGGGACCCATTTGCCAGAAGGGTACCGCAATTTGCGGAACGTCTTCCCGTGCGCCACGGCTCTTCACTGTGTGAAACACGCCCACGATCTGCCATTGGACCCCTGGCACGGGATTGGGGCTTCCCGGAATCCACTGATCCATTAGAATTTGTTGGTTCAGCGGATCGAGGCCCGTCAGAAAACGCGCTGCAAAAGCCTCATTGACCATAGCGACTTTTGCACCCGTCTCATCATCCGCGTCACTGAACTCTCGGCCTCGTATGATTCGAATTCCAAAGGTCCGGAAGTAGCCCGGGGTGGCAGTCTGAATGTCCGCACTCGGGCGCGATGACGCGCCGGAATACTCCGGCCGGCCGGCAATACTGAAACGCACCGCCTCGTGCAGGCTATCGAGAGGCAAATGACTCAACGCCGTCACGCTCGTCACGCCTGGAACCGCCTCGATACGCGCGAGCATGTTTCGATAGTACGAGTTGATCTGCTTCCGGTTACTGGGAGCCGTCGGGGAGTCGAGATAGAACCCGAGCATGTGATCGGTCCGGACGCCGAGGTCCACCCGCGTAAGATTCCAGAGGCTGTGCGTCGTCAAACCAGCGCCGGCCAACATGGGTAGAGCCAGGGCAAATTCACCGATGACTAACAGACGTCGAAGCCGCTGGCGGCTTCCATGGATTCCCGAACGCCCACCACTCTTCAGAACCTCGGCCGGGTCCAGGCGTGAGGCATACCAGGCAGGCGCGCAGCCAAACAGCACCCCAGCCAGAGCTGTGATGGCTAACATGAGAAGCAGCACAGGAAGATTCAGGCGTAGGTCGGCTTCTGCAGGCAATGTGCCTGCCGGTATCATCGCAACCAATCCCCTGAGCACGGCATAACCGGCTGCGACTCCGAGGAATCCGCCTATGGCCGCGAGCACGACATTCTCCACAAAAGACTGCGTGAAGATCGCAGCCCGGCTAGCTCCCAACGCCCCGCGGATCGCGATTTCTCGCTGCCGCACGATGCCCTGAGCCAAAAGCAGCTCGGCTATATTGAGACACGCGATCAAAAGCAGAAACGCCACGGCGCCCAACAACAACCACAGCATGGATCGGCGGCTCTGAGGAAGGAAGTCGTTCTTGAGCGGCTCCACGAGGGCGCCCCAACCGCGATTGGTCGCGGGATAATCCAGCGCTTCTCTTGCGGAGATGGAGTCCATGCTGGCCTGCGCCTGCTCGATAGTGACACCAGGCTTGAGCCGTCCTGTTACGAGCCAATATCGAGTGTCATGATTGGACTGCTGCTCGGGCTCAAAGACCAGCGGCACGATCAACTCGACCTCTTGACGATCCGCCGAGCCCTCCGCCAGCACACCCACCACAGTGTAGGGTTCGCCATTGACGCGCATTGTCTGTCCCAGAATCTGGCGGTTTGCGCCGAGGCGCTGCCATAGCCGGTGAGTGAGAATGACTACGCGTTCTTTGCCTGGCAGTCCTTCTTCAGGCAGGAAATTTCGGCCAAGGAAGAACGGTTCACCCAGCATCCCGGCGTATTCGGGCGTTGCTTCCAAGCCGTCGACAAACAATGGCCTGCCTTCAGTGGCAATGTTGAAGTTGTCTGTACCCCAAATGTTTACGTCCTGGAAGGCTGTGTTCAGCCGTTTCCAATCCGTGAAATCTCCCGCGGAGACAAGGTTGCGATGACCTTGAGCCTTGGACCAGACATTCACCAACTGCTCCGGATGCGGATAAGGCAGCGGCGCGAGCAGGGTCGCATAATCTACCGTGAAAATCGCAGTGTTTGCGCCGATCGCCAGGGTTAGCGTCAGCAGGATCGTCAGAGTAGGTCCCGGGTTCCTACGCACTGTGCGCAGGCTGTGTCCCAGGTTGTGGAGGATGCTTTGCATGAAGGAGCGCTCCTTTCGCAATCAGCTCTGAGCAACATGGCAAGAGCCTCCGGGCTGCCAGTCATCCTAACAGAAGCGCAGCATTTAGAAGATGCCAAAAGGGGTTGTTGTTTGCGGAACGCAAGGAGGACTGGATCGACCGGGTCACCCGTGGGTAGTTGCTAGCATTTAGGAATGGTTCCGGAAGCCACTTGGTGGAGAACGCCCTATCGTTCGAAGTGCTTGCCAACTTCGAGAGGTTTGTCCGCAACCCTTCCAGCGGTCGGTACACGTCTTTTGGGCGGCGCTCACGCCTGGATAGTGCTAGGGCAATCGCCGGGCGTGTGGCGCAAGGTGTCGGTTTGACAATGGCAGCGCAATTTCGACGATCTGGCCCGGCACTGGTTCCTGAGATGCAGAACCCGCCGGGACGTGGCGGCTCGGTGCCTTGAAGTGACTCCAGGTGAATCAAGCCTGCTAGAATTGCACGCAGAAGGAGACCCACGATAAGGTCTTATACGTTCCAGCAGCAGTTGTCGTCCTTACGCTGGTCCGTGCTGCAGTGCCGCTACTGTCTTCTGGAGCCATTGCGGGACTGATTTGTGTTCCTGTCTATGGCCAGTGGGTGAAAGTTCCAACCGGCGGAATTCCGAAGGGGCCTGATGGCAAGCCCAACCTCTCCGCGCCGGCGCCACGATCGGCCGATGGTCATCCGGACCTGTCCGGAGTCTGGGAATCCGGCGGCGCCAAGTACATCATGGACATTGCGGCGGATCTCAAACCCGGTGACGTACCATTTCAGCCTTGGGCCAAAGCGCTTGTGGACCAACGCGCAGACGGCTCGCATTCGGGAGAGGATCCCCCCGCAAACTGCTTGCCCCGAGGTGTCCCGAGGATCAATGCCTCACCCCCACCGTGGAGGGTGATCCAAAAATCGGACATCATTGGGATTCTTTATGAATCCGACAACACGTGGCGCCAGATCTTCCTCGATGGGCGCGAACTGGGGAACGACTTTCTTCCAGCCTACTTAGGTTATTCCACCGGCAAATGGGATGGCGAAGCCCTGGTCGT
>DATJAK010000087.1:0-7501 GCA_035516375.1 Bryobacteraceae bacterium
TTCACCCTGGACGACGAGCAGATGGCGCCTTACGACAGCAATTACAAGATGAAGCCGCCCCTGCGCTCGGTTTGCGACCGCTCGGCGGTGGTGGACGCGATTGCGGCGGGAACCGTCAGCGCCATCGCCACCGATCATGCGCCCCATCCGGGCAGCGAAAAGATGCAGGAGTTCGAGCAGTGCCCGTTCGGCATCCTCGGATTGGAGACGGCGATTGCGGTGTCGCTCGAGCATCTTGTGCACACCGGCAAGATCACTCTGGCGCGCCTGGTCGCACTGTTCACCACGGGCCCGGCGCGGATTCTCGGTCTCGATCGCGGCACGCTCGCGCCCGGGGCGCCCGCCGACCTGACGATTTTTTCCAACAAGCGCGAGTGGACCTACGACGTGAACCGCTCCTACTCCAAGAGCCGCAATTCACCGTTCGACGGCCAGAGCTTCAAAGGCGGACCGGTGGCCACCATCGTCGCGGGCGATATGGTTTGGCGAGCGGACGGAATTTGAGAAACGGGCTACGCGGGCGTCAATTCCGGTGTTGCGGATCGTTCGATGTTGTTCGGACGATGGTCGCCCGCCAGCCACCGTTTGAGCTCACTATGTGCGGTGGCCCGCTTGTGCGCGGCTCCCGCCGCAGCCGAGGGATCGTCAACCACCAGTTCCACGATCATCCCGTTCGGGTCGGTCGCGTAGAACGAAGTGCAGTAACCGTGTTCGAGCAGGTAGATGTCCGGCTCCTTATAGCCCGCCGCCTCCAGACGCTCGCGGGCCGCGCGCTGCGTTTCAACATTGCAGTTCAGCGCAATGTGGTGGAACGGCGACGGGGGCATCTTGGGTCCGAACAGCTCCGCATCCTCGGGTTTGGCGAACTGGAAAAACGCCAGCGCGCCTCCGTCCGCGATTCCGAAAAAGCAGTGGCAGTAGACCCGTTCGGCTCCAAACAGCGCCGCGGTTTCGCACCACGTGGCAACCATGGGTAACCCGATCAAATCTTCGTAAAAGTGACGCGTCGCCTCCATGTTACGCGTGACGTACGCAGTGTGGTGAAGGCGCGTGGGAAGGTGGGCCGGCACGTTCATCGAGAATTCTCCTTGTAAGAAAGTCTCGCCTTTCAGAAAAAGGTGCCAGACCGGACTACGTTTGATCTGAGTGTAGTTCCAGGGGGAATCGAACGTCTATAACGTCCAATTGATACTGAACATCAATGCCAGTGATACACGGCGCCACCCGCGGCACACGGGCCGTCCCTTCGAAAGATTCGCACCGTTGTTAGCGTCTGGGAGGCCGTCCGCTGCCGCCCTCGCGGGGCGCCATGGGACGAGCTTCGTTCACCACCAGCGCGCGGCCCATCAAATCCTTGCCGTGGCAAGCGTCCACGGCCCGCATTGCCGAAGAATCGTCGTTGATTTCGACAAAACCAAAGCCGCGGGCTTGGCCGGTGAAACGGTCTCGCATGACCGTCACCGAATCCACCGCGACCCCGTTGTCCGCAAAGAAATTCTGCACATCCGTCTCATTTGCCGAATACGGCAGGTTCCCAACAAAAAGCTTCTTCACCTCGCGCTCCTAACGTTCTCGCCGGCGCGCCGTAAACCCCGTTCGGCGCGCTCATTTTCTAACTCGCGCACCTGTACGGGCGTGTGCGCCACGTTACTTGAGAGGGATTCGAACACGGGGCGGGCCAACAGCAGAGTCGACGGGCAAGCGAACCGGGTCAAAACTGGCTCCAAGTACGCGGAACAGTATGCCAGAAATGATTTTAGAAGTCAAACGGCATATTGCAAATGTCAACGCCAAATAGAAATGTCCTGATCCCTGCCAAGTAGAAATGTCCTGTTTTAAGGGGCGGGCGTGAGGGGTGGGTTTATCTTGGATTCGATGTTCCGGAGAGGTCGCGCTCCCTGGGGCAAATCCGAAGACCGCTGCGACGGGGATGGCTCCGAAGCAGATGGCGCCTAACCCCCAGTCAAACCGGGCCATAAGTTGCCCGTTCTGGGGGTTTTGGTTTTTCCGAACAAATCTGCTT
Organism: Bryobacteraceae bacterium; assembly: GCA_035516375.1. Classification (GTDB taxonomy): domain Bacteria; phylum Acidobacteriota; class Terriglobia; order Bryobacterales; family Bryobacteraceae; genus PSRJ01. The sequence continues at coordinate 2,024 of DATJAK010000087.1, forward strand.
TGGTGAATCCCCCGAGCAGCGGTCTTCGGATAAATCAAGCGCGACGATGGCCGGGCCGCTTTTGCCCGGCCTACCGAATGAGCTTTGCTTGTTGAGAAGCGTTTGGAATGGCGGATAGAGCGGCCTTGTCGAGAGGGGTCAAGTGGAAGTTTTTCATCCATTGACTTTTCGATCGAGCCTTTTTGGATGCCACTGGTCTCTTGCCGGCGGCCACAGCCTTGGGGCGTTCGGCACACTCGGTCACCGTCAGGTAGCAATCGCGGAAGCGAACCGCCATGGATCCATCGAGCCGGAGCTCGACTCGGACTGACGCTCGGCGCAGGCCGGCACGAATATCCTGGCGAGCGATCTGGTAGATCCGGTTGTCGAACCGGATCGCGTAGCCATTGTCCACTTGTCGGGTTTCGACATAGCTCAGCGAAGCAGGCAGCGAATGTTCCTTGGCCAGTGGACGATGCGCATCGTCGGGGCTGGCGGGCTCGACCACCAGGGTTTGGTTCCACCACGGAAGGAACTCTGTTTCCAGATACGCATTGGCTTGTTCCAGGGTCTTGGCCCCGGCCACGCGCAAGCCTTTCACCAAGCGATCTTGCACCGTCTGGAAACTGCGCTCCACGCGGCCCTTGGCCTGCGACGAGTGCGCGCCAATCCAGACGATGCCCAACTCCGCCAACGCCCGGTGAATCTGCGTTGGTGGCAGCGGCTCGCGATCCTGGCGGGGCAGTTCTTTGAGGTCGCGCGGGATCTTCGGTGCGGTTTGAAACAGGCTCGCCTTGTCGGTATAAAAGCTCAGCGGGCGTCCGTACTTTTCCAGGTAGCTCCACAGCAAGCGCATGTTTTCCGCGGTCGAGTCGTGCAGGACAAAGCGCGAATGGAGGCGGCTGGTGGCATCGTCGATCATGCTGATCAGGTACAGCTTTGGCCCGCGGTCTTCCAGCCAGGCGTGCTCGCTGGTGTCCCACTGCACCAACTCGCCCGCTCTCGACCGGCGCTCCCGCCAGGGATGGATCTTCTCCTTCCTCTGCCTCCGGGCCTGCCATAACTTGGCTTCGATCATCCAGGTCCGCACGGTCTCGCGTCCCACATGAATGCCGTGCTTCTTGCCCAGATATTCCGCCGCCAGAGTCGGGCCGAAGCCCGCATACACCTTCCAGCCCAGAATCTCCAGCGCCGTTTGCCGGACCTTTTCGTCCACCTTGCGATTTGATCGCCGGCCTCGCAGCGCATGCAGGAGGGCCTTGTCGCCTCTGATTTTTAGCTCCTTCAACAGCCGGCGAACATGCCGCTCGGTCTGGCCGATCTCCTCGGCCGCCTGCCGCTGCGTGATCACGCCCTTCTTCGCCTTCTTCAATGCGACCAACCGGTCGCGGTCCCGTTGTGTCATGAGAAATGTCCCTGAGTCCATCTCCCCAGGCTGCCCCCGTCAATAGGACATTTCTACTTGGCACAATTAGGACATTATCATTTGGCGGCGACAACGGCATATTGCAAACCGATTTTGCGTAATTCACGGAGCGGATTGGAGCGATAAAACGATCTCGTCCGCAGCCGTCCGGGCCGTCCGTCAACGTTTTTCCGCCCGATCCGTCCTGGTTTGTTCGAAGTGTGTAACCCTAGATCTCATGGCATCGGAATTAAATGCAGCGGACCGCGGGGCGCCGGCGATCACTCCAAGCAACGCCGGCCCAAGCGCCGCCGCTTTCTTGCCCATCCTGCTGGTCTTGTTTTCGGCCAGCGGATGCGCGGCGTTGATTTATGAGATCGTCTGGTTTCAGTTGTTGCAACTGGCCCTCGGGCAGACCGCCGTCTCGCTGGCGGTTTTGCTGACGGCGTTCATGGGCGGATTGTGCGCCGGAAGTCTGGGCTTGCCGCGTCTCAACCTGAGCAAGCAGCATCCGTTGCGCGTGTATGCCGCGCTCGAAGCCGGAATCGCGGTGTTCGCGTTGCTGGCAGGGCCGCTGATCTCCGCCTTCAACCGGATCAACTTCACGGGCGAGCAGTCCGGCGTGGGCGGCTTGTTGCTGCGAGGCTTGATCGCGCTGGTTTGCTTGCTGCCGCCCACCATACTTATGGGTGCGACTCTGCCCGCACTGGCGCGCTGGATTCAAGCCACGCCGCGCGGACTCGCCTGGTGGGGATGGCTCTACGGCGGCAACACCGCGGGCGCGGTGCTCGGTTGCCTCGTGGCCGGATTCTATTTCCTGCGTGTATATAACATGACGGTGACCACCTACGTCGCGGTCGCGATCAACGTGGCCGCCGCGTTGGGAGCCTTGGCGGTGGCGAAGTGGGCTCCGGCAAGCGGGGCAGGCTTCGAGTCGACAGAGCCCGCGGCGGAGCCGGAGCTTTCCAGCGGCGCGCCAGACTCATGGACCAACCAATCATGGACCGTCTACGCCGCGATCGCTTTATCCGGTGCGACGGCACTGGGCGCGGAAGTCATCTGGACGCGTCTGATGGGCATGCTCCTGCTGGCGACGGTGTACGTGCTGTCGGTGATTCTCGCGGTGTTCCTCTCGGGCCTCGCGATCGGGAGCGCCGCCGGAGCATGGCTCCTTGCACGCGTGCGCCCACGATTGGCGCTGGGCTGGTCCCAACTGCTGATCGCGGCCGGCATCGCCTGGACTGCGTTTGCGATTGTGCATTCGCTGCCCTTCTGGACCGACGACAAACTCACCACCGTGGACCCGTTTCGGATGTTCGTGCTCGATCTCAAGCGGTGCTTGTGGGCGCTGCTGCCGGCCACGATTTTTTGGGGCGCGAGTTTCCCACTGGCCTGCGCGGCGGCTGCAAGTGCACAGGCGTCAGCCGTTGTGCGCGGTTCCAGTAAAAGCCGCGAATCCGACGCGGCACGATTGGCCGGCGGAATCTACGCCGCGAATACGCTGGGAAGCATCGTGGGAGCCATCGTCGTCAGCCTCATTCTGATTCCGTGGATCGGCTCAGCGCAATCGGAGCGGGTATTGATTGCGGTATCGGCGATCAGCGCGGCGATCGTGCTCGTGCCGCTGATTCGCGAAACCAAATCCATCGCCCTTGGGACGGGCCTCGCCGTATCGCTGGCCGTCACGGCGCTGCTGTGGGCCAGCGTCGGCCCCATCCCGGGCGAGCTCATCGCCTACGGACGCAGGATGGGCGTGAACGCCGGCGAATCCAAGATTCTTTATTCCGCCGAAGGGCGCAACTCTTCGGTCGCGATTTCGCAATGGTCCACAGGAGCGATCTACGTCAACGTCAACGGCCACGTAGAGGCCACTACCGAGCCCTACGACATGAAGTTGCAGCGGATGGTCGGGCACCTGCCTGCGCTGTTGCATCCCGAAGCGCAATCCGTGTTGGGCATCGGCTTCGGGGCCGGAGTGTCGGCGGGAACTTTCACGCGTTACCCGAACATTGGCAGGATCACCATCTGTGAAATTGAGCCAGTAATTCCCCCGGCGTCGACGCGCTTCTTCGCCCACGAAGATTACGACGTGATGCACAGCCCGCGCACACGCATTGTCTATGACGATGCGCGCCATTTCCTGCTGACCACGCCGGAGAAGTTCGACATCATCGCATCCGATCCGCTGGATGTATTTATCAAGGGCACCGCGGCGTTGTATTCGAAAGAATACTTCGAAGCCGTCCGGCAGCATTTGAACCCGGGAGGCTTTTTCACTTTGTATGTGCCGCTGTACGAAACTGACGAGGCGACCATCAAGAGCGAGTTGGCCACCTTCTTTGAAGTTTTTCCGCACGGCACCATCTGGGCGAATCTGCGCGATGGCCTGGGTTACGACACGGTGTTCATGGGCCAGGTGGATCCGCTCAAAATCGACGTCGAAGCGGTGCAGCAGCGCTTGAATCGGCCGGAGTACGCGCCCGTTGCAGGATCGTTGTTGGATATCGGAATCACTTCTGCGACGGATTTGTTCGGGACGTTTCTGGGCCAACAATCCGATTTGGCTGCGTGGGTGAAGGACGCGGACATCAGCCACGACAATGACCTGAGGCTCCAATATCTGGCCGGGTGGGGAATCAATTCCTCGATGGAAGATGCGCTGTACCGGCAAATGTTGGCGTTGCGTCACTCTCCCGCGAACCTGTTTACAGGCTCGCCCAGTTCGGTGCAGTTCATGCTTTCGGTCTTGACCTCGGGCGATCAGTAATGCTCACGGCCATCACGCGAGCCGTTAGCCCCAGCCTGAACCAGTGCGAACTCGGCTATCTGCCGCGTCAAGCGATCGACATCGCCAAGGCCGAGCAGCAGCATCGGGCTTATGAAGCATGCCTGAGCGATCTCGGTGTGCGAGTCATCTCGCTCCCCGCGGAGCCCGATCTGCCGGACTCGATGTTTGTCGAGGATCCGGCGGTGGTTGTCGATGAGGTCGCCGTCATGACGCGGATGGGAGCCGAGTCGCGGCGTGGAGAATCGGAATCGCTCGCTGCGGCATTGTCGCGCTATCGGCCCCTTCGATGGATGCAAGAGCCCGCGACGCTGGAGGGCGGCGATGTGCTGCGGATCGGTTCCAAGGTATTCGTAGGGCTCTCGCGGCGGACGAACGCTGAAGGAGTCGCGCAGCTCGCGTGCGAACTGGAGCCGCTGGGATATTCCGTACAAGCCCTGGAAGTGCACGGATGCCTGCATTTGAAATCCGCATGCTGCGCGCTGGGCGATGGCACGGTTTTAGTGAACCGAAGCTGGATCGACTCCGGATTGTTTGAAACATTTCGGGTGATCGACGTGCCGAAAGAAGAACCCCACGCCGCCAACGTGCTGGCCATCGGTGACGCGGTGCTGGTCGCTTCGGCATTTCCGCGGACGGCGGAGCTTCTCGCGAATCTCGACTGGAAACCGCGGGTCCTGGATATCTCGGAGTTAATGAAAGCCGAAGCGGGGTTGACCTGCTCCAGTATTGTTTTCGAAGCTGACTCATTTTAGGGGTGAGGCAATAAATGGGTCCGCTATCATGAGAGTAGTATCGTGCCTCAATCCTCAAAAACCCAACCCAACATCAACCAGGGCCTCGAAGAAGAGTTGTTCTACGAGTACCGCCACGACCGGAAATCCGTAGACCCGAGCTGGGGTCTGGTATTCGAAGGAAACGGACACACCGGGAACGGCGGGAGCGTCGCATCGGCTGCGAAGGCGCCTGGCGTCGAGAAAAGTCTCGACGCGGCACGCATGAGTGCGCGCGCCACGGAGAGTGCAGAGGCGGTGCTCGTGGGGCCGGGCGATCAGCTCGTGCCGCTGCGCGGACCCGCGCTCAAGATCGCCGAGAACATGGAGGCGAGCCTCAGCATTCCCGTCGCCACCAGCCAGCGCGCGATGCCGGTGAAGGTGATTGACGAGAACCGGCGGCTGATCAATCAGTATCGCGAGCTCGCGGGAAAACCGAAAATCTCCTATACGCACCTGGTTGCGTGGGCGATCGTGCGGGCGCTCGAAAGCGTACCCGCCATGAATCAGGCCTTCGCCGACCGCGGTGCGGACTC
>DATJAK010000088.1:0-60390 GCA_035516375.1 Bryobacteraceae bacterium
AGCGGACTGCCTCGCCTTTCAAGTGGACCTTCACCCGCCGCGATCTTCACACCCTCCTGGCCAAGATCGCTGCGAAACGGCTGGCTCCAGCAGCCTGACGGAATACGTCACCGTAATTCTGAACGTGAGTACTTAGCTAGCTAGAGCAGCTTCCAAAAACGAATCAAAACCCGATCGCGCTGGCGCTGGCCGACGCCGAGCACGACGGCTTTGGTGAGCCAAGCGAGATCCGGGTCTGAGGTTTCGAAAGACGCCGCGCTCCGAAAGTAGTATGAACGCGGATCGACCGTCTCGCCGTCGGCGATCCTGCGCAAGACCTCGGCCGGGCCGTGGCGAAGTCCGCGATTCACTACGTAGATCAGAGCGCCCGGATCGGTTTGGAGCGTGTAGCGGGCGTCGAGCTCCGCCGTCCCGTCTGGACGCACGATTTGCCAATCGGCCCCACCGGGCAGCACCCGGCCTTTCAAGCCTGGCCCTTCGAACGAGCCGCCTTTGATCTGCACGATGCGGCGCTGACCAGCGGGAGTGACGCCCAGGTCGAGCGGCGCGTCGACCTCGACAGCCACTTCAAAAGCAAACTCCAGCTCCGGTGATTGCATTTCTCCGAGTGTGCCATAGTGAGGAGCGAGGCACACATGTACGCTGCCCGCGAGCAACGCTACGACACCATGCGGTACCGGCGCTGCGGCGCGAGCGGGCTGTTCTTACCCGTGGTGTCACTGGGGCTGTGGCATAACTTCGGCGGCGTGGACTCGTTCGAGAATAGCCGGGCCATGCTCCGGCGGGCCTTCGATCTGGGCATCACGCATTTCGACCTGGCCAACAATTACGGCCCGCCTCCCGGGTCGGCGGAGGAGACGTTTGGCCGCGCATTGCGAGCGGATCTGAGCGCATACCGCGATGAGATGGTGATTTCCACGAAGGCCGGCTACGAAATGTGGCCGGGGCCGTACGGAGAGTGGGGATCGCGCAAGTATCTGCTCGCCAGCCTGGACCAAAGCCTGAAGAGGATGGGACTCGCGTACGTGGACATCTTCTACTCCCACCGGCCCGATCTGAAAACGCCGCTCGAAGAAACCATGGCGGCCCTCGCGCACGCGGTGCGGGCGGGCAAGGCGCTATATGCCGGCATCTCCAACTACAATCCGGAGCAAACGGCGGCCGCGATCAGATTGTTGCGCGAGATGGGCGCGCCGTGCTTGATTCACCAGATGAAGTACTCGATGTTCCAGCGGGTGCCCGAGGCGGGCTTGCTGCCGTTACTCGAGAAGGAGGGCATCGGCGGGATCGCGTTCTCGCCTTTGGCGCAGGGGCTGCTATCCGACCGGTATCTGGCCGGAGTCCCGGAGGATTCTCGCGCGGGGAAGCCGCACGGGTTCCTGCGGCCCACGGAAATCACCGAGTCGCGGCTGGCACAGGTGCGGGCGCTGATGGAGCTGGCGCGCGGCCGCTCTCAAAGCCTGGCGCAGATGGCGCTGGCTTGGGTCCTGCGACACGGCGCGATCACGAGCGTCTTGATCGGCGCGAGCCGCGTGGAGCAGGTGGAACAGGATGTGCGCACACTCGAGCGGCTGGAGTTTTCGGAAGAGGAACTGCGGCAGATCGACGAGATTGTGAGGTGATCCGGCGCGTGAGAGCGGGCCCTTCCGGCTTTGCAGAACCGTTCCGCACCGTGCGGCGCCGCCGGGCGGCCCGGAACGGGTCCGTTACCGGAAAGCCCGGCGGCAGGCCGGACCCCACGCGGGCAGGTTACTAATGGGTCATCGCGTAGACGATGTAGTTGACGGCGGTGCGAATTCCCACGAATCGCCGAGGGGTGATCCGGCTCCGGGTCGGGCCGCCGGCCATTCGGTTTGCAGAACCGTTCCGCACCGTGCGGCGCCGCCGGGCAGAAGCCCGGCGGCAGGCCGGAAGGCCTGACCCCACTGTGGGACTAGTGAGTCATTGCGTAGACGATGTAGTTGACGGCGGTGCGTATTCCTAGCGATGAATACTTCTCGGGGTAACCGGGATCGTCCGCGTATTCCCACGAATCGCCGAGGTCGGAGTTCATGACGATCGATACCTGAACCCGATTTTTGTCGTCATACACGGCCCGCCAGTACGGGGTGTCGCCGTCGTTCTGATAGCCGTAGCCGTACAAGCCCCATGCTCCGGGAACGCGGTAGCGATCGTTCAGATCGTAGACCGTGTGGAAGATCTGATCGTCGTTCGCGATGTTGGAAGTGGGGCGATCGGGGAAGACTTTTCGCAGGCTCTGCATGAAGACCTCCCACTCCTCAGTACCCCAGAAGTCATCCACCATCAAAAATCCGCCTCGCAACAAATACTCGCGCAGCACCTTGGCCTGACTGTCGCTGAGCTTCCATTCGCCGGTGCGAACGGCGTAGAGCCAGGGGAAGTCGTAGACATCGCCGTCATCGAGATTGACGGGCTGCTCGACGGAACGCGTGTGGACGCGGGTGAGCCGGCGCAAAGCCAGCACAAAGTGGCGATCGGCACGGGGATAGTCTTGGGTCCAGCTAGAATTGCCGTGGACCCAGCCGGAACCGCCGAAACGGCTGCCGCTGCGGTCGAAGCGCGCGGTGGGCGCAGGCGGATACATCAACCGCGCGAAGACCCATTCCGTTTGTTCCTGGTAGTCCGGCGGAAGGGGGAAGTCGTTGTACTCCACCCCAGGGTATTCACGGAACGGCAGACCGGCCCATAGCGCGCCCAGGAATACCAGACCGCCCGCCAACCCCCAGAATGCCTTCCGCAACATGATCAATCCCCAGTTGTCCTGAGAATAGCACGCGCACACTCGCATCGATCGATTAGCCCGGGACTACTTGCGATAGGCAGCAGAGGCTTCCCATTGGAAGGGCCAAGCGTTATGATTCATCTAAACAGGTCTGAAAATGGCGAATCACGAGCTGACTCGAAGAGACTTAGTCAAAGCCGCGCTGTCGGCTGTGCCTTTGGCCGCGTTCGATTGGGACGCGATCCCGGCCAAGGCGGACACTCCCAACAAAGACGCGTTCGACGCTGTGATCATCGGTTCCGGATTAGGTGGTTTGAGCTGCGCCTTTGCGTTTGCGCGGAAAGGCTACCAGCCGCTGGTGATCGAACAGCATGACAAACCCGGCGGCTATGCCACGGCCTTTGAACGGCCCGGCGGGTTCGTATTCGATGTCTCGCTGCACTCGACCTCGGTGGGGGAACGCAACGGCGTGCGGAACCTGTTGGACGGGCTACCCGAGATTACCGACGTAGAGTTTCTGCCCCACCCGTACCTGTATCGAGCGATTTTTCCGGAACACGATATCCGCGTGGAACAGCGTGATGTGCCTGGTTACATTGCCAGGCTGATACGCCTCTTTCCGGAAGAGAAACAGGGCATCGAGGCCCTCTTCGGGGACATGGGGTCGATGTGGCAGGAGGTGATGACGCTTTCGGCGGAACAGGGCAACGTGGACATGAGCCGTTTCGTGGAGGAGTTCCCCATGCTGGTCCGGTACTCGGGGCAGACGTGGGGACAAATGGCGGACACGCACCTCCGCGATCCGAAGCTGAAGGCGATTGCATCGGCGCTATGGGCTTATTTCGGCTTGCCGCCATCCAAGCTGGCGAGTGTTTATTACGCCATGCCGGTGATGGCATACCTGAAGCAGGGCGGCTATTACCCCAGGGGCCGCTCGCAGACGATTTCCGATGCGATGGTGAAATTTATCGAATCGCGGGGCGGCAAGCTGCTGCTGGAAACCAAGGTAGAGCAGATTCTTACCAAGGGCGGTGTGGCCTCCGGTGTGCGCTGCGCCGGCGGCCGCGAGTACACCGGCCGGGCAGTGATCTCGAACGCCAGCGCCTGGCACACGTTCCACCGGTTCCTCGAAGACGATGGAGCTCTCGCGCCATACAAAGAACGGATGGCGCATTTCAGCACCAGCCTTTCCAGTTTCCAGGTGTTTCTTGGGTTGAAACACGACCTGGTCCGGCAGATCGGTCTGAAGGATTCCGAGGTATTCGTCCTGACAGGCTACGACCATGAAGCGGGTTATGAAATGGCGCGGAGGGCGGATGTGGAACGCGGCGGCTACGGCGTGACGCTTTATGACAACATCTTTCCGGGCTACTCACCGAACGGTACGAATACGGTGAACCTGGTCACGCTCCAGGGCTTCGAGCACTGGGAGCCTTTCGAGGCCGACTACGCCAAAGGGGAGAAAACCGCGTATCAGAAAGAGAAAGAAAGAATGGCGGATATTCTCATCCGACGGGCGGAGGAGGCATTGCTGCCGGGTCTATCCAAGGCCATCGAGGTGAAAGAGATCGGAACGCCACTGACCAATCTCCGGTACACGGGCAACTACCGCGGCGCGATTTACGGCTGGGATCAGACACCCGACAACTCCGGGGGCACGCGCGTCGGACATACGACCCCAGTGAAGAACCTGTACCTGGCGGGAGCTTGGAGCCGGCCTGGTCATGGCTACGCTGCCGTCGTTCAGAGCGGACTGGAGTGCTTCGGCGAAGTGGTGCGAGCCTGGAGCTGAGCGCTAAGATTCATCGTCCATGGGAAAGTCGCTCTTGCTCGGTCTGACAGCAGGGGCGGCGAATGCGGGGACCGGTGTGCGGCCGAACGAGTTTTGGGCGTTTCGCGACGGAGCAGACTCGCCTCCGACCATCCGAGTCAAGCGATTCAATACTTCCTTCACCGACTCTGACTGGGCTGTCAATTCCGTCGCGGCCGACGCGCTTTCCTCGGCACTAGCGGCTGTCTGTTGGGTAACGCGTTCCATCTGGGTGATGGCTTTGGCGATCTGCTCGAGACCGCGCGCCTGTTCCTGACTGCCCATGCTGACCTCGTCCACCAGCACCTTCACCTGACCTTGTTCCTGTGTGATCTCGCGGATGGCGACGGCCACCTGATCCACCTTCGCCTTGCCTTCGTTCGACTTGGCGATCGATTCTTCGATCAACGCCGCCGTGTCCCGTGCGGCCTGCGCGGAGCGCTGCGCCAAGTTGCGAACTTCGTCGGCGACGACGGCAAAACCCATGCCTGCCTCGCCGGCCCGCGCCGCTTCGACGGCTGCGTTCAGCGCCAGAATATTGGTCTGGAATGCAATCTCGTCAATGACCTTAATGATCTTGGCAATCTTATCGCTGGAAGCGTTGATTTCTTGCATAGCGGTCACCATTTGATCTAGGGAACGGTTCGTTTGATTGAACTTTTCTTGGGCCCCGGTTACCAAGCCGGCCGCATTGGCGGAATTGTCGCTGTTTTTGTGGGCCATGGAACTGATTTCTTCCGTGGAAGCGGAAGTTTCTTCGAGTGAGGCAGCCTGCTCGGAGGCGCCCTGGGCCAGGGATTGACTGGCAGAAGCGACTTGACCGGCTGCATTGGCAACCTGCCCGGCGCCGGATGTCAACTCGCCGATAGCCTGCTTCAGATGTTGGTTGATCTGGCGCACGACAAAGACGACAACCGCTCCAAGAGCGAGTAGCACACAGGTCAAGCCTATGCTCACGGTCAGGCTCTGGGCTTGGCTGGCTTGGGAATTGGCATCGGCGTTTTTGAGGAGATCGAGTTGCTGTGTTTGAAACTCAGCAGCAGTATCGTTGATCTCGTTGGCGACGGCTGCAACCTTTGCGGTGAGGGGCACCACTTCGTCTGACTTGCCCTCTGACGCAAACCGCATGACCTCGCGCGCCATGGGATCGTAGGTACTGACACCGGCTTCCATCCGCGCCAAGAGTCTCTGGCCCGCCTCGGTCACCAAGAGCGGGCGTATGCCGGCAAACAACTGGTCCATCTGTTTGCGGGCGGCTTCCCATTCACGGGCGTTTTGATCAACCTTCTCCTGGTTTTTCATGAGCGAAAACATGTACGCGCCACGATGGGCGGCGATCATCCGCCAAGCCTCGGCCCGCATGCCATTCACCAAGTCCAGCTTAACCGCCGTCTTGTGGATGGTTAGATCCAGCTCGCCGCCGAGTTCGTGCTGATACCAGATACCGGCCACGGCAATCGCTACTCCAACCAGTAGAAGGCCGCCCAGTGCAGTCTGTAGCTTGGTAGAAATCTTCGTCTCTCGCATCGTCTCTCCGGAACGCAGGGTTATTGTGGACCGCTCCCCTAGGGATGCTGCGGGAGCAATCCGTCAAATACCCTTATCGGCGGAACGTCGCGAGAACTTAATGGCGATTGGACTCGTGGTTCGGGTCGATGATTTTGAGGGTCCCCTTCTGCCTGGCAACTTCCAGCAGGGTGGGGTAGAACTGCACGAAAGTGTTATCGACGGCGCCGTTCTGCGCGTGGCAGGAGTAGCAGTCAGCCGATTTCGGAACCGCCGCGGCAGAACCGGCTCCGCCCGCGAAACCGAAGAATGCCCACTTACCTGGGAAGCGGTACTCGTCTTTCACTTCCGCTTCGATTCCCATAACTTCTCCCTGGTAGTGCCCGCTTTGGTTGATGGACCCCTTATTGTGCGAAGCCCGCACCTCGAGGACGAACATCGTGCGATCCGGCCACTTGCCGTTTTGGAGAAAGAAGCGGTAGGCCGCTGGCGTTACGAAAACATTGTCAAACGATGGATCTGCGCTGGTGTTTTCGGAGCGGTAAGACATCCCCAAACCGGAACTTAGCCAGACCCACTCGCGATAGTTGGCGGGCCGCTCCAAGCGGTCGCCGCTCAGAAAATGCGGCGCGCCTGCGGTCGGCGGCTCTTGTGCGAAGGCCTCCGCAAGGGCGACCAACATGTAACAAAAAGCCCTCGGCATCGGCTGAATCATACCAGTTTTGCAGGGAGAATTCCTGGAGCGGGAGACGGGATTCGAACCCGCGACATCGACCTTGGCAAGGTCGCACTCTACCAGCTGAGTTACTCCCGCCCGACGGAAATCCATTTTCCATCAGAACATTGCGGGTGTCAAACGTCGTTTGTAACTTGTAGAATTGCATACGTTTAAAATGTTGCTGGAAATGTGCAGGCGTGTGTTAGACTACTTTCCGGCTAAGCCTCAACGATAGAGGCCGGCGTGGTTCAAATTCTTCAAAATTGAGCACCGAATAATCCTAAAAGCTCCATGGAAAAGCTGAAAGGAAACGTGTGCCTTTAGGTGTCGAGTAGCGAATGAATTGTTGGGATCAAATCTGTGGCTACCTGCGAGCCAAGGTCAGCACCGAGAGTTATGAGAACTGGCTCAGCGGAACGTCGTTTCTCGGGATGGAGGGCGGCAGAATGCGGGTCTCGGTGCCCGACCGGGAAACGCAAGCATGGCTCGAATCCGAGTATGCACCGTTGGTGGGGACGGCGATTCAGGATCTGAGGTTGACCGTCTCCGGAGTGGCCTACGAAGCGCAGGTGGAACGCCGGGCGATGGCCGCCGCAGCCGCAACCGACAATGGTCACGATGTAGAATCCGGCGCAAGCCTGCTGAATCCCAAATTCACGTTCGACTCCTTTGTGGTCGGGGCCTGCAACCAGTTTGCCCATGCTGCCGCGCGGTCCGTTGCTACCAACCCCTCACGCAGCTACAACCCCCTATTCATCTATGGCGGAGTCGGAATGGGCAAGACGCACTTGATGCATGCGATCGGCCGCGCCTTGATGGATTCGTACGGTTCCATGCGCGTGATCTACACCTCGAGCGAGCGTTTCATCAACGAAATGGTCACCTGCATCCGCACGGAGCGGATGCACCAGTTCCATCAGCGCTACCGCGAGGCCGATATTCTGCTGGTGGATGACATCCAGATCATCGGCAACAAGGAACGCACGCAGGAAGAGTTTTTCCATACGTTCAATGAGCTTCACGATCATCAGAAGCAGATCGTCATCTCGAGCGACGCCCCGCCGAAAGAGATTCCCGGTCTGGTAGAGCGGCTCCGCTCGCGGTTTGAGTGGGGATTGATCGCCGACATGCAGCCGCCGGACTTGGAAACCAAGATGGCGATCCTCGACAAGAAAGCCGAAGCCGAGGGAGTGAAACTGCCGGACGATGTCCGGTCGTTCATGGCGTCCAAGACCAAATCGAACGTAAGGGAACTGGAAGGGGCTCTGGTCAAGCTCATCGCGTATTCCACACTGACCGGCGTACCGATCAACTTGCCGATGACGCAACAGGTACTCAAGCACCTCGTGCATGTCCAGGACCGCCGGGTGACCATCGATTCGATCCAGAAAGCCGTGGCCGATCGCTTTCAGATCAAGCAGTCGCAACTGCGAGAAAAGAGCAACACGCAGAAGGTGGTTTACCCACGCCAGGTCGCCATGTACCTAGTGAAAGAGCTGACCAGTGCCTCGTTACCGGAAATCGGCCGGGCCTTCGGCGGCAAGCACCACACTACCGTAATTCACTCCATCAACAAAATCGACCAGACGCGTCACAGCAACCCCGAATTGAACAGGCTCTTACACAGTCTAATGGACTCATTGCAATGAACTTATTTTGTTATTCACAGTGGGGGCCGGAGGCTTCTCCGGAAAACTGTGAAAAAACTGCCGCAAGCCCGGTTTTGCGCACGTTCCACACGCGTCTTCCGCAACTTCCCGATGGTGGAAAGTAGTTGAATTTAGTATAATTTAGGCAGTCATCCACAACTTGCACAGGCCCTATGAATACGGTTTTATTACTCTACGTCTATAGACCCCACCAGAGTAGGAGTTGAGCTCATGGAATTCACGGTAAATCGAAGCGATCTGGTACGCGAATTGAGCCTGTCGCAGGGGGTCGTAGAGAAGAAGACGACCATACCGATTCTGTCCAATGTACTTTTGGAAGCTGCCGGCGACCGCATAACGTTAACGGCTACGGACCTCGAGCTTGGGATCCGCTGTTCGTGTCCCGCGCGAGTGAAGAAGGAAGGCGCGGGAACCATACCGGCACGCAAATTGTTGGATTACGTTCGCCTCTTGCCAGAATCCGACGTGAATATGAAGTTTCTGGAGAATCATTGGGCAACGATTACGTGCGGCCGCTCGCGCACGAGGATTGCGGGGATGTCGCGTGAGAGTTTTCCGGAGCTGCCGCAAATGCCCGAGCGGATGGCGGAGGTTCCCATCAAGACTCTCGCTTCGATGATTGGGCGGACCGCCTTTGCCATTTCGATGGAGGAATCGCGGTTCACGTTGAATGGCGCGTTGCTGGTGATGCGGCCCGAGGGTTTGACTATGGTTGCGACCGACGGCCATCGCCTGGCGTATGTGCAGGCGACTCCCGCGGAGAGTGGCCACATCGATAAAACGTTTCGAGCGCTGATTCCGAAGAAAGCGATGGCGGAACTGATCAAGTTGGGAGACGAGACGAATCCGGATGCCAAAGCTGTTTTCGCCGGCGATGACAATCACCTGTTCTTCCAGGTCGGGCACCGTCTTCTGATCACGCGCAAGCTCACGGGGAACTTTCCGGACTATGAGCGTGTGCTTCCGAAGGATCACTCGGCGCTGGCGACGCTGCAAAAGGATGAGATCCGGTCGGCCATCGAACGCGTGGCACAATTTGCGGATGAGCGCTCGCGCGCAATTCGCGTGCAGTTTACGAACGGTGAAGTGAAGGTATTCTCTTCGTCGGTGGAAATGGGCGAGAGCGAGGAGAGCGTCACCAGTGAATACCAAGGGCCGGACATGGAGATTGGATTCAACGCACAGTACCTTCTCGATTTCCTGCGGGCCATTCCGCAGGACCATGTAGCGTTTGAATTGAAAGATCAGAAGAGCGCGGGCGAGTTGCGGCCCGCGGGCGACGCCGTAGCGGACCAATACCGCTACGTAGTCATGCCCATGAGGATTTGATCAGGGTACCCTATGCCAAATGATGTAACCCCCAGTTCCAGTGGAGTGGATGTTTACGATTCCAGTAGCATCAAAGTGCTGGAAGGGTTGGAAGCGGTGCGCCTGCGTCCGGCCATGTACATCGGCTCGACCGGCGAAATGGGTCTACACCACCTCGTGTATGAAGTGGTGGACAATTCGGTGGATGAAGCGCTGGCCGGCTACTGCACGGAAGTTTCCGTCACGATTCATGACGATGATTCCGTCACGGTGATCGACAACGGCCGCGGGATCCCCGTGGACCTCCACGAAGAGGAAGGCGTTTCAGCGGCACAGGTGGTGATGACCAAGCTGCACGCCGGCGGCAAATTCGATTCCAAGAGTTACAAAGTCTCAGGTGGTCTCCACGGCGTGGGCGTAAGCTGCGTGAACGCCCTTTCGGAGTGGCTGGAGCTGGAGATTTGGCGGCCGGAAGGCGACAGTGGACCCAGCTACACGTGGCAGCAGGAATACGCCGCCGGCATTCCCAAAGAGCCTCTCACCAAGGCCGGCAAGGCCGGGCGCAAGACGGGAACGCGGGTAACGTTCAAGCCGGATACCACGATCATGCAGGCGACCTCGTTCAACTACGACACGCTGGCGCAACGCCTGCGCGAGCTGGCGTTCCTGAACAAGGGCCTCAAGATCACGCTGACCGATGAGCGGGTCGATCCGGAGAAGCGGACGGAATTTCTCTATACCGGCGGCATCGCCGAGTTCATCAAGCATTTGAACCGCGGCAAATCGGTGCTGCACGATAAGCCGATCCATTTTGAAGCGGAGCGCGAGGCGCCGAACGGCGGCACGCTGACCATGGAGGTCGCGCTTCAATACAACGACGGCTACTCGGAGAACGTCTTCAGCTTCGCCAACAACATCAACACGGTGGATGGCGGGACGCACCTGACAGGTTTCCGCACGGCTTTGACACGCACTATTAACGCGTTCGGGCAGCAGGCCGGGTTGTTCAAAGACGTGAAAGAGAACCTGACGGGCGATGACGTGCGCGAAGGGCTCACCGCGGTGGTGAGCGTGAAGGTGCCGCAGCCGCAGTTCGAAGGCCAGACCAAGGGCAAGCTGAACAGCGACATCACCGGGGTGATGACCCAGTTTGTGAACGAGAAGCTGGGCGAGTATTTCGACAAGAACTCGACGGTCGGCCGGAAGATCGTGGGCAAGGCCATCGATGCGGCGCGGGCGCGCGAGGCGGCCCGCAAGGCCCGCGATTTGACGCGGCGCAAGGGCGCTCTCGATTCGGGCGGCCTGCCGGGAAAACTGGCCGATTGCCAGGAGAAGGACCCGGAGCGTTGCGAGCTATTTCTCGTCGAGGGTGAATCGGCGGGCGGCACGGCTAAACAGGGACGCGACCGGCGGTTCCAGGCGATTCTGCCGCTCAAGGGCAAAATCCTGAACGTGGAGAAAGCCCGCTACGACAAGATGCTGGGCCACGAAGAAATCCGAGCCATGATTACGGCGCTGGGCACCGGCATCGGCAAGGACGATTTCGACGTCACGAAGGTGCGCTACGGGAAGATCATTATCATGACGGATGCGGATGTGGATGGCTCGCACATCCGCACGCTGCTGCTGACCTTCTTCTTCCGGCACATGAACGAGCTGATCCAGCGCGGCAAGGTGTTTGTGGCGCAGCCGCCGCTCTATCGCATCAAGAAGGGCAAGAGCGAGAAATACATCAAGGACGAGAAAGAGTTCACCAAAGAGATCATGCGCCGGGCCACGGAGAACCTGACGCTGGAGATCCACGCCAGCGGCAATGGGAAGGGTTCGAAGGCGGTGCTCGAAGGCAGCGACCTGCGCAGCTTCCTGCTGAACCTGGACGAGTACGAGCAGATGTTCCACAAGGTGGAGCGGCGCCTGCGCGATCCGCGCGTGGTGGAGGTGCTGGCCAACGTGGACCTGCGGGTGGACCATAAGGCTGAGTTCCAGGAGGAGGCCAACCTGAAGCCGGTGCTGGAGGCGCTGAAGAAGCTGGCTCTCAACCCGGAAATGCGCCTCGACGAGGAGCACTCCTCATACGCCGTGGTGTACCGCGATTCGACGCACGCGGAACGCAGCATTGGGCTGGCCCTGGCCGCGCAGCCCGAATACCGGCGCTTCCGCGCGCTGGCCCGCACGGTGGCGCGCTACAACGACCCGCCCTTCGCCGTGGTGAAGAACGGCGGTCGCGAATCGCAGCCCAACTGGAGCGACCTGCTGACCTACGTAAAAAACGAAGGCAAGAAGGACGCCTCCGTGCAGCGCTACAAAGGGCTGGGCGAAATGAACGCCGAGCAGCTCGCCGAGACCACCATGAATCCGGAAAGACGCACCCTGCTGCAAGTGCGCCTGGAAGACGCGGTCCAGAGCGAGGAGATCTTCTCGACGCTCATGGGTGAGGACGTCGAGAGCCGGCGGAAGTTTATTGAAGAGAATGCGCTGGATGTGAAGAACCTGGACGTGTAGGGGGCGTCACATGAGCAGAAAAACTCCGCAGGCTCAGACCGTGTTCCCGTCCATGTTCCGTAAGATCGGGCTGGGGAGCCCGAGCCGGGATTTCGACCGGGCTTATTGGGCAAAGCTCGGAGGGGTGGCGCGTTGGAGGGCGGGCTTGGAGATGGTGGAATGGGTCGAGCGCATCCGGCAGATTAGAGGGGTAGGAGATGGCGCTGGAGCAGACGTACTTAGAACTGCTGTCTCTTTTCGCAAAATGGAGAGTGCGCTACCTCGTCGTCTGGGGACAGGCCGTGATTTGGTACACGGAGCCAAGGTATACCAAGGACCTGGACGTCTGGATCGACCGCACTCCCGCCAACGCCCGTAGAGTGCACCGAGCCTTGGCAAAGTCTGGAGCACCCATGAGTGAGCTCCCGGCCGAGAGCTTCACCGAACCGGGCATGGTGCTTCAGATCGGTGTGCGCGTGCGGATTGACGTCCTCACGGATATTAAGGGAGTGAAGTTCGAAACCGCCTGGAAGCGTCGCCGCACCGTGCAAATGGAGGGATCAAGGATTCAGTTGATCTCGAAACGGGACTTGGTGCGCTCAAAGAAAGCCGCGGGAAGACTGCAGGACTTGCTCGACCTAGAGTATCTGGAGGGTAGGAACTAGGTGAGACCACGGGAACTTGCCTTGGACCGAGCTGAACGGGCCTTGGGCTACGTGAACTGCGCGGAGAGTCGTAAGATTTACGTCAGCCTCGGGTTGCTGGACTGACTTGCGTATTGAGCGGACGGTTGTACCGGCAGACTAAGAAATGTCGAACGGGCGTTTGTGCAGGCTGACCGCTGGCGCCTTCAAGTTGAAAGCAAGGATTCGGCGGTTCAGGGCAGCGATGCGGTTTCGGTGATCATCCGACGAGCTCTCACCGTGATCGCGCAGACGCCGGGATTCAGCTTCGATCTCCTTCGCCTCTTCGATCCACTCCGGTGCGAATCCGTTGTTCTTTAACAAGCGGTGCGCCATCCGCTGGGAGGGATCTTCGAAAGGATTCTCGGTGAGATCCAGGGGCTTTCCCGCGCCTTCGAGGTGGTCGAAGGCGCCTTCCTCCATGGCTTCGCGAATCTTACGTTCGGCAATAAAATGCCACTGGTCCATGACTCCAGTTTATCGTCGTGCCGAGCAGAACCTACGGCGCTAGCCGCGGGCCTGTCATCCCTCCTCGTCCACATTCAGCGCAGGTCCCGCTCCTGTGGTGGGTGCGTGGCTGGTTATACCGAGTGATTGGGTTGGGGGGATGAGGTGATACTCCCGCCGACCGTCCCTTTCCCTAATGGTGTACTTACCCTCGGCCGCCTCTTCAACCCGCCCTCGATTGGCTCCGCCTCGCGTCGGCAGCTGTGACTCGCAGTTTGGACAGAAATAGCGAAGACTATTCGGGCTGCTGTCTCCTTTGTAGCCGTTAACGTGATCGAGAATCAGGGGTAAAGGTTTGCCGTCCCATGACAACGGCTTCGTGTGGAAGATGCAGGTCGGATTGTCGCAACGTCGGGGGAGACCGTACTCCTCTCTCCACTTCTCATAGTGACGTCGCACCGTCGAGCGGTTCGCCCGTTTCGGGCGATCTTCTCAGCCACCGAATGAAGATGTTCTTCGGTTCATGACTTCCGGTAAAACGCCGCCACACAACGTGCGCCAACTGCCGGGTAATCTCGTTTGAGACATTTCCGCACTTTCGTCGAGCGATCTTCGGACCCTCGACAGAACATTCATCACTCGATTGGAAGTGTTCCGTCCGTGTCCGAAGATCATACGTTAGTCCATACCTTTACGGCGCCAGCCGCGGGCCAGTCGTCGCCCCTGGCTCATCCACCTTCAACGCCGCCACGGTCCCAGTCATGCGCATTTCTTTGCTGCCACTCGAGAGCGAGATCACCAGGTGGCCGTCGGGCTGCGTGGCGCCGCTGCCAATGTAGGTGCCGTCGTCGGTGCGCAGGGATAAGTCGCTCAGACGCAGGCGGGGCAGGTTCTGGGCCCAAGCGAGCGAATACCCGCCGGCCAGTGCGCCGAAATCCATGCCGCTGCTGGTGAAGGTGCCGTCCGATTTCAGATTGGCCAGCAGCTGCTCGCCGGTGCCGAAGGTTTCCAAAGTTCCCTCGGCGTCCAGTTTGCCGGATTGCCAGTCAAGCGCCTTCACGCTGCCGGTGAGCTGATACGAGGGACGCGGGCCGGCCAACTCCACCTTCAGCGTTCCCGCGATGGTGGCGCGGTCCAGCCTGGCTTCGAGGCCGGCGAACTCCACCCGAGCGAGGTCCCAGGTGAGCCGCGCGCGCACGTTGTTCAGATGGGAGTCGGCCAATTCCAGTTCGCCGATCTGCACGGAGCCATCGAGCTTGCGCTCGCGCAACCATGCCGGCAGCGTGCTGCGGCTGAAGGCTCGCGCGAACAGGCTGGTGCTGCGGCGCAGAGTGGGCATCAGTTCGGCCTCGAGGTCGGCAGCATTGACGTGCGGGGCGCGCACGTGGAGGCGATGCGGCCGGGCAGCTTCGGGGTCGTAGCGGTAGTCGCCGGTGAACGCAATCTTGCCGGCCTGCGCAGTGAGGCGATCCACACTCACACGGGCGCGGTCGATGGCCACGTGCGCCGATTCGATCTGGAGCGGACCGGCGAATCCCGGCACTGCGACCTGGGCATCGGTCAACTGGAGATCTCCGGACCAGCCTGCGTTGTCGGGCATTGCGTGGTAATGGAGCTCGCCACTCCACTGGCCCGAATTCATCTGCTCCAGCCACGGAACGGCGGCCAGAGAGACCTGCGCGCGCAGCGATTCCAGATTCATCCCCGCAGTCGCAATGGAAAGGTCGAGCGTGCCGTCGTCCATGGAATAAATGGCTTCGAGACGGGCCTCATCCTGCTCGGCGGTATGCACCAGCGCCGGGGCCAGCCAGATTTTGCCGTGGTCCACCATCACGTGCACCTGTTCGAACCGGATGGCCGGGGAATCGGGGATGGTCAGGGCCGTATCGTGCAGAACCAGTTCGCCCTCAAAGCCACCTCCGCCGGAGTAGCCGATGGCTCCATCGATGGTGCCGTTCAGGCCGAGCTTGGGCGGGAAGTGGGCGCCCATATCGGTGGCCAGTTGAAGAATCGGGGCGATGGGAAACCGGTTCCAGGTCATGGTTACAGCCCAGTGCGGGTGCGAAAGATAACTGCTGGCGCGGAACCGGGTGGTGATGGGGACGACGGTAGAGGTCGCTTGCAACTCGAGCTGCTGGCCGGTGAGATCGAGACGGCCGCGGAGGTCCAGCGGCCAGCCCTGGCCTTTGGAGGGCAACAGGTCCCAGCGGTGCACGTCCTCGACGGTAAGGCGGCCGAGAATGCCGATGCCGTTAATGGGGCCGGCCAGGTGCAGTCGGGAAGTGATGGTTCCATGAACGCCGCCGGCTTGGCCGCTCATCAGCACGGCCAGCTCGCCCAGGAGGGTGCGCTCGAGCCGCACGTCGAGATCGACGCGCTCGGGATCGACCCACCAGTTCCCTTTCACCGTGAACGTTCCCAAGCCCAGTGCGGGTTTATCGGTGCGCGCGGCTTGCGCTTCGCCCGAAACTTTCCATCCACCCGTACGAGAAGCCGGAGGGGTGATATCCACATCGGTCTGGAGCAGATAAAAGACGGATTGCGTGTCGCCGAAATTGAAATTGATGCGGCCCCTGCGGACGTGAATGGCGGGCGCGGTGCTCATCACCGATCGATTGACGATCGATGCGAAATCCCAGACGCCCACAGGCGATTTGGTGAGGTTGATGGTGGCATCCTCCAGGCGGATGGAACCGATCCCAAAACGTCCGTGCAGCAGCGACCAAAACGACGGGCCCACTATCATTTCGTCTACGTACGCGATGGGCTCGAAACCGAGCGACGGGTTTTCGTGAATCACCACGCCTTCCGCGGAAATCCCTGGGCCTTTGAACAGGCTGAAGTTTACCGGGCCGCGGATTTCGACTTGGCGGCCGAGCGCGCGCTCGAGCGATGCGCGCAGCCGCGGCGCATAGGCGGTGGCGGGGATATAGGGCGCGGCGATTCCCACCAGCAGGATCAATACAACGGCCGCAGAGATGAACTTGAATGCCCTCATGCGCGCACGCCTGTGAGTTTCTCGTAAGCCTCGGGGTCGTCGATATCCGCCACGACGCCGGGGTCGTCGAGGTCCAAGAACTCGGTCTCGGGCCGATGGTGATGGACGATTTCGTTGGCGGCGCCGCCATCGGGAATGGCCAGGAATTCCTGAATCAGCTCGCGGGAGAACCAGATGGGGTGGCCGCGGTCTTCACCGAAGCGCGGTACGCGAACCAGCGGCCGCGGGGTCGCGAGCAAGGCGTCGATGGTGGCCGGGCTCACCGCCGGATGATCGACGAGCGTGAACAGCACGCCCTCTGCGTCGGCCGGCACGGCGCGCAATCCGCACTGCAACGACGTCGTCATGCCGCGAAGGTAGTCGGGATTCACGACGAATGTAGCAGGACGCACAGCCCGCGCGCGGATGCGCTCCGCCTCGGCGCCCAGCACCACGATCACCGGCGAGCAGCGCGGTGCGAACCGGCCGATCAGCGTGTCGAGAAATGTCTCTTCGCGATAAGGCAACAAAGCTTTGGGAAAACCCATCCGGCGCGATTCGCCGGCCGCCAGAATCAATCCGGCAATACTCACTTGGACAGAATGGCCCGCAACGATTCGTCGGCGAATACCGACATCGAAAGCGAGCGCCAATTGGAACTGGCTTTCCGGCGGACCGCGATCATCTCCGCGGCTACCGAAATGGCAATTTCTTCCGGGGAAATCGCCCCGATATCCAGGCCCATGGGGGCGTGGATGCGTTCGAATGCCTCTTTGGGGAGGCCTTCTTTTTCCAGCTCGCGGATCACGTTGATGACTTTCCGTTTGCTGCCGATCATGGCGAGGTAGCGGGCCGGCGTAGCCAGAGCCAGCTTCAATACTCGCATGTCGTCGCGGTGCCCGCGCGTGACGATGATCACATAGCTGGTCTCATTGATGGCCAGCTTGGGGAAAACGTCTTCGTACTCTTCGGCGTGGACGTCGACGGCCTCGGGGAACCGCTCGCGGTTGGCGAAGCTGTCGCGGTTGTCGATCACTACCGTGCCGAAACCGGCGAGCGTTGCCACTTTGGAAAGGCTCTTGGAGATATGGCCGGCACCGAAAATAAAAGCTCGCGGGAGCGGGAGCACCGGTTCGACGAAAACATCGAGCTGGCCGCCGCAGATCAGGCCGTTGTCATACGCGGCGTCCTGGCCCAGGTTAAAGGTGAGGTGCTTGGGCTTTTCGGTTTCGATGACCTCGCGAGCGGCGTTCCAGACCTCGGCCTCGACGCAGCCGCCGCCGATGGTGCCGGTCATGGAGCCATCCTCGCGCACCAGCAGCTTGGCGCTTTCGTAGCTGGGAATGGAGCCGCGTACGTCGACGATGGTGGCGATGGCGCACTTCTGGCCCAGAGTCCGCAGACGCACTAATTCCTCGTAAACGTCCATCCCAAGCGATTATAGCGTGGCCGGAGGGGCCGGAGTTTGACCGCAAGAAGCGGATGGAACCAGGCGGACGCGGCACGGTACTCTTGGGACGGAATGACTATCGAGCGGGAGTACGTCCTGGGAACCGCCGATGACGAGACTGCCCGGCTGGGCTTGCAGCATCGAGCATGGCGGACGGCCGAAAATCAGTGGATCGAGGAAGCCGGGCTGGAGGTCAGGAGCGTTCGGCCCATTGTGGATCTGGTGCCGGTTGGCCACCTGAGCTTGGCGTGGCTACGGGCATTCATTGAGGTGGGGCGGCGACGACTGGTCGACTTGGGGTACTTGAGCGAGAGCCGGTCCGCGGCGATTTGGCGGGCGTTGACTGAATTTGAGGCTTCGCCTAGCGCGCGGATGACGGAATCACCACCGCGTGTTTCGCCGTAACATCGCTTGACACCACTCTCTCGATCAACGTGCCTACTGCCGTCCCGGCCGAGATCTGGCTCCGCAGCTCTACTGCGATTGCTAAACCGGCCAAAACCGGCCGGCAGCGGCCGCAGTGTATCATCCACCGAGGCAACTAATAAGCGCAACCTCACAAATAGCCGTGTGTGGAAGGCGAATAATGTAGATCGTCCCCAAACCCTTTGCATCGTTTTGGAGGATGCCATAAGGAGGCAAGGAAATGAGGTTGCGAAAGATGAGTTTAGTTGTACAGTTGGCGCTGGTATCTGTCGTCGGTTTGATAGGAATCTCCGCTGTAAATGCTCAGACCCCTCCGTGTTACACACCAGCAAGTCTTCAGGGTTCCTATGCGGTTGTGGCCACTTACGGGGCCAATGTAGCAATCGCCTTAGAAATACGACACTTTGATGGAGATGGCAATCTGACTGGGACGTTGACTGTCAACGGACCTACCAGTGGATCACCAAATGGTGCTAGAACCGTCGTAACCGCAAAGAATAGTGGAACCTACATTGTGAATTGCGATGGTACTGGAACCATCAACCGAGTTCTCACCTACGCAACTGGCGCCACATTCTTTCAGACTGATGACTTCGTGATCACTGGTGCTGTTTCAGCGGGTTTGGAGAATCCTCTCGCCACTGCATTGACCGACGCACAGAGATCTCCCAGTGATATTGTCGCTGGTGGTATTTTTGTCACGCGTTCTTACACTCGTGTGCCTGCCACACTTACACAAGGGTCCGTGCCTAACCAGTAGAGCGGCTTTGTTTTTGAGAGCCATTTTGTTAACTGCCGCAGGAGAACCCTGCGTTACCGCGGCTAGCAGGATCATCGCTTTAGAAGCGGATCACGGCGAGGCTCGGTTTTCGATCCGCGCAGGGAGCGTGGATGTCCAGTGCTGCGAGCTTGACGGCTTCGAAAGGAACGTCGGGCACGAAACCGAGATCGAACACCAGCCGGTTGGGGCAACCGATCGCGTCGATGCTCGCGTCCCAGGGGTGGATCTCGATCGCTCCCATCTGAAATAGGAAGAGCAGAGCGGCCGGCATTGTCCGGGCGCACTCAGGTAAGCCTGTTCTCCATCGCGTAGCGAATCAGATCGGCGGTCGAATGGATATGAAATTTATTCAAGATGCGCCTTTTGTAAGTGGTTTCCGCTTTCGAACTCGCACGAGGGAGCCGCTTGCACGGGCACGTAAACCGATTCATTCCTTAGATTGTCAGCACAAGGCACGCTGCCTACATAGCAGGTTCTGTGCAGATGACGGTCGATTGTGGCCGTTAGGCGATAGCGGAAACTAAGGCTCCCCGGTCACTTGGCTGAAAAACGCCGACACGTTGAAGTGGAAGACAAGAACCTTATGGGGGCCATGCCATGCGACTACGCCTTTCCCGTATGCGTCTCCACATGCCCGCCAAACTGATACCGCATGGCCGAAAGCAGCTTGGCTGCGAATTCGCCTTCGCCGCGGGAGCTGAAGCGCTCGTACAGCGCTGCAGTCAACACAGGCGCCGGTGCGGATTCATCGATGGCGGCCTGAATGGTCCAACGCCCCTCGCCGGAATCGGAAACACGGCCCGAGAACGTCGCCAGGTCGGGCTGTTCCAGCAGCGCGATCGCGGTCAGGTCGAGCAGCCACGAGGCGACCACGCTCCCGCGGCGCCACACCTCGGCGACGTCGGCCAGGTTGAATTGGTACTGGTAATGTTCGGGGTCGCGCAGCGGGGCGGTTTCGGCATCAACGGTATGCTCGCGCTTGCCCACATCGGCATGCCTGAGGATGTTGAGCCCTTCGGCGTACGCCGCCATCAAGCCGTATTCGATGCCGTTGTGGACCATCTTCACGAAATGGCCCGCGCCCGAGGGGCCGCAATGGAGGTAGCCATCCTCGGCGGTGCCGTTGGTCTTTTCACGGCCCGGCGTGCGGGGTAGCGAGCCGCGGCCGGGCGCCAGCGTTTTGAAGATGGGATCGAGGTGCTGGACGGTATCCTGCGGGCCGCCGATCATCATGCAATAGCCGCGGTCGAGGCCCCACACGCCGCCGCTGGTTCCGACATCCACGTAGCGAATGCCGCGTTTTTCGAGATCTTTGGAGCGGCGGATATCGTCGATGTAGTAGCTGTTGCCGCCGTCGATGAGGATGTCGCCGGACTGCATGCGACGCCCGAGTTCTCCGATGAGGCTGTCGACCACGGCCGCCGGAACCATCAACCACACGGCCCGAGGCGGCTTGAGCTTGGCGATGAAGTCGTCAAACGCCGTGGTCGCGGTCGCACCCTCGCTTCCCAACGCGTTGGCCACGTCCGGGTTCTTGTCGAACACCACGCATTGGTGCCCACCACGCATCAACCGGCGCACGATGTTAGCGCCCATCCGTCCCAGCCCGATCATTCCCAGTTGCATGGAACTATTGTACGGGAGGAGTCCGAGCTAGAACCGATCGTTCTAATCGCAGTTTCGGCCCGATCAGAACCGGACCAGCAGCGCCAACCGCATCAGGCGCGGGTTGGTTATGGTCACCACGGGGCCACCCAATCCGCAGTTCGCGGGTGTAGAACTATTACAGGCGGATTTTGGCAGAAATGGGGCAGCGTCACCCCCCAGTGATACCGATTCGGAGACCGCGGCGTTGCTGTTCAGAAGATTAAATACCTGTGCTTCGGGCTCCACCACATACCGCTCGCGGAACTTGAACGTTTTTTTCAAGCTGATATCGAGTTGGTTGAGGCGGGGCGTGAGAACCTGGCCCGGCGCGGCCAGGTTGATGGTTTCCGAGGCTTGGCCCAACACAAAACCCGTCGGAAACACTCGTGCGCCCGGCGTGCATCCGACACAATCCTTCGGATAGACGCTGTTGGCGCCGAGGGTCCAGGTGCGGCCCAGGTACCCATCATTGAAAACGCCGCCCGTATTCAGCGTGGCCGGGATAGTGGGAGCCGGCGAGTAGGTGTACTGATACCGATTGCTGTACAGCGACAGACTGGCAATAAACCCCCAACGAATCGGTATCGCCGCCTGAGCCTTAAACTCATTCTGCCAGGGCAGGCTCGAGACGGCGCCTAGGCTCTGATACAAATCGCCGAACATATCGCAGAAGCGCAGCGTATTGGGGTCGTTGAGACGGTTGCCGGCCAGAAGCGTGGCATTGCCGGCGCTCTCCGCGCAGGAGCGGTCCAGATCGCGATCAATGGTCCAGCCGAAGATCGCGAACATTCCGCGGGGAAGACGGGCCACAACCGAGGTCTCGAAGCCCGTATACACGTTTTTCACCAGGCTTTGCGGCGCATTGGTTTGATACAAGTGTGGAGTGGTACCGAGCTTGGTCAGGTTGTAAAACGTAATGGGCGAGCCATTGAGCGGGTTGGTGATGCTCACTGGCGTCCACGCGTCGGAACCAAGGGCATAGTTGAGGAGCAGGGTCGACTGGTAGTGCGCACCCCGGTACCAGTTGAAATTCAGCGTCACCCCTCTCGCCAGCTCCTGTTGCAGCCCAGCGGTGTAACCGAGGGAATAGTCGCGATGCCAGTTCGGATCGAGACCCACGCCAGTACCTGCGGCGACGCTGCCAAAGGTGGGGTTGACGCTGGGCCCAAGGGTGCCGGCACCCACGCCCGGAAGGGCGCCCGCACCGGCGAAACCGCCCGTGGGAAAGCAAAGCGGATTGGGAGCGGGAACTCCACCGAGGGTAACGGCCGCGCATGGTCCTCCCGGATTAGTGGCGCCGGCGGGGAGATTCCAGACCACACCTTGCGATATCCCCGTCATTGGGTTGAAGTTGTTGGTGAATCCGGTGCTGTACTGGGCATTGAACTTGCCAAAGCCCGCCTTGATCGCGGTCTTGTGGTTGCCGAACAGGTCGTATACGGCACCAAGCCGCGGCGTCCAGTCGTGCCAGCAGCCCATCCCTTTTACAGTGGAACAGGTAGTCTGCGGGACGGTCCGGGGACCCACGAACCGGCCACCGGGAGCGTTCTCGGCCTCAATCTCGCCTGCCAGATACTCAAAACGGAGACCGGCCGTGATGGCAAGCCGCTTGATATGCCAGGTATCGGTGGCGAAGAGCCCCAGGTCGGCATCCAGGCGGGGCCATTGGTAATAGGGTGTGTTCAGCGCCGTGAAACTAGTGGGAGCACCGTTGGTGAACACCATGTAGCCATCGCCGTTCTCGGTGACGCTCGTGTGGAAAGGTCCGAAGCTATCCTGTACGCCAAAGCGGATCTGATGTGATCCCGTGACGTAGGTGCCAGAGCCGCTGAAATACGTCCGGCTCGATTGGAAGTACTGATTGCTCCTTCCCGCGAAGTAGCGCCTTAAGGTGCCTTGATCCCGCGCGGTCGTCAGCGCATACCACTCCGGCGTGTCCGGTGCTTGCGCAATACCGTCTTGATACAGGTCGTTATAATCCAGGTGACTGATCGACATCCCGATTTCCGTGATCAACTTCGGTGTGACCGTGCTGGTCCACTTGGTCTGCAGGATGTAGTACATGGGCCACTTGTTGCGCTGTGTCGCGGCCACTGACGGGTCGGCCGGAATGTATCCTTCCTGGCCTCCATCCACGATCTCGTGCGCTTTGTACTTCCAGTTGCGCAACCAGAAGGCACTGAATTTGTTCTTGGCGTTGGCCTGATACGTCAGGCGGAACGAACCGGCATAGATATATCCGTCTTGGATGCCAGGTTGTCCATTGGGATAGGTGGAAGCTCCGGCCTGGGTAAAAGTGACCTGGCGGCGTCCGGTGAGCAGGAACCACAGTTTGTCAGTCTTAATCGGGCCTCCGAAGGAGCCATCGAAATCCTCGATTTTGATCGTTTTGTCTTGGGCACTCAATCCCCGGAGGGTGGTGGTGCGATCCAGGTTATTTCCCTGCCAGAAGTTCGTGCCCGCGCTACCGCCGCCGAAGAAATCCGCGTGAAACCGATTGCCGCCTTCTTTGGGAACGAGGTTGATAAACATGCCACCCCCAGAAACCTCGGTGGAGTTATGCGTGGGCTGATACGTGGTCTCCTGGATGGCCTCGTTGTCGACGTATTGCTGTATGGCGCCGTCGAGATACGTCGTATTGACCAACATGCCATCGAACATGTAGACGTCCTGCGTGGCGGCGGCTCCGTGAACGGAGATATAGTTCTGCTCGATCTGTTGCGAACCGCCGATGTCGGGAAGGTTCAGATGGGCGCCCGGCACGTAGGAAGCAATCGATTGCATGTAGCGCCCCGTGGGGAGGGCGTCCATCTCGGCTCGCGTCAAGGTCTCTGGGTGGGCAATATTCTCCACGTCGACCGTGGGCACCAGTGCCTCGACATTTATGGTCTCGCCCACGGAGCCCACCTTCAATTCGGCATCCACCGGAACCGTTACGTTGGCCGGCACGACGATCGTCTGCCTCACTTTGACGAAACCGTCTTTGGTGGCGGTTACCTCATAGGTCCCCGGCCGAAGGTCTACAATCGCGTATCGTCCTTCGGCGTTGGTGGTGGCGGTGCGAACCCTTTCGATGAGCACGTCGCTCGCAGCTTCCACCGTGGCGTTCGCCACGACGGCGCCCGAGGTGTCGGTTACCACACCGGCGATGGTGCTTTGCGCTGAAGCCGGCGATGACAACCATCCGAGCAACAGGAAGGTCAGGAAGGCACTTGCAACGAACGTCACCCGGTTCGTCGCGGGAACATGGCGCGTAATCAGGTTTCCCATTTGATCCCCCGTCGAGTCAAATGTCTCGGCTAAAAAGCCCGAGCTCATAACCTGTCGATCGGTAGGGATTCTATGGCAGCAGTCTACCGTTGTCAAGCTGTTCGGCTGTAAATTTTGTTCCGTTGGCGGCGTGTCGCCGCGACTGCGAAAGTCGGGTTATCTCAGAACGACCACAGTACACTCGTATAGCCGGTGTGCGCGCGGTAGTTCTGTGAGACCGATAACAAACCGAACTCCTCGTGGTAGTTGTAAAACTGCCAGCCGGCGTTCCAGCGGATTTTCGGCGTGATCCGGATCGAGAGCCGGGCGAGCGGCGATTGGTAGGTGAGCGGAAATGTCTCCACCGAATTGAACAGCGTCTGCGCGGCGCCGGTGGTGCCCGGTAGAACCGGCGCGTTGCGTCCATCGCCCGTGTCCTTAGTGATGGTGTACTCCACGAACAGGTTCACGCGCGGAACCGGGCTAAAGTGCGCGCCGAGATTGGCTGCGTGGATGTTGCTGATGTAGATCGTGGGGAAGGTTTGGAGGACACTATCCGCGAAGAACGCCAGGCCGGAAACGGTGTCGAGGTGCAACTTCATGTAACTTGCATCGAAGCCGAAGCGATCGTTGGGCGTCCAGGATGCGTTGGCGCTATAGTCGCGCGAGTGCGAGCTGAACGGCGAAAGCGGCGAGGGTGAATTGACGTTGTACACCTGGCTGTAGGTAGCCGAGGCTTGAAACCGTCGCGTCCGGTAATCGGCGCGGCCGCCGAGCGTGTGATAGTCGCGCTCGCTGATCGGCGTCAACGGCTGGTTGTCATGCCCCACCTCGCCATCCAGGCGGATGGTGAACGGCTTGACTGGACGGATCTGAACGCCCACGATCCCCGAATTCATATGATCGCTGCGGCCAAACGTGAAGTCTGTCAGCGGGCCGGTGACGGCGAAACCATCGACCGTGGTAATCAGACGATCCGAATAATGATACCCGGCGAAAAAGCCGATCCAGTTCGTCACACGGTAATTGAGGTCGGTTGCATTGGCCACCGTGCGGATGCCGAAATAATCGAAATTCACGTTGGCGCTCAGGCCGGTAAGGTTGTTGAACAGCGTGTATTCGGAATTGCCGACAATGCGCGTGCCATGAACGGAAGTGTTGTTGACCACCGTCAGCCGGTCGGTGGGATACACGCTGAGGCTCAGATCGCCGGCCAGCTCGGGGCGTTGGGCGTTGCCACTCACCAGGACCTGCTGCGTGGGCGTCGAGCCGACGCCGGTGATGGCTGCCAACTCGTTCAGCGCGAAATCCCCTTGGCCGCCCACGTAGGTCATGCGCGCATTCATGGCCCAATATTTGCGATTGGTGACCAGGTCGCCGAACCATCCAGGCGCGCGGCCGTGGTAAGGATTGGAACGGTTGAACTGCGTCAGGGTACTGGCATTCGCGAAGCCGGTGTCGTCCTTGAAGAAGTCCCAGCGGTGCTGGAGGGTGAATTTGAAGCCCGCAAAGTCGCCCTCGACGCCCAGGCGGTATTCATTCCACGCCCGGCGCACATCCATGAAGAGCGGATAAACCGCGCCCGCCGCGTTGAATTCCTGCACGCTGGAGAGCGCGGGGCCGGTCTGATTGTCGCGGCTGTATCCCAGGCGCACCTTGAAGTGCGATTGCGGAAAGAGAGTGAGGTCGTGATCCTGCAACCGGCGGCTGGTGTCCATCTGATCCAGACGGTTCGCGCCGACCAGGCCGGGATTGTAGAAGTTATCCAGGCGCCACAACATGTCGTAGCGGTAGAGGCCGTTCTTTTCGATCTCGAGTGAAGCCGATTGATACGGGTCGTTGCCGAGGCCCAGCGTGTTTAAACGGATCTGATCGAATATGTCGCCGTGGCCGTCTTTCGAATCGACCGTCAGGCTGCTGCCGAGGAGCCGTATGCCATCGCCGTAATTCACGTCGGCGCGGTACTTGGCCACATCGCCATCGGTGAGAGCGAACCGGTAGCCGGTTTCGAAGGATTGGGTGACGTTGTAATTGCCCACGTCCTCGCCGCGTGGCGGCCCGACTGGCTCGGGAGTAGGGGCCACCACCTGCTGCGCGTACAGTGTGCCGGTCACTAATAAGAAGCAGAATCGCATCGCCATGGCCGTCACCTCAGAAAGTACACGTCGCTGTTGGAACCATGAATCCGCACGTGACACGTGGTGCAGTTCTGGTAGCGCGGTTCGAGCAGATTATGGGTTGTAGAAAGCCGCGGCTCCCCACTATTGCGAGGGCCGAAACTGCCGGCGCCGTTGTGACACTGGAGACACAGCGTGAACACTACAGGGCGGCGCAAGAGACGCATGTTGGTGGAGCCGTGCGGGAAGTGGCAGGTCTCGCAGCCCTCGATATGCACCGGCGGATGTTCATTTACGAAAGGGCCACGCTTGTCCGTGTGGCACTTGAGGCACGGTTCTGCATTGCCCAGCGCCTGATCCACCATGCGCGGACGCTGGCCCACGCGCCACGTTGGCGCAAAGGCTCCGTGCGGGTTGTGGCAATCGCTGCATTCCATGAATCCTTCGTTGACGCGGTGTTTGGAAGGCATTTCAAACTGTGCGCGCACGCTGGAGTGGCACGAATAACAGAGCTCACTTTGTTTTTTGGCGAGCAGAAACTTGGGCGTGGGCGAGCGGTGGATGGAATGGCAGCTCGTGCAGACTACATCATTGAGCGTGTGATCGGAGCGGCGTATATTGGCCTTCCCTATATCCTGTCCGTGACAGGTGAGGCACGTCTCGAGCACCTGCTGGGTAGCGAGAAGCGAGAAGGCTCGCGGTATGGTGTCCTTTCCGCCGCCGGCCTCGACGTGAGCCTGTCCGGGGCCGTGGCATCCTTCGCAGCCGGTGCGTTCCGGCGGTTCGCTGCCCGAAGCCAGGCTCTTGGCATGCGGGTTCTTGTAGAAATTGAGCCAAACATCGGCATGACAGGTTTTGCACACCGTGCTGCCGACGTAGCCTCTGGCCGAAGGGCTCTGAGCGCCGGCGGTTGCGGCAAAGCAGATGAGCGTGAGAAGCGTGGCCGAGACGGACCGCGCGATCGGTGCCATATCCGGCATCATACGAGACCGAAAGCGCTCAAACAGGCGCCGGCACGAGATTTTACGGAATCTTTACGGCGTCTGCGCGAGGTGTTTACGCGTGTGAATTGAGGCTATGCGGAACCGCACGTTCCGGCGCATGCAGAGGCGTGCGCTAGGTTGCGTGAGCCCGAAGACGAAGCCCCACGCAGCCGGGTAAAATAGTATCGAAGTGCACTCGCACGCACACAGCCACCATCACCCCACGACAGGCAATGTACTTCGCTGGTCGGTGGGAGCCACGGTTGCTTTCGTGGTGTTAGAGGTAGTCGCAGGGATCAAAGCTCACTCACTGGCCCTGATTTCGGACGCCGGCCACAACTTCACAGACGCGTTGGCGTTGCTGCTCGCCTGGATTGCCAACTACCTCCAGACGAAGCCGGCTAACGAGGTGAAGACTTATGGTTACCAGCGCGCCGGCGTGCTGGCGGCGTTTGTGAATGCCCTGACGCTGGTGGCTCTTTCGGCTTGGATCTTCTACGAGAGCGTGGAACGTTTACGTGCGCCACTGCCGGTTCAGCAGAATGTGATGATCGGCGTGGCCGCGATTGGCCTGCTGTTGAATGCCGGAATCATGTGGGCGCTGCGGGTGGCGCGGCACAAAGACATCAACGTTCGCAGCGCATTCATCCACATGCTGGGCGATGCGCTCGGTTCGATTGCGATTATCGCGGGAGCCGTCGCCATCGCCTACACCGGATGGGTGCAGGTCGACCCGCTGCTCTCCATTTTGATCGGCGGGTTGATCGTCTGGACGGCCTGGGACATCATCCGCGAGTCGCTAAACATCCTGCTCGAGGGTTTGCCCCGCGGCCTGCAGTTGAACGACGTGATCGGCATGATGCGAGGGACCGAAGGCGTGCTCGACGTACATGATCTGCACATCTGGAGCCTGGGTTCGAGCACGCACGCGCTGAGCTGCCACGTGCTGATCGAAGACGTGCCGCCATCTTCGAGCGATGCGATTTTGCGGCGCTTAAACTGCATGCTGGCGGACAAGTTTCATATTTCGCATACCACCGTGCAATTCGAGCACTTGTCGTGTCCGGTCTCCGAGAACGGCTGCGTGATGCCGGCGGAGACGGAGCACGAGGAGCATCGGCACTAGTCTTAGTCTAGACGTAGACTAGTCTTCACCGCAGAGACGCCGAGTTTTAAAGAATGGGCGCTGCGACAATCTGTGGACAGCTCTGCTTTATCGAGTTGGCGCGCAGAGGGGGCAGAGGAAACAAGTGCTGGAACAGGCCTTCGCGTGAGGTGGGGCTTTCTTTTCGTGATCCTCGCCGCGAACCCCGTCGAGCACGTGTTCGCTCTGCTCCCTCTGCGCGCCAACCGCTTAAAGCAGTGGCCAGCCACGAACCGTGGCGTCCATTCTAAAAAACTCTGCGGCTCGGCGTCTCGGCGGTGAAAACTAGACTGCGTATCATTCCAAAGCGCGCCGGCAAGCCTTCAGAATTTCTACCGCGCCGGGCGTGTCGCCGTGCACGCAGATGGTCTCCGCGACTCCTTCGCGCGCGAACCGGAGCGCTTGTGCGGCGGCTTCCTGCGGGTCGGTGATCAGCGCGTCCGGAAACTTGCGGGCGCGTAGCGAGCCATCGTGTTCATAGCGCCGGTCCGCGAACGCCTCGGCGGCTACGTGCAAGCCCATCTCCCGCCACACGACTAGCGACCTCGAGCCGGCCAGTCCGAAGATGGTGGCTCTGGGGTTCCATCGCGCTACAGCACTCCCGATCGCGCCGGCCACTTCGTCGTTCCGCGCAGCGACGTTGTAAAGCGCGCCGTGCGGTTTTACGTGGGTGATGCGGCCGCCCAGTTTTGCGACCACGGCTTCCAGGCGTGCGATCTGTTCGCGCACCGCAGCATCGATCTCAACCGCAGGCATGTCGATCTCGATGCGGCCGAAGTTGGCCCGGTCAGGATAGCTGGGATGCGCGCCAATCCGGACGCCACGGGCCAAAGCCAGGCGCGCCGTCCGCTCCATGGTGTGCTCGTCGCCCGCATGGCCGCCGCACGCAATGTTGGCCGAGGTGATCGACTCCATCAGCGCTGCCTCGTGAGCGGCGTCTTCGAGCTCTCCCAGATCGCAATTGAGATCGATCGTCATGGCCTCCTTACAGCAGCGAATAGAGCCACTCCTCCTGTTCCCGCAGCAGTTCGAGCGCGCGTTCCATCGGGACCAGCTCGAACTGCACCTCGTCCCGCGGCCGCAATTGGCCTACCCGCCACAAGTCCGCCGAGATTACGTTGGCGGGCTTGGGATAGCCACCGGTGGTCTGATGTTCCACGAATAGCACGATAGGCTGGCCGTCGGGCGGGATCTGCACCGCGCCCAGCGCGACTCCTTCGGTAATCATATGGCCCGTGGGGCTGGCGACAGCCGGGCCGCGCAGGCGCAAACCCATGCGGTTGGATTCTTCAAGGACGCGGTAGGAAGCCTGGTAGAGTTCGTGACCGAACCATCCCGCCTGCGGGCCCTCCGTCACGCGCAGCGGCCCATCGCGCGGGGGAGACCGCAGGGTTTGCTTCCGCGGTTCGCGGACTGCTTCGCTGCCGATCGGCAGCACGTCGCCTTTGCGCAGTGCCTGCCCGCCCAAACCTGTCATCAAATGGGCCGAAGCGCTGCCCAGCACCTTGGGCGCGGCGATGCCGCCGCGAACCGCCAGATAGCCGCGTGCTCCGGAGCGCGAAGCGCCGCATCGCACGATCGTTCCGGCTGCCACCTCGACCGCTTGCCATGGCGGCAGGCCGGCATCGAAATCAGAACCGGTGAGCGCGACCACCGTATCGGCGTCGAATTCGAATATGCCGCCCACGAGCGTCATTTCGAGCGCGGCCTGATTCTCAGAGTTGCCCACCAGCAGGTTGCCCGCGCGCAATGCCAGGGCGTCGGCTGCGCCCGAGGCAGCTACTCCCAGGTGCGCGTAGCCGAAGCGGCCCAGGTCCTGCACGCTGGTTTGGAAACCTGGCGCGAGGACGCGGATGGAGCTCACGAAGGCGTCTCCGAAGTGGGGACGAAACGCACCGCGTCGCCGATGCGGAGGAGAGCCGGTGGGTTGGCGGCCGCATCGAAAAGGGGCATTGTGGTGCGCCCAATGATCCGCCATCCGCCGGGTGAATCGACCGTATAGACGCCGGTCTGGCTTCCGCCAATGGCCACGCTGCCGGCGGGCACGAGCTTTCGCGGGGCCGGCAGGCGCGGCGTGGCCAGCTCAGCCGGCAGGCCGCCCAGGTACGGAAAGCCCGGCGAGAAGCCCAGGAAGTAGACCAGGTATTCGGCCGAGGAATGCAGCTCCACCACGCGAGCCGCCGGGAGGCCGGTATGCCGCGCGACATCCTCAAGGTCGGGGCCGAATCGCCCGCCATAGCAAACGGGAATCTCGACGGTGCGAGTGTCCGATGGAACATGCTCGCCGGCCAGACCGACGCGCTCGCGAACCAGGGATTCCACATCGCCGTATCGCCAGCGGCGTGGATCGAAATCGATGAGCACCGACGTGTAGGCGGGATGCCAGTTCAGGATGCCGGGCGGCAGCTTGTCGAAGGCACGCACGAAGCGCAGCACGCGGCGATGCGCTTCGAGAGAGATTTCACTGCCGAAGGATACCAGGAGCGAGCGATCGCTGGCGGGCCGGATTTCCACTGCAGAGTGATCTTAACATTCCCAGGCTGGGAGGCCCGCGCTACGTGAGATGCTACTATACCCGCGATGGCCATTGCGCGCACCGTTGCGGAACAGCTTGAACGAGCGTCCTGGATCCGGCGCATGTTCGAAATCGGATTGCAGCTTCGCAAGGAGCGCGGCGCCGAAAACGTGTTCGATTACTCGCTGGGCAATCCCGAAGTCGAGCCGCCCGCGGCGGTGATCGCCGCGTTGCGCAGCGTGGTTGACGAGAACCGGCCGCACAGTCACGGTTACATGCCCAATGCCGGGTTCCCGGAAGTGCGCGCGGCAATCGCCGGCGGCCTTTCCGCGCGGACTAGCCTGGGCTTTACGGCGGACGACATCAT
Organism: Bryobacteraceae bacterium; assembly: GCA_035516375.1. GTDB lineage: Bacteria > Acidobacteriota > Terriglobia > Bryobacterales > Bryobacteraceae > PSRJ01. The sequence continues at coordinate 31,023 of DATJAK010000088.1, forward strand.
CATGACCAACGGCGCGGCGGGCGCGATCAACATCGTGCTGAAGTCGGTCCTCGACCCCGGGGACGAGGTCATTCTGCTGAATCCGTATTTTCCGGAATACCGCTTCTACGTCGAGAACCATGGCGGCCGAGTCGTGCCGGTAGAAACCGACGAGCAGTTTCAACCTGACGTGCCAACCATCGTTCGCGCGATCACTCCGCGCACGAAAGGCCTCATCCTGAATTCGCCCAACAATCCAACCGGCGTTGTTTACCGCGCCGAAATCTTACGCGACTTGAACGCGGCGATTCGCGAGCCGATCCTAGTGATCAGCGATGAGCCTTACCGGCCGCTGATCTACGACGGCCTCGCGATTCCCGAGACCTTGAGTATCCTTTCGAGGTCCGTTCTGGCCTGGTCGTGGTCGAAAGCCATGGCGATTTCCGGTGAACGCATCGGGTATTTGGCGATTCCGCCGCACCTCGCCGAGGCCGCTGCCCTGCGCAACGCCTGCACCTTCGCCAACCGCATCCTGGGATACATCAACGCACCGGCCATCTGGCAACTGGTGGTGGCGCGCACGGCCGATGCCACCGTGGATGTGAGCCTCTATCAAGCCAAGCGCGACTTGCTGTGCGATGCGCTGAACCGCATGGGCTACCATGCCCCGCGTCCGCAGGGCTCTTATTATGTCTTCCCCAGGACGCCCATCCCGGATGACATCGCCTTCATCCGGCTGCTGCAGGAGGAAGGCATTCTGGCGGTACCGGGCTCGGGATTCGGGCGCGGCGGATATATGCGCCTCTCGCTGACCATTGCGCGCGCCGATCTGGAGCGCTCGCTCCCCGGCTTCGAACGGGCGCTCGGCAAAGCACGGTAACCTGAGCAAAGTGTCCGTTAATTCCTTCCTACGCTCGGAACTGGCCGTTTACCGGCGGCTGACTACGCCGGAGAAGATCCAGCGTTTCCTCGACGACTTGGCGTATAACAAGGAACCGAACGGTCCCACCTGCCGATCGCCGCGCCTGGTGCTGCGCGACCGCACCGCTCACTGCATGGAAGGCGCACTCATGGGGGCGGCCGCCCTGCGCATGATCGGCCTCCCGCCGCTGCTCCTCGATTTCGAGGCCGTGCGCGACGACGATCACGTTCTCGCCATTTTCCGCGTCCGCGGCTGCTGGGGAGCTCTCGCCAAATCGAACTATGCCGGCCTGCGCTACCGGGAGCCGGTATATCGCACGCTGCGCGAGTTGGCGATGTCCTATTTCGAGCATTATTTCAACCTCAGACGCGAAAAGACGCTGCGGAATTATTCCCGCCCAGTGAATCTCAAACGCTTCGACGCGATTCACTGGATGACCGCGGAAGACGAGGTCTGGGCCATTCCGGAGTATCTCTGCGAAATCCCTCATCGGCCGCTGCTGCGCATTCCCCGGACGGCAAGGCTCAGCCGGGTGGATGAAAGGTTGTTCCGGGCAGGGCTCGTGGGGCGTGCGGAGTGAGCTGGTCGAGACCCAGCTCGAACACTACGGGTTCGGGCGCTTCCTCAAATCGCAATGCGCCTTCGTCCGAGCTCGCTTGCCTCCCGGTTCGCCATCGGGCCAGTGCCGCCGCGATAGCGAGAGCTGCCACCAGGGCGATCGAGCCGGTAGCATTCGCCAGGGCGCCGCGCTCCCAGTCAGCAGCCTCAAATAGAGCGAACAAAGAGAACGCCAGGCAAGCCCAGAACGCCAGGTGGAAATTCGTTTTGCCGGGCAGGTAGGAACAGGTGAACGGGATTTTCGGTGCGTCGTTGAGGCAGATTTCGGCGATGGTGATACCGAGAAGAGCGAGGACGATCAGGTGCCCCGCGGCAGGGCGCCACGGCCACAGCCAAAAAAATACCAGTGCTGACGCAGTCCAAAAAGGGACCACCGATAGTGCGTACAGGGCCCGCCTGCGAGCCGCCAGACACTCCCTTCCTCCGCCGACCGGTGTCACACGGAAGACCCAGTTGGCGCGCAGCTCCAGGGGCATGGAAAATACCATGCGGATTCCCCCCACCCAAGCGGCCAGCAGCAGGATGCTCGAGGCGATCAGCGGCGCGCTCGGCTGATGCCATGGGTCGTTGGCGGTCGCCGCTGAGAGCTGGCGCCCCTCGGGTGTTCGCATAATGAAAAGCGCAATGGCGGTTCCGATTCCTAGATAGAAGGCCAGGATCACACGATGCTGCCGGCTGCGCACGAGCGTACGGGCGCTGAACTGGCCGACGGCGGTTTCCAGCGAATTTCCGAACCGCGGCAACCAGTTAAACCGGCGAGCCGCTGGCACGATATCGGGCTGCTCCACCATTTTCCGCAGCGTGCGGAAGTAGCAGATCAGGTATGCCGCCGCCGCCCCGCCGGCTGCCGCCGCAAGGCCGATCCACGCGCGGCGTGCCGGTACATCGAGTTGCGCCACCACCGGGCCACTCAATTTCTGGAAAAGAGCAAGAAACCAGAGCGGAGGCAACCACAGGAGCCGCTCTTGATCGGCAGCCAGGGTTTCGATCGCAGTGAAGGGATTCATCCAAAAATAAGCTGCCCACAAGAGGCAGAACAACACCATCTGCAGGACTGATGAGGCGCGCAGATAGAGCTGCCGCGGTAGCAGTTGTGCCAGCCCCTGCACGGTCAGGACCGAGCAGAAGATAAAGGCGCCGGCCGCGAGCATGGTCACCCAATACGCCGTAAACGCGCGTAGGTGGCTCATCAAGCTGCCACTGCCGGAAACCACAATGTTCCCGAGCGACATTGCGGGCTGGCCTGCCAATCGTTGGCGGATGTGTTCCCCCAGCCGGCCGGCAAAACCGGTCAGCTCCTCGGTATTGAACAGCACTACTGCCGCATCGTCGCGCTTGGGATCGAAGAATGCGGAGCTGGTGTACCCGCCTGTGGCGCCACCATGCCCATAGCCGGCATCCGGCTCGTATACCCACGCGAGTGCGATACGCGTGCCTGGGTTGGCATCCGCGTGCAACACCTGCGACCCGCGAATTGCGGCTGCCAGCGGACCGGCGTTCTCGGGGTGGAGTTCGGCGTCGAGGTAGGTGAGCATGTCACCCGCTGTGGATCGCAGGGCGCCCGCGCCTGCTAGCCCGTCGATATCCCAGGCGTGCGCAGGATGATGCAAGCCATCGAACCCTTGGATGAAGCGCCGGTTCTGCTCGGGCGTAACCGACACGACCGTGTCGCGAATGCCCAGCGGTCCCGTGATTTCTGTCTTCACCAGATCGGCCCACCTCATTCCCGCGCGATTGGCCAGGGCCTGTCCGAGCAGGCCCACACCCAGATTGCTGTAGAGGAACGGCCGAGTTCCGCGTTTGGTCACGCCATGTGCGGCCACGTAAGCATAGAGGTTCGCGACATGATAGTCCGCATACGGGTTGTCCGCGTCGGCCGGCGCGAAGTTGTCGGGCATTCGCGGCAAGCCGGAATGGTGTGTGATCAGGTCGAGCAGGGTGATTTCCGTACCTTGAGGCTTGGCTACTGTTCCGGCCGGAAGCAACTCACGCACGGGCTCATCCAATCTCACTTTGCCCTCGACCACCATTTGCGCCAGCACCAGACCAGTGAAAGTCTTGGTGATCGAACCAATCTCAAAGAGCCAATCCGGTTGCGCAATGCCGTAACTGAAGACCCGGCGTACGCCGTGCTTGAGGACTCCGATAGAGAGACCCGCATGTGTTCCCGGCGCCAATGCGCCGTTTTCCCCGTGCAGGGCGGGCGTCAAATCGCGATCCAGCACGGTCTGAATTTCCTCGGCGCTTACGGGCGGTATGGCGGGATCGTAACGCGGGGGCGGCGCGGTCGGTGCAGCCGCTAAGGCGAACGGTGCGGCAATGCCTGGAAAGAAATTCAACAGCAAAACCGCCAGGCCGACCGCTGTGGCGACCGCTGCGATCTTCGACCAGAACAGCGTGCGCGCGCGGATGGGCAAGGGCGCCAGCACCAGCACGTCGCGCCGGTCCGGGAACATGGATTCCCAACTCAGCACCGCGAAAAGCCCGACCACCAGCATCGCGGTCGCAATCAGATAGAACTCCCACGCCCAGGTGAATAGCAGGCCGATTTCGGGCTGCGAGAAGCTCACCGCAAGGAGCAGCGTTGGCAGGAAGATCCACAAGCTGATGACCAAAAGCAGCGCCGCAAACTGCCCCAGCAGTTTCGTCATGTCGCCCTGCGGCGCGAGCAACTCCAGATCGACGATGCGAAAGAGGAACTCGCGATAGAGCACACGAAATTGCAGCTTCGTCATCTCGATACCCTCACGCCAGGACCAGGTCGGCGATCTGGCGGGCCACTGCCGCGGTATCCTGCTCCACGGCAAGTTGCGAGAAGATTTCTTCGAGCGTCGGCAGCGCCATCAGCGTGCGCAGGTTCTCGATGGAGTCATCGGCCACAACTCGTGCGCGGTGCAGAATGATCACGTGCGAGCAGACCCGCTCCACGGTATCGAGTTCATGTGAGCTGAAAAGCACGACCTTGCCGCGCGCGGCCAGCTCCTGGATCAGGCTGCGCATCACCAGTGCCGAGGAAACATCGAGCCCGGAAAACGGCTCGTCCAGCAGGAGGAGGTCGGGATTGTGCAGCAGCGCGGCCGCCAGCAGGATCTTCTGCCGCATGCCTTTCGAATAAGAGGAGAGCGGCGTGAACCGGTCGCCATGAAGCGCCAGCAATCGCAACAGCCCATCGATGCGTTCGGCGGTGGGCTTCGCGGGCAGGTTGCGCAACTGGCCGACCATCACCAGGTACTCCAGGCCGCTGAGATGCGAATAGAGATGGGGCTCTTCCGGAACGTAGCCCAAGCGCTGCTTGTATGCGATTAAATCACTCTGAATCCGTTCGCCCTCGAACAGGATCTCGCCGAAACTCATCTCGATGAGCCCCGTGATCATTTTCATGGTGGTGGATTTTCCGGAACCGTTCGGCCCGAGATAGCCCGTGACTTCACCACGGCGCGCCTGAAAACTGACATTGTCCACGGCGGCGATCCCTGTGAATCGCTTGGAGACGTTCCGAAGTTCGAGCATAAGCGGCCGCTCCTTGCAGGTAGCACAGGCCTCCCGGCCTGTGTCGCCCACTAGTCTATGTAGCATACTACAAAGCCAACTAGCATACTACATAGGGTATGATGGCAAAGATGGCAGCCGAGCCCAAGCTTTCCCACACCGCCGCTCTGATCCTGCAAGCCGTCGGTTCCGGTCGGGGATACGGATTTGATGTGATTGAGCTGACGGGTCTGCCCAGCGGCACGGTATATCCCGCCATGCGGCGTCTGGAACGCGACGGCTTGATTCGCTCGCAGTGGGAGCAGCAGGGGATAGCCGATGCCCAACAGCGGCCCCCGCGCAAATACTACAAGCTCACGCGTCTGGGGAAGGCTACGATCCAGGCTTCGCACAAGCGGTATCCGCTTCTCACAAAGCTCATCCCCGATACGGCGGTGGGAAAGTCGTGACTGTGTTGCTCCATTTCGCCATCCTCCGCAGAGACGGCGTTGTGGTGCCTGCTGATCTGCGAGCCGAATGGAGGGGCCTGACATTTCTCGACCGGATTGGCAGCTTTGAGCTGGTTGGCAGTGCTACTCGAACCCAGATGTACGTGCGGTTCGCCTTCGGTTGCTAGCCGACTCATCCGCCTGGCCGGCCCAGCGGAGTCGAAACGCCCGTGCGATGGCTAGCGATACGGTAGCGGACGCCGTGGTTCTAAGAGCGTGGTCCAGAGTCTTCCGATTCAGCCCGGACGGCATCGATTTCGTCATGCTCCTCCCACTCCTTGCGATTTTGCCACTGGCGAGCCTCCATCGTGTCAATTCTGCTGAAACCGCGTTTCCCTTCCGGAGATCCAAATAACGAGGGGGAAAGCCATAGTGGTGCGTCTTGCCGTTGTCGGTCTCCTGGCGTCGTTGCTCAGCTGGGCGGGCGATTGGTCCGGAGCATTGGTCGATTCCAAATGCTGGGACAGCGAAGAGAGCAATGTGAACCCGCATGACTCGTTGACGAACGTCGATCGCGACAGAGGTATGGAGGTTCGCTTTTGTTCGCCAAATACCGAAACCACAGTTTTCGCCATCGTCGATCACGATGGCCAAAGCTCCAAGCTCGATGCCGCCGGAAACAGTAAGGCGGCCGAGCTTGTCCGTGCGACTGGTAAGAAACCGCACTATATCGTGCATGTGACCGGCACGATGAACAAGAAGAGACTTCAGGTGGACTCGATCGCCTTACGAAGATAGTGCACGTGGTTCTATCGCCAGCGAAACAGCTTCAGCGCCAGCACGAAACAGACCACCAACCAGGCCCCCAACACGCCCACCTGTGGCGCCACTTGCGCCAGGTTGCCGCCCTGGAGCATGTTCGCGCGCAACGCATCGATCACGGCCGTAAGCGGCAAAGCCTTGATAAACGGCTGCAGGACGTCCGGAAAGCGCTGCGAGGAGAAAAACACGCCCGAGACCACCCACATCGGCATCATCGTGACATTCATCAGGCCGGACGCCGCTTCGATAGTTTGGGCGCGCGATGCGATCAGCAAGCCCAAGGAGCAAAAGGCCAGCGAGCCGAGAACGCAGAGCACGATCAGGTCGACAAACGACCCGCGCAACGGCACGCCAAACGCGATGGTTGCGAAGCCCAGCAGCATCCCCACTTCGATCACCAACAGCATCAGTCGTGAGAGGAGAAAGGACAGCAGGTAGTAGTGCCGCGGCATCGGCGTCGCCACCAGCCGTTTCATGAGCTTCTTGCGGCGGGCGTCGACGATGGCAAAGCCCATGCCCCAAATCGCGCTGCCCATCAGGTTCATGCCGAGCAGGCCGGGAACCAGAAAGTCGATGTAGCGCGACCCTTTCTCTTGTAGCAATCGGTCGCGCGAAGCCACCGGGTCCACGCGTCCTGCTGCTCGTTGCACGGCGCCATCGGCCAGCATGCGGGCCGTGCGTCCTTCCGGATTGGTGTTGTCGTACTGGTAGAGGACTGCGCCGCCCTCTGAGGGAACGGCGATCAGCGCTACTTTACCAGTGCGGAGCGCGTCTTCGGCGGCCGCGGGCGATAGTTGCTGCACATCGAGCAGTTTTTCGCGGCGCAGCGAGTCTGCCAGTTGTGGGCTGACCGCAGCGATCTTGAGCACCTCCGGCGGGCGGTTGCGAAACGCCAATCCCAATCCCGCTGCCAGAATCAGAGGAAACACGAATACCCAGAACAGCGCTTCCGGCTCTCTCAGAAACTCGCGCAGCCGCACCAAGGTAAGCTGCACGAGCGCATGGTCCGCCAGCTGCGCGCCGCCCGGCTGTTTCGCCGCAGCTTCGCGAAGACCGATACCCGGTGTTGCCGTCAAATCACTCATCGCGCAAATGCCGTCCCGTCAAAACGACAAAGACGTCCTCCAGGGTGGCCGAATGCGTCCGCAATTCGGTCAGCGGAACCCGCTGCCGGTCGAGTTCCTCGAGCAGCGCCGGAACCGCGCGGTGCAGTTCCGTCACCTGCATCCGCACGCTGCCGTTCTCGCGCGTCACGTCGCGGACGCCGTCCAGGTGGCGCAGTGGCGCCGCGTCCAACTTATGGCCGCCAGAGGAAAACTCGACCATGTGTTCCACACCGATGGAAGCGATCAATTCGCGCGGTGTGCCGAGCGAGATTACTTTGCCATGATCCATGATCGCCACGCGGTCGCACAGCCGCTCGGCTTCGTCCATGTAGTGCGTGGTCAGCAGGATCGTCCGTCCGTCGAGCTTAAACTGTTCAATCAGTTCCCAAAGCTGCCGCCGTGCCTGCGGATCGAGCCCGGTAGTCGGCTCGTCGAGAAATAGAAGGTCGGGGTCGCCCACCAAGGCGCAAGCCAGAGCCAGCCGTTGTTTCTGGCCGCCCGAAAGCTGGCCCACCCGCGATTTCTGTTTCTCCTCCAACTGCACCAGGGCGATCACTTCAGCCGGCTCCGGCCCCCGCCCGAAGAAACTGCGGAATAGCCGGATGGTTTCGATAACCGTCAACTTCTCGGCAAGTTGTGTCTCTTGCAGTTGGATGCCGAGGCGCTGGCGCAATTCGTTGGCATGCCGATTCCAGCCGAGACCCAACACTTCCACCTCGCCCGAATCCGGAGTGGTCAGACCCTCGCAGATTTCGATGGTAGTAGTCTTACCCGCGCCGTTCGGACCCAGAAGACCAAAGCACTCACCGGTCCGCACCTCCAAGTCCAGACTGTCTACGGCGACCACATCCTTGTAAGTTTTGCGCAGATGTTCGAGCCGAAGGGCCGTCTGATTCGCGGCTGGACGCATACAGCTAGTATCGCGCAGTGGCGCAGACGGTCGCATTTTGCCGTCTGCGAGGCGAGACAGGCCACGAAAAACGGTGGCCTGTCCTACTTCGGTTCCAGCGCCAGCTCCACCAGCTCTTCCATCATCTTGACGTAGTGGATCTCGATGTCGGCGATGTGTTCGCTCTTGAGGTCCTCGCGCACGTCGACTTCGTTGTCGAACGGCAGGATTACTGTGCGCACGCCACTGCGTCTGGCAGCAAGTACTTTCTCCTTGATGCCGCCTACCGGCAGCACCTGCCCGGTCAGCGTGATCTCGCCGGTCATTGCCAGATTGGGGCGCACACGGCGGTCCGTCAGCATGGAGAGCAGCGCCGCGGCCATCGTCACCCCGGCAGAGGGCCCATCCTTCGGAATGGCTCCCGCGGGAACGTGGATGTGAAGATCGCTGGTCTTGAAGATATCGGGATCGATGCCATACTTGGTCGCATTGCTGCGCACCCACGTCAGCGCCGCCTGCACCGATTCCTGCATCACCGGACCGAGCTGCCCGGTCATGATCAGGCCCTTGCTTCCACCGGGCATGCGGCCCGCCTCGATGAACAACACGTCTCCGCCCACCGGCGTCCACGCGAGCCCCACCGCGACTCCGGGGCGGCGCGTGCGCTCGGCCACTTCCGTATCGGTGCGGAAGCGCGGCGCGCCAAGGTCTTTCTCCACCAGGTCCGGCGTGACTTCCATTGCCCCTTCACCGGCCTCGCCAGTCGCAATCCGCCGCGCCTGTTTCCGGCAAAGCGTGCCGATCTCCCGTTCCAGATTGCGCACGCCCGCCTCGCGCGTGTAGCGCCGGATGATGAAGCGCACCGCTTCGTCGCTGAAATGGATGTTGCCTTCCGGCTGGAGGCCGTTCTCCTCGACCTGCCGCGGAATGAGGTAACGAAACGCGATCATCACCTTCTCGTGTTCCGTGTAGCCTTCCAGCGGAATAATCTCCATGCGGTCCCGCAGCGCGTCGGGCACCGGATCGAGCACGTTGGCCGTGGTGATGAACAGCACTTTGGACAAATCAAACGGCACATCCAGGTAGTTGTCGCGAAACGTATAATTCTGTTCCGGGTCCAGCACCTCGAGCAGCGCCGAGGCCGGATCGCCGCGGAAGTCGCGCCCCAGCTTGTCCACTTCATCCAGCATAAACACGGGATCGTTGGTTCCCGTCCGGCGCAGCGCCTGGATAATCTGGCCCGGGAGCGCCCCAATATAAGTGCGCCGGTGGCCGCGGATTTCCGCCTCATCGTGCATCCCGCCCATCGAAATACGGGCGAACTTGCGGCCCAACGCCCGCGCCACCGATCGGCCAACCGACGTCTTGCCGACTCCCGGTGGCCCTACGAAGCATAGGATCGGCCCCTTCAACACCGGTTTCAACTGGAGCACCGCCAGGTAATCCAGAATGCGGTCCTTCACTTTTTCCAGGTCGTAGTGGTCCTCATCCAGAATCTCGGCGGCGCGTTTCACGTCCACTTGCGAGCCGGAGGAAACCGACCACGGCAGCGCCGCCATCCATTCCAGGTACGTGCGCGTGACGCCATATTCGGGAGAGGCCGGCGACATGTGGGACAACCGGTTCATCTCACGCATTGCCTCAGCCTTGACTTCTTCCGGCATGCCGGCGGCTTCAAGTTTCTGACGCAGATCTTCGAGATCGCGGCTGCTGTCCTCTCCTTCGCCCAGCTCTTTTTGGATCGCCTTCAGTTGCTCCCGCAGGTAGAATTCGCGCTGACTCTGTGAAAGCTGGCCTTGCACCTGCGATTGAATGCGCCCGCGGAGTTCGATCATCTCCAGCTCACGCGTCAGGTGACGGTTCACTTCGTTCAGCCGCGTCTTTCCGTCCGGCTCTTCTAACAACTTCTGCCGTTCCGGCGGGCTCAACGAAGGAACCGTTCCCGCCACCCAGTCCGCCAGCCGTCCCGGTTCGGTGATGTGGGTGGCAGCCGCGGCCAATTCATCGGAAAGATTCGGAGAGGCAGCGACGATCTGCTGAAAAAGGTTGACCACATTCTGTCGCAGCGCTTCGATTTCGTCCGTCATCGGCGGCTCGACATCGGGAATGCGTTCGATGATGGCTTTGAGAAACGGCTCACGCGCCGTAAATTCACGGGTGCGAATCCGCGCTTCCCCTTCGCAAAACAGCAGCAGATTGTCGCGGGGCACGCGGACCGCTTTGTGGAGGGTGCAGATCGTGCCCACCTGGTAGAGGTCCTCGGGAGTCGGCGTGTCCACGCGCGGATCGGTTTGCGAGATCACCGCGATGGTTCGGCTCTCTCCCAGCGACTGCACTAGCGCCACCGACGCCGGACGCCCCACCGTGATGGGCAGCATCGCGCCAGGAAAGATCACCATATCCCGGACGGTGAGCACCGGCACTTCTTCTGGCGCCTTTTCCTGCGCCTCCGATTTCTCGTCCGGGACGGACTGGACTTGGTCCTCTTCAACAGCCATGGCTACCCACAGTGTACCGTCAGGCGCCTTTGGGATAACATCCGAGCACGCGCAGAAAGTCGGCGACTTCAGCGAGGTGGCTGAGGGCGTTACGGGCGCTGGGCGAGTCCACCCGTCCCAGGAAATCGAGGTAGAAGAGGTATTCGAAAGGCTTTCCGCGCAGCGGCCGTGATTCGATCTTGGTCAGGTTGAGATCCCGGAGTGCGAATGCCGCCAGTGCTCGGAACAGCGCCCCGGGCACGTTGCGCAGTGTGAATACCAGCGAGGTTTTCCATTGCGCCGGATCTCCGCCCTTAGCCGCGTGCTTGCGCGCGTATTCGGGACGGCGCAGCAGAAAGAACCGCGTGAAGTTCTGCCGGTCGTCCTCGATGGATTTACGGAGAATGCGCGCGCCGTAGATATCGGCAGCCACCGACGAGGCGATCGCACCGGCGTCCGCCAGCTTGTCTTCGGTGATCATTTTCACACTTCCGGCCGTGTCATAAAAGGGAATGCGCTCGATTTGCGGATTTTCGGCGAAGAAATTCAGGCATTGATTGAGCGCCACCGGATGCGAAAATACGCGCCGAATTGCCGAGAATTTCACGCCATTTTGCGCGATTAGATTATGCACGATGCGCACGCTGGTTTCGGCCACAATGGGTAAATCGAAACTCTGCAGGTGATCGTAGTTCTCGTGGACTGAGCCGGCCAGCGTGTTCTCGATCGGCACCACAGCGCCCGTAGAGCGCCCTTCTTTGAGGCTCGAAAAGACGTCTTCAAAGCGTGTGCACGGCTGGACGTCGATATCCGGCCCCAGCAGCTTGCGGGCGGCTTCCTGGCTGAAGGCGCCGCGTTCGCCTTGAAACGCGATGAGCTCGCCGCGGCGCCGCCCCGGCGCGTTCCCGCGGCTCACTTCGCGCCCTCCCAGCGCCGCGCGCCTGGCGCTGGTAACCCGAGTAGATCCAACACCCGCTCCACGCTATGGTCCACGATATCCATGACCGTCTGGGGTTTGGTATAGAAACCGGGCACGGGCGGGGCTATAATCGCGCCCATTTCGGCCAAAGTGGTCATGTTTCGCAAGTGGCCCAGGTGAAATGGGCTCTCTCGAACCATTAAAACCAATTTCCGTCGTTCCTTAAGCGTAACGTCCGCGGCCCGGATCAGCAGGTTCGAGCTGATGCCGGTGGCGATGGACGACATGGTGTGGATCGAGCAGGGTGCGATCACCATGGCGTCGGTAGGGAACGACCCGCTGGCTAACCGGCACGAGATGTCTTCGACCGGATAGGAACAGGTTGCCAGCCGTTTGACCTCAGCGGCCGCTATTCCCATCTCGAGAAAAAGGGTCTTTTCGGCCGATCTTGTCAGGATTAAGTGAGTGTCGACATTCTGTTGCCGAAGGTGTTCCAGGAGCCTTACGCCATAGATCGCGCCGCTCGCCCCCGACATCCCCACCACGATCGTCACAGGCATTCACTCCGGTGCAACCCGCGGTGTTCCGTTTTCGGAACAAAACCGGGCCATTTTTCTTGCCGCCTTAGTACGGGCACGATATAATTGCAACTCCGAACCGACCGTCTTCGCCGGACCCTTCTGGCGCCGCAGCGAGGATCATAACATGGACCGTGCGGGGGAAAAGCTCAGGCGGATTCGTGAACGGCTCAAGCTCACCTACCGCGACGTCGCCAAGGCGAGCCAGGAAATTGCCCGCCGCCGCGGCAGCTCGGAATTTACCATCACCCTCAGCCGCCTGGCCGATATCGAAAACGGCAACCGCGCCCCCAGCGTATTTCGCATCTACACCCTCTGCGCGATTTATCGTCTCGATTTGCACGAGGTTTTGGAGTGGTATGGCGTGCCCGTCGAGGAATTGGCCGTCGAGGGGCTGCGCATCGGTCTGGAGGAGACTCACTCGATTCAGGTTACGCCGAGTGGGCGCGCCGCCGTTGCCCCGCCTGAGGACATCGAAATCGACGTCCACCGGACAACATTCCTGAGTCAATTCATCCGCCAATGGGGCAAGATTCCGCTGAGTTTCCTGAGCGGAACCGATCATCGCGAGTATCGCTATGGCCTGCTAGGTCTCGAGGATTGGTCCATGCATCCGATTTTGCGGCCGGGCTCGCTGCTGGTCATCGACCAGGGGCGCCGCAGAATTGCGCGTGGCGGATGGACCAGTGAATTGGATCGACCCATTTATTTCCTCGAACATCGGGACGGTTTTTTATGCGGCTGGTGCAGCGTAGAAGAAGAACGCCTGTTGGTGCAACCGCACCCTTCCTCGGAAAAGCCGCCTTCCTCTTTCCGTTATCCGGATGAAATCGATGTCATTGGTCAAGTGGTCGGCGTGGCTATGTTTCTCGACCCGAAAAAGCGCGCGCGTGTTCGGCAGTCAATAACTCCAGCAGCGTCTCCAAATCGGCCAGATAAAGCTGCCTCTCGACATCCCGCGCCGCCGGAGGAATGAGTGCTCGATATGGCAGCGCGACACTCCAATTAATGGGTTCGCCGGGGAAATAGCCTTGATTTCGCAGGAAGCCATCGAGGTCTTCTTTCTGCTCGGCCAAGTTACAGGCCAGCCACTCGGAGAATACCCGATGATGGCTATAACGAATAGCCCGATCGACCCCCTCAGAACCCATCAAGGGTCCCAGGCTCGACTCGTAGTAATACCCGGAAGTACTATCACGCAAAGAGGCCAAATAAACCAACCGGCCGAACAGAGTCGGGATGTCATCCAGCAGACCGCGCCAGACTTTGTCGCCTGACGGCTGTGATAGTTCGGGCACGGAGTTGAGCAGGTAGTAAAATTCCCTAGGTACGTATACAAGTTTACACCTACCCTCCTCTACCTTCTTAGGTACTTTGCCAGGAGTTTACTGTAGTCGATACCCGGTCTGTTCCGTTTCCAGAAATTTTCCTCAGAGGAATACCCTATATCCGTACTGTCCCGTATAGTCTAGTACGTTGGTTAGCAGATTTGGTTAGCAGAAAGGAACTGACTAGGATGAAAAAGCTACTCGTATTAGCATTGCTAGCTCTCGGAGTGTCGGTGGCAGCGATTCGCGTGGATAATCAGCCGTTGCCCGAATGCAATCCCTGCCCCTTTGTCCGCTAGGCGGCTCATGCCGGCACTCGATGTTAGAATTGGCCATTAGGCACAATAATGTCGGGTGCCGTCCTTATCAAGGGGCTGGAGCTGTTGATTATGCCCCTTTGTGCGCTGACCAGCTTTAAGCTCTGGCGCACGGGCTTATATCGCCGCTATTTAGCGCTTTGCGGCTATCTCTTCCTCAATTTCCTCATTTACCTGTTTATCCTCTTTTGGTTCACCGATCTCGGTTCGATTGGCTATCTGAGGTTCTACGTCGTTTCACGGCCGCTGTCCTGGCTGTTTTCCATCCTGGTTGTCCGGGAGCTCTACACACTGGTGCTGGAACGCTTTAAGGGTCTGGCCACGTTAGGACGTTGGTTTCAATATGTCGGCCTGACGATTTCACTGGTCATCTCCGGGCTTCTCCTGCTACCCCAGATGCGCAGCGGCACCCTCCAGCGTTCCCCGGTGCTCGGATTCTACTATGCGATCGAACGCGGCGTAGATTGCGCGCTACTGGTGTTTCTGCTGCTATTGCTGCTGTGGCTGAGCCGTTACCCGGTACCCTTGAGCCGCAACCTGCTGATCCACAGCGTGGTGTACTCGACTCTGTTCCTGAGCGGCTCGGTGGGGCTGTTCGCCCGGGCGTTCTTTGGCTTCGATCTTTCCCGTCCCGTGAGCACGTTCCTGGTAGGAGTGCTGGCCGGCTGCCTGCTGGCGTGGTTGATTTGCCTGAACGAGCGCGGCGAGGAAGTGCGCATGAGCGTACCGCGCTTCGGGCCGGAAGAAGAGAAGCGGATTCTGAACCAGCTCGAAGCCTTGAACAGCACCCTGCTGCGGATTTCCAGGTAAATCCCACTGAAAATTAAGGCGATATCCTTTGTTAAGTGCGTACTAATCTGGCCAGGACAATGGTTGCAATTCGTCCTGAACCTGCCGTATCATTCTCGTGGAAGCCTAGGAAGGGGCACCGAATTATGGCTCTGGCGGTGATCATTCTAATCGTTCTCGCGATGGGGGCAAGCCTCGCATGGCTGGTCCGCCGGATCGCCTTCTCGGCGACACATCTGCCCGTAACCGCCGGCTGGATCGATGAATTATCCAGCGAACGGTATCGTCCCATGTTGCGGCTGCTGGATGGCGGAGACCTGGATTTCCTGAACTCCCAGCCAAACTTCACGCAGCATGCGGCCATGCGGGTTCGCCGCCAGCGCTGCCAAATCTTTCGTGGTTATTTGCGCTGCTTAAATAACGATTTCGATCGCGTTTGTCTGGCGATTAAACTCCTCATGCTGCAAGCTCAGGACGACCGTCCGGATCTGGCCAGCACCCTGCTGCGCCACCGGGTGTCATTTGCCAGTGGAATGGCAACGGTTTACGTTCGCTTGTTCCTGTATCGTTGGGGCTTGTGCGGCGTGAACGTCAGCGGCCTGGTAAAGACCTTTGATACGATGCGCGTCCAGTTGCAATCCCTGGCTCCCGTCACTTTGGGGATGGAAGCGTAACGCGAATTTCGCAGAATTAGAGCCGCTTTAGTAATTCCTTTGCTTCCTTTAAGCGAGGGAATTTCCGCTCCGCTTCCCGAAACTCCCGCGTGTGCACCCTCCGCCGCACTCCGTGATGATCCACCGGGTATCGCAAGTGCAGCATCTCGTGAAACATCACGTATTCCAGGGCCAGCTCCGGCGTCTTCTCGCGATCAAAGATGCGGCTGATAATGATGGCGTTGTGAGAAGGGTCGAAATGGCCCAACATGCCCCGTGACGGCTGGCGGCTCCAGCCCAGCTGTGG
Source organism: Bryobacteraceae bacterium (assembly GCA_035516375.1). Taxonomy (GTDB): domain Bacteria; phylum Acidobacteriota; class Terriglobia; order Bryobacterales; family Bryobacteraceae; genus PSRJ01. The sequence continues at coordinate 46,644 of DATJAK010000088.1, forward strand.
TTTCCCCATCAGGCCGTCAAAGAACTGCCCGTTCAAGCGATCGAAGACCTCATCCAGATTGCGGTACTCGCCCTGCGGCCCCGAGACGAACTTACGCCCGCGGATCTGCCGTACCAGGTGGATCTGGCGCCGGACATCTTTTCGGTTCAGGTAGAGGCGATACCGGTAGGCGTAGATCCGCGGTACCGGTTTGCGGTACAGCTTGCCGAGCAGGATGTGCGCCAAAGCCTCCGTCACCAGCGCCGGAGCGCCCTCCAGCAGATCGCAAATGCGTACTTCCAGACGCCCGTTTTCCAGCCGGATGAAACTGTCGGCATTGGCGAAACGGCGGTATTCGACGCGCAAATCGGGCAACGCAGTGCGCGGTTTCAGTTCGCTAAACACGCGCGCATAGATCTCCTGGGGCGTTTCGAAGAACAGGGAACTCTGCAGCCCTTCGATGTGCGGCGAACCATCGGTACCCGGCATCCGTCTACCAGACTACCGCGGACGCGCCTGCGTAGCGCATGGCGCAGCCCCACGCGGCTGGAATGCGCTACCCTGATTCCTTGGGAAATACCTTGCCAAGAGCCAAGATCAGCGCCCTCGGGTGCTACATTCCACCGCGCGTTCTCACCAACCGGGATCTGGAAAAGTTGGTCGAAACCAACGACCAGTGGATAGTGGATCGGACCGGCATTCGCGAGCGCCATATCGCCGAACCGTCGATGGCCACTTCCGACATGGCCATCGAGGCAGCCCGGTGCGCGCTGGCACAACGGGGCACGGACCCAACCTCGGTAAACGCCATCATCGTGTGCACGGTGACTCCGGATATGATGTTTCCATCGACGGCCTGCCTGGTCCAGAACGGGCTCGGGGCGCGCGGCGCCTGGGGTTTTGATCTGGTGGCGGCCTGCTCGGGTTTTGTCTATGGTTTAACCACGGCGGCGCACCTGGTGGCGGGCGGGACGCATCAGAAAGTCCTCGTGATCGGCGCGGATACCATGAGCCGCATTGTCGACTATACCGACCGCGCCACCTGCATCCTGTTTGGTGATGGCGCCGGGGCGATGCTGGTGGAACCGGCGGAGAGCGGCCAGGATGCGGGCTTTATCGACTTCCTGGGCGAGGTGGACGGATCCGGCGGAGACGCCCTGAAGATGCCCGCGGGCGGCAGCCGCCAGCCGGCTAGCCGCGAGACCGTAGACCAGCGGCTGCATTATGTGCACCAGGAAGGGCAGCAGGTATTCAAGTATGCCGTCCGCAAGATGTACGAGTCGTCGAAGGAACTGCTCGACCGCAACGGCCTGACTACCAAAGACGTCGCTATGTTGATTCCGCACCAGGCGAACGGCCGGATTATTTCAGCCACCGCGGAACGCCTGGGTCTGCCGCCGGAGAAGGTTCTGATCAATATCGATCGCTACGGGAATACCACGGCTGCCACTATTCCGCTGGCCACGCGCGATGCATTGGCCGAAGGCCGGATTCGAAAGGGCGATCTGGTTCTGTTCGTGGCAGTAGGCGCCGGTTATACGGTTGGCGCCAGCCTCTGGCGCTGGGCCTATTGAGCCGCGACCCCGGCAAGCGGCTCGCGCAGCCGCACACCGACCTCTTTGCCGTGCAGAAGGTCCAACGATAAGATCCCGGCGGAATCCGTGGTGTCGTCGAACACCTCCTCGTCGTCGATTTCTATCTCGTAGGTGTGGCGCGGCGCGAGTCCGGCCAGAATCACCGCGTCCTGACCTTCCTCGAGGTTGAGCCGGAACTTCAGGCCGCTCTCGCCGAGATAGATCACCGCGCTCGGAAAGGTGATCGGGGCATTCGCTCCGGCCACGCGGAGCGAGGTGCGATGGCCGTCGCGAAATAACTGCGCGACCCCATCGAAGTAGCCGAACCATTCGGCCGAATCGTCCCAATCGGAACGCACGAAGAGGTGGCCGGACTCGGGGTCGTGAAAGACCAACGGGAGCAGCGTGAAACTTAACCCGGGCTGGTAGGGATTGGCCCACAGGAATTCATACGGCGCGCCGAGCGGGCTGCGCAGCATGAAGTTGTCGTGCATCGACCAGCCCTGCAGGTACTGGCTGTCTTCGGAATTGGTGTCGTACGCGATCATGGCGAGATCGGCGGCGCGCGAAAGGGTGGCTTCCCGGAGGTCCGGTTCGCCGGTTTTTTCCGATACGCCGACGCGAAAATCGTTGTCCTCTCCGCGAAACGCCGGCGGATAGTAGCTCATGATGTGTTCGGTGGGAAACGACTTGAAGAAATGGGTGCACGACTCGCGCAAGTCGATGTTGGTGCTGTCGCGGATGGCGTGCAACAGCTCCCAGAGCGCGTATGCATCCTGGCGGCGCACGACGGTTTGGCCCGCCGCCAGAGCCGGCGCGATTTTTCCGCCCCACCAGGTGCGGACCGTGCTCTCGAGCTCGCGTTTGGGGACATCGGGCACATGATCGAACAGAGCTACAGCCGCGAGCACGCGTGCGTCAACTGCCGGGATACTATCGTCGCGGGCCGTTGCGGCGAGGCGCTGCACAATCCGATCAGCCAGCGCGCGCCGCTGATTCTCGGTGAGCAGCTTCTGGCACCAATCGAAGACCAGAGCGAGCTGGCGCAGGTCGTTCCCAGGCCCGAGCGCCCATTCGATGGCGCGCTGGCCGGCCGCCATGTTTCCGGAGACCTGGTAGTACAACGCTTGGGCGAAGCCGGGTTCGGGGATGGGCGCCTCGCCGGCCACGAAGCTGTCAAACTGCTGCCAGCGCACCGACGAGCGGTCGCGTTCCCGAGTGAGCAGCCGCAATCGTTGCGGGCGCAGGAAGAGACGGGGATGGTCGGTGATCACAGCGATGGGCTCATCGGCGCCGGTGGGAACGGACGGCCGGGAGCGCGGCTGGGCGGTTGCGGTGAGGGCGGACCCCATCACCAGGAGCACGCACCCCGCACTCATTTTCCGCATCACACGACATTGTGTCATAGCGACACACCGCGCGTTTCCGCCGCGCCCAGAGGGATGGCTGGTTTTGCACAAAATAATTGAATCGGAACGCATTTACCAGATTGACACGTGGAGGTCTGATTGCTATTTATGGTTCTGAATTGGCGAAGTAACTTTCAAACCTGCCCTCTGCTGCAACAGGCAGGCGGAAGACGAGTGAGCCGACGAAGACAGCGTGCTTGCGGGAGCCGGTGTTTGCAACAGTTTTAGCTTACGATTCTTCTCTTGGCGGTTGCTGCAGAGGGGTTTTTTTCAACGGTTTCAAACGATCTCACCGGCGGATCACAGGTAGCGGTAGTTGTCTGGGTTTCTGGAAGGGAAAATAAGGACGCGGCCCAACCAGGAATGCACTGATTCGATAATCACCAGCCAGCCCGCGGCCGGATCCCAGCCCAACCCTGGGCGAGCCGCATCGGAGTCAGCCCCTCGAAGGTCTAGGGGGCGGGCCCGATGCGGTTTTTCTTTGGGCTTTAGATTCAATAGTTCGGGTGCCACTCAACCAACGCCGACAGGAAAACCGGAAAAAGGTTTTCAAAATCGTCGATAAGAGAAACTGGAGGGCAGCGAAAATGAATAGCGAGCGCCCAACAGCCGAAACTCAGAGTGCAAGCGCCGCAGCGAGCGAGTCTGTTGTATCGAGAAGCGGATGCTATCTGGCAGCGTCGCCGATGGGGGATGTTCTATTTGACCAGCTGGACTATCTGCTTGCCCACGTTGCCGAGCGCACCCATGGCAGCCAGCCATGTGCTCCCGATTGCATGGATTGTGGCCGGCTGCAACAAGTGAAGAACTGGCTACTGATGCCGTTCCACACCGCCATTCACCCACAAGTTCAGTAGCAGCGAGCACCGCCCGGCACAGCTACTCCCACTCCCTTGCGGTCGTGGCTCTGTGTGAGCCGAAAAGGAACCGCAGCCGCGGCGAAGCTACTTCGTCAAAAGCTCAATGTCCCGCTGCGCGGTGTTTCTTCCGCATTGGGCAGGTACAAAGTCTTGCACCGGTCGCAGCGGTAAATCTCGGCGTGCGCGCCGAACTTCTTCTTCACCTCTGCGCCGAAGAAGTACCAGCGCTTCAAATGCCCGGCGCACAGCTTGCCCTTCTCATCTTTCTCGTTGCATGCCCGCATACGCACGATGCGGCGTTTCACCCTGGTGCCGTCGCTGAGGGTCTCGAGGAAATCCGATCCGGCGTCCGCCATCCGTCTTTCTATTGCACCGCGATCATAATGGTCTGCGGGTTCGCACCCCCGGTTTGCGAGGGCGATGTGTTCGCGCCAATCGCAATGGTTATGGGCTGGTTGCCGGGCGCGATATTCGTCGGCACTTGCACATTGACTTGATACACGCCGGCAAATCCCGGCGCCAATCCATGATACTGCACGGTGGCCGGCTGCCCGCCAATCATCACGACCGGCACCGTGGTGGTCAGCGTGGTATTGTCGCCGGGCGCGCCATCGGCCGGCGTGTTGGCCACCGGGCCCAGGGCGTTGGCGTACAGCATGATGAATTGCCCACGGACGGCCGGGTTGCTGCTGGTGACGATGTGGTAGTTGGTATCCAGCGCATCCGGTGTGTTGGTGTTGTTGTAGAGGTAGAACGCCGGCGCGGAAGAGGCAATCGGAACCGTAATCACGTTGCTGCGGATCGGAATTCCGAACTCCTCGTCAATGGTTACTTTGAGTTGAGCGGAGGTCTGTCCCTGCAACTCCCAAGGCACCTGCACGTTGATCTGATTCTGGCTCACGGCCACGATGGGCGCCGCCAGGCTCAGACCGGCGCTGGGAACATCGAAGCTCACGCTGACGGCATCGAGCGCCAGTGGAAATGGCGAGGTGTTCGCGACGTCGTACCCCTGGAGTAGGTTCACCAGCAGCTCGGTATCCATGATGTTGGAACCCTTGATTGCCACGATCGATCCCGGAGCGATCGCCGGTTGGAAGCTGGCGTTATTGAGCACCTGGTCCGCGGTGATGGAAGGCACGGGAAGTATGAATGCGTTCGTCATGAGCGGTGGCATGGTTCCGACATGGGCTGTGATCGCCGGATCGACGCCCGGCGTCGAGCCGAGGAACACTTCCGCATAGGCGAAGCCGTAACCATCGGTATTGCAGGTGACATTGTTTGTGTTGTTGGGGGAACAGGCCGGCTCTTCATCCACCGTCTGAAAGGTCAGCTGACCCTGCTGCGCGGAGAAGGCAACTGGTGCCCCGGTAACGGGCGCGCCAAATTGGTCCACCACTTGGACACCGACGGTACCGCCATCGGCCCCCGGTATGCCTTGCACATCGCCGAAATCCGACACCCAAACGACGTTGTAAGGAATCCCGTCAGGGACGATGAACAGGTACGGAATATTGAGCGCGACGTTAGCGCCGGTCACCTTGACCATTCCCGAATACTCGCCGGAAGCGGGCAGCGACCCGGAAAGGGTGACCGTAATCGTCTGGGCTGCCGCATCGCCGGGCGCGAGCGTGAAGCCGGTTTTGTCCACGGCCACGGTGGTGCTGTTTAAGGTGCTGTTCGGCGCGACGGCAAGCGAGAGACTCACCGAGCTCGAGGCACGGTTCGTCAAGACGAAAGTCTGTTTCACCGGCAGCGCAGAGGCGGCCTTCACAAAGCCGAGCGAAACAGACGTCGGCTTTACGGTGACGCTCGCGTTGATGGCCGCGCCCACATCGAGCCGGCCGGCGCCGACGCCTTCCGCATCGACGGGATTGCCCTGATCGTCAGTCGTAATAGTTACGGCTGAATTTACCAGCGCCGACTTGATGTCGGCCGCATTGAAATTGGGATGAGCCTGCTTTATCAGAGCTGCGGCGCCGGCGGTCATGGGCGCGGCAAAGCTGGTGCCATCGGCCGCCACGTAGCCATTCTCGCTATATAGATCGCCGCTGGGATCGAGGCGCTGGCCGGCCATGTATAGCCCGGATGAAAACGCGATAATCGGGTCCAGGCCGCCGGTTGCCACGAGGTCCGGTTTGAGGGCGCCATCGGGAGTGGGGCCGTACGAAGAGTAACTGGCCAGCAGGTTGGGCAGAACCGGCGGACTGATGCCCTCGTTTGCGTTGTACGCTGCCAGCTCGGTTTCAAGGCCGGCCGTGTCGATGGTTGCCATCTGACCGGGGTTGGCATCGATGTAATTTTTCAGATTCACGCCGTCGGCATTCGAGATGATGACGATCGGCCCGTTGAAGGTGAAACCCGGGGCGACGATGGTCGGAGGCGTCGCATCGGGCATGTAGAAAACGATGCCGATCGCGCCGGCCGCGGCCGCGTTGTCCGCCTTTTGCGTGAGCAGGCAGGAGCCGGCCGTCGTGGTGCCGCGTTCGATCAATGCGAAGGACCCTTGCAGCGAATTCTCCGGCAGCGTCGAGCAGGCATACGGGTCGTTGTTCAATGTGTCAACGTCGATCAGCGGAGCAAGGGCAGCGCCCTGATACGCCGGATAAAAGGTGGCATCGGTCAACTGGGCCGCAATGCCCTTCACACTCGAGGGCGCGCTTGCCGCGTTCACGGTAACGGCGGGCGTGAGAACATGCGAACTGGTTGTGGCGCCGACGCCGATCACGGAGGGCGCGTTCGATGGAGAAGAGATGGAATTGAGAAACGGGTACGTGTTCGCATCCGATCCGCTATTGCCTCCGGCTACGGTGATCACCAGGCCGGCTTTGGCAGCAGCTTCGTATGCGAACGCGGTTGGGTCGCAGGGCATGTTGACGGGATTGCCGCAGACCGGACCCACGTCTAAAGCGCCGGTCAATGCCTGCCCGCCCCAGGAGAGGCTGGCGATATCCATCCCATCGTTCAGGGCGTCATCGATCGCCATGATCAAGATCTGATCGGTGGGCCCATCGTTCACGCCGGGTGTGCCGGCAATCTTGTAAATGCCGAGATACGCTTTGGGGGCCATGCCGGTAAACGTGACCGTGCCGGTGTTCTGGTTGCCGGCAGCTACCGAGGCAACGCCGGTTCCGTGGCCGAGGTGATCGCGCGGAGTATAGTCATCGGGCGACGATGTGGCCGGCGGCGGAGGGATCGAGGTGTCGTCCGGATTATTCACCGGGTCCTTCGAAGTGAAGCCCGCCAACTGCCGGACGTAGCTGCGCGACACGATGATCTTGTTGGATGTGTAGCTGCAGGACTCGCTGCACTTCGGATAACCGTTGGGTGCGGTGAGAGAAGAATCCTGGAACGCCGGATGGGTGTCGTCGAGGCCCGAATCGATAATCCCAATCTTGATACCGGCGCCGGCGTTCGATTGGCCGCCGACCTGGGCCCACGCCGCGGGTGCATTCATCAACTGGGTGGCCCGGTTCAGATTCGCGTGGTAGCGGCGCATCGGCCGCACCGCCGCCACTCCCGGGATGGCAAGCAGCTCCGGAACGCGGCTGGCCGGCACGTTCACAAATATGGCATTGAGAACCGTACTGACTGCGCCCGATACCGGAATCTGCCGCGCCGCCAGTTCGCTCCTCACGCTTCGCTGCCGCGTCTCGATCTGTGCGCGGTACGCGCCCGCCGGGGCCGACCGAAGCTCCTCACGCGTTGCGAAACGCGAAGTAACCGGGGGATCTTCCAGTAACAATATGTAACGATCGGGAACAAATTGAGCTGAGAGTGGAACGAGTGTGAACGCCACCGCGATGGCACAGTCCAATCCCCTGCGGAAAGCTTTTAGGAGCATGGTGGTACGACGATGGTATCACCGTACGCGTTTCTGAAATGCGATTCCTGGAGATAGTAGCGGGCGCGTACACAGCCGTTAACTATGCTCGATTTCAAGTAGTTACAGGGAGTTCCATTTCCACTTCCAAGCCGGGGTGGGCATTGCGCGCGCGGATGGCGCCGTGGTGCAGAGCGATGGCGCGCCGCGCAATGGAGAGCCCCAAACCGACACCGCCGCCGGACGCCCGCGCGCGGTCCTCTTCCACGCGGTAGAAGGCGTCGAACAGACGCGGCAGCGCTTCCTCGGGGACTCCGGGGCCGCGGTCGCGCACATCCAAGAGCACCTTTCCGTTGTTGCGCGCCAGAGACACTTCTACGGCGGTCTGGCCGGGAGCATAGCGGATGGCGTTGCGGATCACATTTTCGACGGCGCGCCGCAGCAGCTCGGGATCGCCTTCGACGGTGGCCGGCTGGCGTGCCTGATATTCGAGCTCGCAGCCGTGAGCTTGGGCTTCGATGCGGGATTCATCCACCAGTTGCTGCACCATTTCGTCCAGGCGCACCGGCTCGCGATGGAGCAGCGAGGGGTCGCCTTCGGCGCGGGTGACCTGAAGCAACTGGCCAACCAGCTCATTGAGCCGGTCGGACTCCTTCTGGATGCGATTGAGGTTGGTTTCGAGGTCCGCGCCGGAGCGGGCCAGTTCCACCGCCACTCCCAGGCGCGCCAGCGGCGAGCGCAGTTCATGCGAGATATCGAGCAGTAGGCGCCGCTCGGCAGTGAGGAGCGTCTCGATGCGATCGGCCATGCGGTCGAAGGTGCGCGCCAATTCGCCGAGCTCGTCGCGCCGGCGGGAATTGACGCGCAAGGCAAGATCGCCCTCGCCGAATCGTTCGACGGCCTGCTGCAGCTGACGCACGGGGCGCGAAAGATGGAAGGCCAGCCAGTAGCAGAGCAGCACGGCTGGCAGGAACACAAACAGATGGTCCGGCTGCAGGAACCACCATCCCACGCGTACGCGCCTGCGTACAAAAAAATACCAGTACTTGCCGTCTTCGGCGGCTCGCGCCACCACCGGTTTTCCAACACCGAAATACGGATATGGCCGCTGGCGCGCGGCGACCAACAGGTTAGAGCGGTCTTGATGCGTGATCAGGTCGTGGCCGGATGCATCGGTGAGGAAAGCCCGGCCATCGTAAGTGCCTTCGACGGTGGCGAGAAATTTTTCCAAGCCGGCGCGGCCGCCGGTTTCATAGGCCGAGCGCGCCAGCCGCAACTGCAGGGTCACCATACGCCCCGCGGGAGAGCGGCGGTCGGAATCGTTCTCGCTCAGGCCCAGCGCTGAAAAGAATGCCGATGCAATCACGGTAACGGCCAGCGTGCATCCGAACCACAACAGGATTCTGCTGAAAAGCGAATTCATTCCGCTTCGGCGTCCTCCGGTGTGCGGCAGAATTGGTAGCCAACTCCGCGAATGGTTTTGATCAACGGGCTGCCCTGCTCGAGCTTCTTGCGCAAATGGCTGATGTGCATGTCGATGGAGCGATCGAAGGGCGTGGCTTTGCGGTTGTAGAAATTTTCCATCAGCGCGTCCCGGGAAAGCACGCGGCCGGCGGCGCGCATGAGCATCTCGAGAATGTCGAATTCAAAGGTGGTGAGCTCTACGTGCTTCCCGTGGGCGAGCACTTCGCGGCTGGCCGGGTCGAGCGCGATGCCATTCACTTCCAGGTGTCCGGAAGCGGCTGGCGGCCGCTGCTCGTAGCGCCGCAGGATGGCGCGGATGCGTGCGGCCAGCTCGCGCGGGTTGAAAGGCTTGGGAAGATAATCGTCGGCGCCGAGCTCGAGGCCGATGATGCGATCGACATCCTCGCCGCGCGCCGTGAGCATCAGCACCGGAACTTTGCTTTGCGCGCGGAGACGCCGCAGGATCTCGAAGCCATCGATGCCAGGCAGCATGACATCGAGCACGACCAGGGCCACGTCCACGCTCAAAGCCCGCTCGAGGCCGCGATTGCCTTCGTGCTCGCAGGTAATGGCGAAGCCCTCGCGCTTCAGGAACTCCGTGAGAAGCGAGCAGAGTTCGGCATCGTCATCCACCAGCAGGATCTGCACGGCCCAAATGTAGCACGGGCCATTATAAGCCGCGTGTAAGAGTTCGTAAATCCGGATTTACACACTTTTACCGACAAGACAAAGCGCGTTTACACCGGATTCTTACATTGGGGATGGAAAGGCAGTATCCACTATGAAACGTCAATTCGTAAAATTAGCAGCATTCGCGGCGCTCGCCACCAGTTTGGTATTCGCGCAAGCGTCGTCCTCGACACCGTCGCCCAACCCGCCGGCGGGCCGTCATCACTTCGTTGGTCAGCATCGCGCGCGCCTGACGCAAGCGTTGAACCTGACCGACGCCCAAAAGGCGCAGGCCAAGACCATCTTCCAGCAGGCTCGCCAGACAGCCCAACCGCTTCGCGATCAATTGAAAGCGAATCGCCAGGCACTCGTGGCGGCGGCCAAAGCAGGCAACAACGATGCTCAAGTGCAACAGCTTGCCGCGCAGCAAGGGCAATTGCTGGGCCAGATGACCGTGATTCGGACCGAAGCGTTCGGCAAGTTCTACTCTACGTTGACTCCGGAACAGCGCGCCAAGGCTGACCAGATGCAGCAGAACCTCCATCAGAGAGGCGCGCACTTTCGCAGCCAGCGGAAGAACGGCTAAGTTTCGTTCGCCAGCCACTGTGGGGCGGGGCCACGCTCTGCCCCTACCGCGCCATGTAGGTTTTGCTGAACTGGTTGCGGCTGTTGGTGAGGGTAAACTTGCCGTCGCTCGAAACGGAAGCTTTGATCCAGCGGCCTTTGCAATCGGCGGTTTCTTCGAGGTTCGCGGTTAGCTGCTCCTGCGTATTGTGAGCGGCGTCGTTTTTCAAGGCGCGGTGCACCTGCCAGATGTCTTCCAGGCCGGGGATCTTGCCGATCACCTCGTAGGTATTCCCCTCCAGACCTTTGCGCGGCCCGTCGTTGACCACCACTACCTGAGGCTTCACGGCCCAGACCATGGGCGGCGCGCCCGAGATGCCGTTGACGAATCCATGATGGGTGGCCTGAAAGAGCGTCACCGTTCCGACCTTGTTGACCGGACACGCCAGCATCATTTCGCGATCCCAAGTGAGATCGCCGACATCGAGAAACTTGAACTTCCCGTAAGTGATCAGCAGGCCGGTGCTGCGGCCGTTCTCGGTCTTGTCGGTATCTTTTTGCTGGGCGTCCTTGCAATATTCGTTGGGGCCACCGCCATTGATGGGCTTCGCGATCACTTCGCCATTGGCGGTGACTACGGTGACGTTGAGATCTTTGAGCGGAATCTTGTCGCCGGGCTTGACGATGGTGCGCTTGCCTGCGGAGATCTGCTGGTAATCGGCCCAGAGCTTGGCGGTCTGCGCGTTGTTGGCCGCCTCGATGGAATCCCCGTGATCGTAATATTTCGCGATCGGAATCATGCGCGACAAAGCCGGAGCGCCACCGACGTGATCGCCATGGTAGTGCGTGGTCACCAGCATATCGATCTTCTGTAAACCGGCGACTTTCGTGGCCTGGAAGATGCGCTTGGGGTCGCGGTCGTCGGGTCCGGGGTTGCCGGTATCGACCAGCATCGACTGGCCGGAGGGCGTGACGATGAGCGTGGCCGCGCCGCCTTCGACGTCGACCCAGTAGATATCGAGGGTGCGGGGCTGTGCGGGCAAGAGCAGAGCCGCGGCGGAGATGAGGGTGAAATAGCGGAGGATGGTCATTTGGCGGGAGTTTATCATAGTGAGTTCACCGCCGAGACGCCGAGACGCAGAGGAAAAGCTAAGATGGCGGGCCGGCCGGCGTAGGTTGAGGCCGTGAAGGCGCTTCAGGTTGGCGCGCAGAGGTGGCCGAGGGAACAAGTGCTGGAACAAGTCATCGCGTCAGGTTGGGCTTCTTTCGCGATCCTCGCCGGGAGCTTCGGCAAGCACTTGTTCCCTCTGCTCCCTCTGCGCGCCAACCGCATGGAACACCGCAAACCCACAAACTACACGCGCGCCGGTCAGCCTAGCCTTCCTCTGCGGCTCGGCGTCTCGGCGGTGAATGCAGGATGCTAGGCTGAAGTCGTGCGCAGCCTCTTCCTGTTCCTCTCGCGTCAGAGGCACTTGAGAAGGTGGGTGGAATACTCCCGATTCGCTCAAAGACAGGCGTCGCGGTTTGTGGCTGGGAGTACTCTCCAAGACGCTTTGGCTGCCGGCCGCCGCATCAATGCGGAAGGCCTCACCCTGACCCTCGATCACCTCGGCGAGAGTGTTACTTCGCTGGAAGAGGCCGCCGGGGCGCGCGACGTCTACATCAAGACCCTCTCCGCCATCCACGAGAATGGCATCCGCGGCAACGTCTCGTTGAAGCTGACCCAGTTCGGGCTCGATCTTTCCGCCGAGCAGTGCCGCGCCAATGTGGCGCAGCTGGTCGAGCTCGCCAACTCGCTTTCGAGCTTCATCCGCATCGACATGGAGTCCCACGAATACACCGACCGGACGATCCAGTTGGTGGAAGATCTGCATGCGCAGTACGGATGTGTCGGAACGGTGATTCAAGCCTACCTGCGGCGAAGCCGCGCGGATATCGAGCGGCTGTGCGCCCGCGACATCCGCGTGCGGCTTTGCAAGGGAGCCTACCTGGAGCCGGCGGCGGTGGCTTACCCCGACAAGGCGGATGTGGACCGGAACTATGTGGAGTTGATGAGACTGCTGCTCGACCAGGGCCACTATCCGGCCATTGCCACGCACGACGAGAGGATTATCGACGAGACCAAGGCGTACGCGGCCAAACGGCAAATTGCCGCCGACCAGTTCGAATTCCAAATGTTGTATGGAATCCGGCGCGACTTGCAGCGGCAATTAGTTGCCCAAGGTTATCGGCTGCGGCTGTACGTGCCGTTTGGACAGGCCTGGTACCCGTATTTCATGCGCCGTCTGGCGGAGCGCCCCGCTAACGTTTTCTTTATCGCCCGTCATTTCTTTAGGGAATAGTGAATTTTCTTGCTTCCGTGCGTCAGACTTTTGGAAACTAGAATCACATTGGGGAGTCTAACTAGTATGCGCTATTGGGCCTATTTCGCCGCCAAGCTGGCCGCGGCGGCTGCGCCACTCTACGGTTTGCTAGCGCTGCTTGCCACCCTATTTCCCGGAAAACCAACGAATGCGCCAGACAGTTGGCCGCTGGAGACCGGGACGCAGGCCCTGCTCTGCAACCTGGCGCTGCTGGGCTGGTTTTTGCTGGCCTCCGGAGCCCTTTACCTGATCATTTGGGATCAACGCCGCCGCTGCCGCGTCTGCCTGCGCCGTCTACGGATGCCGGTCCTGACCGGCTCGTGGAGCCGCATGCTGCAATTTGGCCGGCCGCGCATCGAGTACATCTGCCCGTACGGGCACGGAACGCTCAAGGAAGAAGAACTGCAGATTTCGGGACTGGAAACCGCGGAATGGGCAAGTTCCCAGGATCTCTGGGAAGACCTTTGCTCCGCCAGTGCCGCCCATAAAGACTACGGTCATCGGCCGTGAAGGGTGTGCCATTGTGGCGCGTCGCCGCCGGCATCGTGGTATTGGCCGTGCTGCTGATCCTGGTGGCTACGTTCGCGCCCATTTACATCCACAACATGGAGCTGCAGAACTTCGTAACGGACATCGCCACGCGTCCGGACACAGCCTCGCAATCCGACGATGTGATGCGCACGTGGGTCCTCGATAGAGCCCACGATTTGCGGCTCCCTGTCCGCAGCGACAACATCAAGATCGAACATCCACCGGAAGGCCGGCGGATCGACGTCCGGTATTTCGTGCGCGTCGATCTGCCGGGGTACACGGTGGATCTGCATTTCTATCCCGGCGCGGGGAGCCATTAGGAATTCACCGCCGAGACCAGGTACGAATTCACCGCCGAGACGCCGAGACGCAGAGGAACACAGGCTAAGCGTGCGCGTGGAGTTTGTGGGTTTGCAGTGCTCCATGAGGTTGGCGCGCAGAGGAAGCAGAGGGAACAAGTGCTGGAACAGGTTTGTGGCCATCGGCCTGGGTTTTCTTTCGAACCTGCGCCGGG